>NZ_JAUBPP010000002.1:0-383359 GCF_036700765.1 Microcoleus sp. S1D4
AGTCATTAGTCATTAGTCATTAGTCATTAGTCATTAGTCATTAGTCATTAGTCATTAGTCATTAGTCATTAGTCATTGGTCATTAGTGCTGTCCCCCTCGCTTTCGGTTATTGGTCATCAGTCCGCAGTCATCGGGCTGGAATTGCCTCAGTTGTTTTGAGCGAATTTTCCAGCAGGCGGGACGGCGCACCCTACTCCCCACAAGAAAAAATCATTTTTGTGGGACGATCCTCCTCGCCCGTCATAGCTATTTTTGCAATTGCTCGTCTCTCAAAGGCTCTTGGTGTAGAGAGCCTCTGACTAATGACTAACGACTCCTGACCGATCGCTGACGACCAAAAAACTGTAGACAAAAAACCAAAAAACTCCTATAATGAAGCCTCGACTTTTAGTCATATTTAGCTAGGAGGGTGTCATTTCTGAGCCATTGACCCTGACCGTTAGCCTCAGAGGCACTCGCGAAGTCAAGAATAACTATCAGTTATTTCGCCTGACTGGCCTGCTCGACGCTTTTTCTGAGGCCACTTTTCGGAAGGTAATAAGCAAATGTATAGACGATGGCCCAAAACACGTAATTTTGGACTTGTCTAAAATAGACTTTGTGGACAGTTCCGGCTTGGGCGCACTTGTACAACTTGTCAAGAAAGCCCAAACCTTGGAAGGAACATTGCAAATTGTCTCAAATCCCCGTGTAACTCAGACTGTTAAACTGGTTCGCTTAGAGAAATTTTTGTCTTTGCAGCCAACGGTTGATGATGCGGTAAAAAACGTCAAGGATACTTGATGCAAAGGTGGATTTAATTAGCTATCCGGTTCTCAACGCTGGATAGCAAATTTTTATAGTTTTACGGGCAAAAAAATACTAATTTTCCGAGAAGCTGCGACACGCGCAAGCTGCAAATTCCCCTGATACTTTGAGATCCGGTGGAGGAACAGCAAAATATGTGTGGCAAACAGACAGAAAAATGGTATAAGAAGGGGAGCGTTGCGATAAGTGTAAAAAGTGTTTTTGAGTCGGTGCGATCGCGATCGGCAAATTAGAGAGCTTTTTCGCGATCGAGATGCTCGCAATCCTGTGAAAGCTATAATTGCCTAGCGTGATCGAAGACAAAAATGTCAAAGGACTAGAACAACCAAGCTGTGCGGAAGTTTTATTTAAAAAAGTATGTCGCCTACCGCAGATGATGGACTCAAATTGAGCCTGACTGATATCAGTTTAAATCGACAGTATGCGGAGAGGGCGACACCAGCAGAAATAGAAAGGATATCGCCCTCCGCCTGGGCATATTTGGGAGATGCAGTATACGAACTCTACATTAGGAGCTCGTACTTAGTACCGCCGAAAAGATTGCAAGCTTATCACGAATTGGTGGTGGGACAAGTACGAGCCGAAACTCAAGCGCGTCACTTGCGATCGATCTCTCCTTATTTGAACAGTACAGAATTAGCAATTGTCAAGCGCGGGCGCAATGCCGTATCCGGCCGTTCCAAGCGAGCCGATCCAGAGATTTACCAACAAGCCAGCAGCTTAGAAACTTTGGTCGGATATTTGTACCTCACCGATTCCGAAAGATTGACGGAAATTTTGGGACTTTTAGAGCTAGAAACTGAAAGTATCTAGCAGTTAATAGTTGCGAAGGACAGCGGATTAATCATTAATTCCACCGCAAACCTACCTAAAAAAGCCCAAAAATCGATGGCGCAAACAGGATCGACCGGCGATCGATACGTAGCGACAGTTTCAGGGATTACGATCGAGCGGGGGCTAGAAACCCGGTTGTCGAGAAAATTTAGTGGCGCTTGACAATAAATATCGGAAGAAACCGGGTGTCTGAGGTCACGAATCGGCTTAGGACTTGCGTTTTGTGACTACCACCTAAAAACTGTCGCTACCGATGGAGTGATTAGACTTCAGTTGCACTGTGCATCCCAGACTCCAATGAATTATCTGCGTCCCTCTGTGTGTATCCGCTTGCAATCTGCGCTTAACAGATCGATCGAAATTTATGTATGCAGATCAAGCTTATCAACTAGCAACTTTCACCAGAAAAATCTTTGATCCCAAACCTGCCAATCTCAAATCCCAAATTCCTAAGATTGGTTTCTCAAGCCAAAATCTCAAATCTCAAATCGCTCTAACTGCAATCATAAACCCATGAGAAAATTTACCAAACCAAACTCCTCGCGATCGAATTCCGACAGCAAGCCATTCAGAAGCGAAGGCCGCCGTCAAGACTCGCAATCCTCCTCTCCCCGCTTTGAACGCAAGCCCTCTCCCGACACTCGCGGAGTAGAAGCGCCTCAAAAGCGATCGACTTTCTCTCCCCAATCCCGAGAAATGCCCGTGCGAGCAATTTTCAAACGGAATGTCGATGGCGACGGCCAACCCTCCGCGCGCCGACAGTTCAAAGACAGAGACGCAGACAGCAGCCCGCAGGAATCCCGCGGCAATTTTTACAGAGACAGGGACAGAGACAGAGACGGAGAGAGAGACGGATACAGCAGCCCGCAGCCAGCCCGCAATAATTTCCGAGACAGAGACAGCAGCCCGCAGCCAGCCCGCAATAATTTCCGAGACAGAGACAGCAGCCCGCAGCCAGCCCGCAACAATTTCCGAGACAGAGACAGAGACAGCAGCCCGCAGCCAGCCCGCAACAATTTCCGAGACAGAGACAGAGACAGCAGCCCGCAGCCAGCCCGCAACAATTTCCGAGACAGAGACAGAGACAAAAACAGAGACAGCAGCCCGCAGGATTCCCGGGGCAATTTTTACAAAGACAGAGACAAAGACAAAAACAGAGACGGAGATAGCAGCCCGCGGGAATTCCGGGGCTATCATTTCAGAGACAGAGACAAAGAGACAGACACTCGCCCTGTGGACACTGCCTCAAATACCGTCGTGCAACCAGACGCAAACACAGACGACATGATTTACGGCCGCCATGCAGTGCAAGCGGCTTTAGAAAGCAACCAAGTGCTCAACCGGATCTGGGTTGTCCCGCACCTGCGCTACGATCCGCGCTTTCACAGCTTGCTAACCGAAGCCAAGGCCAACGGCAGCATCATCGATGAAGTTGATGATTTGCGCCTCGACTACATCACGCGGAAGGCAAACCATCAAGGTGTAGCCGCCCAAGTGTCAGCTTACGAATACTTGGATTTGACTGACCTGATCGCCAATGCTAAGGCCGCTTGCCAAGATCCAGTGATTGTGGTAGCAGAAGGACTTAACGATCCCCACAATTTAGGGGCGATCGTTCGCACCGCAGAAGCGTTAGGAACTCAGGGCATTGTGATTCCGCAGCGGCGGGCCGTCGGGATTACCTCGGCAGTGAGAAAAGTCGCAGCAGGGGCATTGGAAAACCTGCCAGTGGCGAGGGTTGTCAATCTTAACCGGGCGCTGGAAGAATTGAAAGAGGCTGGATTCTGGATTTACGGCACTGCAGCAGGGGTTGGTGACTCGGTAGAGACAATCAAGTTCTCCGGGCCGACTGTTTTAGTTGTGGGCGGTGAAGCTGATGGTTTGAGCCTTTTGATACAGCGCGGCTGCGACGGATTAGTTTCAATTCCTTTAAGGGGAAAGACTCCTAGCCTGAATGTGTCGGTAGCAACGGGGATGGCTTTATACGAAATTTACCGCCAGCGGGGGCCCAAAAAGTTTCACGTACACGGATCTTGAAGGTCGTTGAAAAAAAGTGTACAACAGAGTAATTGATGTAAGCAGCTCAATCCGGGCGATCGGTCTCTGTAGCTACTTACACATTACTAGGACAATGCCGGTACAATGTCATCTGGGAAAACACCATGTCGGGAATTGAATTAGAATTCAAGCTGAATAAACAACAGATAAATCTGATTACAACCCACTTTTGTTGTTCCCAGTCGATCGGCAGTTAAGGCGATAAAATAATAGGTGAATGCAGCCCCTCATTTTGGGGCTGCATTCCCTGAACAAGTAAGGATAGCAGATCGGCTTTCGTTAGTTGTTCCGGCGAAAGTAGAAGGGGCCTTTCCCCTACGTGCAAATCTATTTAGATATCGGCTTTAAATAGGTTTAAATGAGTTTTTAGTAGGAGTGGCACAGCCGAGTAAATAACAAAAGCGCAGGTGTTGCCCGCAGCACCGTGAAAACACCGTCAAATAAATTAAAAAAGCAGATGAAAGAATTCTTGATTAGCTTGCTCAATGTTTTCGGATTGGCTTGGTGGGTTGAAGTTAAAACTTCAACGCCGCGGTGCATTTACTATTTTGGCCCCTTCTTGACCGATGGAGAGGCGGAAGCTGCAAAAGCAGGTTATGTAGAAGACATAGAAAATGAAGGTGCAGAAGGTGTTGGTGTTTCGATTCAACGCTGCAAACCTATTAATTTGACTGTTGCAGATGATTTGGGAAAGTTTGGTGATGGAGGGTTGTTACCTGCTTTGATCAGTCAGTAGAAGCAGGGAAATTTTGAGTGCGCCAGTTGTAAATTAAGTTCCGGTAACATCGGAATCATACCACAGTACGATTCGGCGATCGCACTTTTTAATTCGGATGCAAACGCAAACGATAGACATAATATCGTGTCAGATCAAATCCTCTCTTCATCAGAATAGTAAATTCAGGCGTTGACTGTTGACTGTTGACTGTTGACTGTTAACAGTTAACATCATGTATGAGTGCAACCGGAATTGATGTCATGTCGATTGACAGCGATAAAATTGGTTAGCAGTGTTTTTGTGATGGTAATCGACTGGACATGATATAAGTTCATAACTTTAGCTAACTGCTTGGGGGTTACTCTCAATCCAGCGATCGATGTCTGCGATTACCCGATCGGGAATTTCCCAAGGAAACAAATGGGCTGTATTCCGATAACACTCCCACTGACAATCGCGGAGGTGGCGGGCTGTTTCTAAACTGGATGCGGAGGTGATGTGTCGATCGCCCTCAGCAGCCAGCACCAAGCAGGGACATTGAATGTCGCCGAGATGCTGCAGTCGATCGTATCCGGCTCTGAGAGCGGTATTTAAAGCCTTTGTAGCCGCGCCGGAAGTCTGGAGATAGGCGGGAGTACCTGCCCGTGCCAAGTAGCGGTAAGGCGTGGCTGTATGCTGCTGGATCAAGTAGCGAAAGAGCGATCGCCTGCCAAAAGTATCAATATTCCACTGCCAACCGGGAATCACCCAATTGATGATTCCGGCTAAACCAGTGTAAAGGTTATCTTGCCAAGAGATCGGAGGGTGACTCCCTCGCGGTTTGGCTGCGGATGCCAGCACAATCAAACCCGTGACTCGCTGGGGATATTTCATAGCTAATTCCAGGGCTAAAATCCCTCCCAAAGACCATCCGACAACCAAACACCGATCGACTCCCAATCGGTCTAAAAGTGCTTCTAAATCGAGGAGGTGGTCGGTCATTTCAAAGGGATTGGAGGTGCGGCTGTTGCCGTAGCCGCGCAAGTCTGGGGCGATCGTCCGAAAGCGCTTTGAGAGGTGTTCTGTAAACACTGACATACAATTGCCGGAACCGGGATGTCCGTGCAAGCAAAGAATAGGAAATCCTTCGCCTTTGACAGAAACACTGAGCTTTTGATGCGGCATTTTTAAGAGAAGGAAGAAGTCAACAGTCATCAGTCATCAGTCATTAGTCATTAGTCATCAGTCATTAGTCATGTTTTGCTGTCCCCCCGGAGCTTTCCGTCCAACGTCATCAGTCCGAGGGAAGAAGGAAGAAGGAACTTCTCATCGTCTTGGCGGTTGCTATAGCAATCAAAAGCAGGATTTGTGGGATGAGCTTTTAGCAGCGTCGAGGATTGATGCTTGAACCAAATTTGTATTTTGGTGAACCTAGCTCCAGATTGGTTAAAAACTGGGATTTTTACTAATATAATCGGCAATCTTAGAAATAGAGTTGCGGATTTGTAAATCGCCGCTGCTGCGACTGTCTATCACAGTCATCACGTAGGCTTCGCCGTCAATGTTCATCGCTAAAGTTGTGCCTAGCACCAGGGAATTTTCGCCAGTTTTTTCGCCCAACCACTGAACTTTAGTTCCTTGCAGGGCGGCAAATCCCAAAGCGCGATCGTACTGGCGGTTGAGAGTTTCTACTAACAGTTTAGCACCGGGTGTTTCGCCGTTGTAAATTTGCACCATCATTTCGGTTAGTTCGTTAGCAGTCAAGCGGTTGGGGCCAGAACCGGGATTGGAGGGCATAATTTTTTCGCCCATTAATTTGAAGTTGACGCGGGTTACTTGGTAGCCGCGATTTTCTAAGAATTGATTGATATAATCGGAACCTACATAATCGATCAGTTGATTGGTGGCAGTATTGCTGCTGCGATCGATCATTTCTTCTAACAGTGTCTTCAACGGGTAATTTTTAGCGGACACAATCTTCGTCGCTGAGTCTTCGGTAAAATTACCCCGATTGACGAATACTTCCTGGTTTAGACTGATTTTTTCTTGTTCGACTTTTTGCATCAGGGCGACAGCAATCGGCAGTTTAATTAAGCTGGCCGGGCTGGCAGGAGGCACATCGCCCCGCAGGTTCACGCACTCTCTAGACAGGTGGCAAATGCCGATCGAAGCCTTCTCTGACAAACCGCTTTCGCGAGCCACCTCAGCCAAAAAATCTGATTTTGCTTGCCGCACTTGAGAGGTGGCTGCTGTGAAGTTTTCCCGGTATTCTTGAGTTTTTGATGTTTTGAAAGGAGCTAAAAAGGAATTTTGGGGAACTTCCTGCAAGTTGTTGAGCGCCTGGTGCCACAAAAATTGAGTTTGTTGCGAAGATTCGAGCGACTGATTTGGCTGTTTTCCAGTTTCTACGGCTCGGTTGGCTAAGCGGACTGCTTGCTGCAAATTGTCGTTAGCTCTCTGTTCTACTAATATTTGAACATCTACTGCTTGCAACTGTTGTATCAGTTTTTCTTGGGGATTGCCTCCGAGGGGAATTAAGCCGGAAAGCAGGGTTGGTTCTGGGGAGGGAGAGGCTGGTTGTTCTAATTCGGTGACGAGCCGATCGCGAATTTTGTAGAGTTCGTCTAGGGAACGCGGGTTAGATGATTGAGAGAATGAACTGGCGATGGTTAACACCTGAACCAGTCCGATGCCAGCGACTACTGCAGCCATCTTGTTTGCGATCGACAAAAAACGCCCGATTCCTCGCATATATTCGACATCCTCAACACAACCAAATTCAATCTAAGCAGCTATTGTTACAAGAGTCAAACGATTTTAGATTTTAGATTTTAGATTTTAGATTTTAGATTTGGGATTTTAGCGGTAGGGTGCGGATACATCGACAATCCTCAACAAAGAGCAACAATCGATCGAGCGACGCACCTGTTCTTTTGACCAATAACTAATGACCTGCGCGGGCCAATGCCCTGCGCGGGCCAATGCCCTGCGCGGGCCAATGCCCTGCGCGGGCCAATGCAAAAATAAAGGGAGTCGATCGCCATTGAGTGCGATCGACTCCCTCTAAAATATTGCGAACAATCTACTTTTTGCGCCGCCGCCAGTCAACACCCAACCGCTTGAGGTAATCCCAGCCGCGTTGGGGCCAGACACGATCGATACCAATCTTTTCGGCAATCCAGAGAGCTACTTTAGGCCCTGTCCAGTCTCCGCCATCGGGGGCAGGGCCTTGCAGCGCTTGTCGCAGTTCTTCTTGCTGTTCTGGACTCAGCAAGGATTTTGCAGGAGGGGGCTTGCGGTCTCCGCTGCGGTTTCTCACAGAGGTGGGCCCTTCTCGGTTGTAGCGCTGGACAATTTCTTTGGCGTAGTCGTAGTTGAGACCTACGACTTGGGCTGCTTCTTTGATAGTCCAATTTCGGGAAACTAAGAGCAGCAAGTGCCAGCGGCGGGACTCTGTGGTGTTTTGTGCCTGCCGGTAGCGAAGTTTGAGTTCCTCTGCCGTCAGGTGAGATTCTAGGTGAGCTTTAGGTGGCATTCCTCCAACGGGGCATCGGGAACTTCTTAGCATATATCTCTGGTTTTGGGGACAATTCCGGATGAATTTTTTTTCCTGGGGATCGTGGTGGCAAATTAGGTGGCTGTTTTTGACTGCAGATGCACGCAGGTAGACGCAGATAAGGAAGAGGCTGTAAGCGAGTGCAATTGCCAGCTATATTGACTAAGTGGCCGAAAGTAGAAATGATAAAGGTACGAGCATGGCATCCATCCGCGAGTTGCACCGACAACTGGTCAATAAAGAACGCTCTGCTGTGGAAATTACTCAAGAAACATTAGACCGAATTACCCAGCTAGAGCCGAAGTTGAAAAGCTTTCTGTGCGTGACGGCAGACAGCGCAATGGCCCAGGCCCACAAAGTGGATGCCCAAATCGCCGCCGGTGAGGAAATTGGGCCCTTGGCCGGCATCCCGATCGCCGTTAAAGACAATATGTGTACCGATGGCGTTCCCACAACCTGCGCCTCTCGGATTTTGGAGAATTTTGTGCCTCCCTACGATGCAACCGTCGTCTCCAAACTCAAAGCCGCCGGTGCGGTGATTGTGGGTAAGGCGAATATGGACGAGTTTGCAATGGGGAGCTCGACTGAAACTTCTGCCTATCAAGTTACCGCGAATCCTTGGGACTTGGAGCGCGTACCCGGAGGGTCTTCTGGCGGTTCTGCCGCAGCGGTAGCCGCCGGAGAATGCGTCGCGAGCTTGGGTTCGGATACTGGGGGTTCGATCCGCCAACCTGCTGCTTTTTGTGGCTTGGTGGGGCTGAAACCGACCTATGGGTTGGTTTCTCGTTACGGTTTGGTGGCCTATGCTTCTTCTCTGGATCAAATCGGGCCCTTTGGTCGGACTGTTGAGGATGCGGCGATTTTGTTGGGGGCCGTCGCCGGTTACGATCCGAGAGATTCCACGAGTCTTAATGTCCCAATTCCTGACTACGCTCAAGCTTTAAGACCCAGTTTGCGACCGAAGGGTCAGATTAGAATTGGTGTAATTAAAGAAACTTTTGGTGTAGGGCTGGACTCTGGGGTTAAAGACGCTGTTACTAAGGCGATCGAGCAATTTCAACAATTGGGCGCAGAAATTCAAGTCATTTCTTGTCCCCGCTTCCGCTACGGTTTGCCCACTTACTACATTATTGCTCCCTCGGAAGCTTCGGCAAATTTGGCGCGATATGATGGAGTAAAATACGGTTTCCGATCGCCCGATGCCGACAATCTTTTGGATATGTATGCCAAAACTCGCTCTCAAGGGTTCGGTGCGGAAGTTAAACGCCGGATTGCGATCGGCACTTACGTGCTGTCGGCTGGATATTACGACGCCTATTATCTCAAAGCTCAAAAAGTTCGGACTTTGATTAAAGAAGACTTTGAAAAAGCTTTTTCTCAAGTTGATGTTTTGGTCTGTCCCACTGCTCCGACTACGGCCTTTAAGGCTGGAGAAAAATTCAACGATCCGCTGAGTATGTATTTGTCAGATTTGATGACTATTCCGGTGAATCTGGCTGGTTTGCCAGCTTTGAGTTTGCCCTGCGGATTTGATGATAAAGGACTGCCGGTGGGCATACAACTGATTGGTAATGTTTTGCAAGAATCTAGGTTGTTTCAAGTAGCTCATGCTTACGAACAGTCTACGAATTGGCACTTGCACCGCCCTGACTTGGATTAATTTTTCAAACTTGGCGGAACTGGACGGTGGAAGTTAGTAATCGATCTTGGCTAATTGTTTGAATTAGTCATTCGCCCTTAGCTGTTGACCGATCTCTAATTTCCAGCGTGCCCTATTTTCTATGAACAATTTTCTGGTATTGCTATTGTCTAAATCGCTAATAACTTTTGGGACAGTTTTGGCGATCGCTTATTCTGCTGTTTGTCTGTTTCTATGGGCCACGCAAGGTAAGTTTATCTTTGTTCCGGCGCGGGCGATCGAAACTACGCCCGATGATTGGCAGTTGAAATATCAAGATGTTTTGCTGCCAATTCCTACTAAAACAGGCGCGGTGGAAACCGTGCACGGGTGGTGGATTCCTGCCTCGGAAAACTCCCGCAAGGTTCCGGGGGAAGTAAGAGAAGCCGCTCGGGTTAACCCATCGGAAACCCCCCTTAGCCGCCGAGAAGCCGTTCCGGTTCCCCCCAACAAGGGGGGGTTAGGGGGGGTAGTTTTGTACCTGCACGGTAACGGTTCAACTTTAGGATCAACTGTCGAACACGCTAATCGATTTCATCAGTTGGGTGTGTCGGTATTTGCGATCGATTATCGCGGTTATGGAAAAAGCCAGGGCGATTTTCCGAGCGAATCTGGGGTGTATGAGGATGCTGAATTTGCTTGGGATTATTTGGTGAAACAGCGCGGGATTCACCCGAATCAAATTTATATCTACGGGCATTCTTTGGGAGGGGCAATTGCGATCGATCTGGCAGTGCGCCACCCGGAGGTGGCGGGGTTAATTGTGGAGGGTTCTTTTACTTCGGTGCGGGAAATGGTAGATTTCCGACAACGGCTGTTTTGGATGTTTCCGATCGATTTTTTGCTGACTCAGCGGTTTGATTCTCTATCAAAAGTCGATCGCCTGCAAATGCCGGTGCTATTTATTCACGGGAATGCTGACAGTGTAGTTCCATCCCAAATGAGCAAAAAACTGTTTGATGCAGCACCCGAACCCAAACAGCTTTACATGGTTCCTGGTGGAGGTCACAATAATGTTGCAGAAATCGGCGGCGCAGAATATCTGCAAAGATTAAGCCAATTTTGGGATATTCCAAAATAGATAAAAGCTGTTGGCGCTAACAGTGATTCTAGTTATTGTAGGGTATGCACGGCGCACCAGTTGAGTTGGTAATAGTTAGCGGCGCATTGGGGTGAGAAACCTGATTTTTTAGATTTTTGGGTTTGGTAACGAGAAATATAGCAAGAAACCCGGTTGTTAGGTTTTCAAGCGCGATCGCCAATCAGGAAAAAGGAATATCTAGAGATTCTACCGCTTAATTCAACCTTAAAACATTCAGCCACCAATCCTTGATTGGATAGCAGTAATTACAGTAATTGTTTGTAATAATCGGTTGTTGTTTGTTAATTTCGCAGCCTCGCCGAGAGGTTTTTCGGTTCGGCATCTTTGCGCCGCAAAGATTGGCATCTGTGAGATTAGTTTTGTTCAATCTCGCATCGGTCAAATCGGCCGCTCTGAGGTCTGCACCGCTGAGATTTGCACCGCTTAAATCAGCTTCTTGGAGGTCTGCACCGCTGAGATTCGCACCAGTTAAATCGGCATTTCTCAGATCGGTTCGACTTAGTTTAGCGGCGCTCAAATTACTGCATTTTAAGTTAGCCAGCTTGAGGGATGCTTCTTGAAGAGAACTCTCGCTGAGGTTGGCATTTTCTAAGTTTGCTTCCCTAATGTCGGCCCTGCTCATGTCGGCTTTGCTGAGGTCGGCGTAGGCCAAAAAGGCATTTCTCATGTTGGCGTTGTTTAAATTAGCTTCAATTAAATCAGCCGCAGTTAAGTCGGCATCAACTAAGTCAGCCCTGCTGAGAGTGGCGCGGCTCAAGGAAGCGCCGAACAAATCTGCACGGCTCAAGGAAGCGCCAAATAAGTCGCATCCGGGACATCCTCTGGTTGCTAGCAGCCGCTTGACTAAAGACAGATTTTGAGCTTGTAAGGGAACGGCTGCACAAAATGGAAGTAGTAATATAGCTGCTAGAATTGTCAGTTTGATTTTGGTCATAAGGTGTAGCGCATTTAAATTGTATATTTCAATTCCCAATCAAACGTTGTAAAATCCTTTTTCTTTTTCCCTCTTTCACCTTCTAAGCTGTTGTGCATTTAAATTGTATATTTCGACGATCGATCAAAAATCTTCTCCCCCTCTCCCCTTCTCCCCGTCTTTACCCGCTCGCTAAGCCGAAGGGAGCCGAAGCAAGCCGTTATAGCCCCTTTCCCCCTCAATCACCATACACAATTAGGATGCACAACAGCTCATCTCTTTCTCTCTCGAACATAACAGACTTGGCCCAAGTCTGGTAAGTCTTGGAGATCGCGCGCCGAGTCGTCTGCTAGAATGACGCGCGGGCTAAAAATAGGGTTTATCGGTTGATTTGGCGCTGTCAAACCCAATATTTCTCACAGAAGCCGGGTTGTTGGTGCCAGTCCTAGTTTAGTGTGCTGAGGGTGTAAGATTGGTCGGCGCGATCGCACTTGCGGATATTACTTAGGCTTTTAGGATGAGCTCGCGCACAGCTACACTCCCTTGCAACTTCCAAAGGAGCGTAGCTGTGCGGGCGCTGAATGCCTTGCATTTTTGAGCTGGCGACGGCTGGGATAAATAGCTGGCGGGGGGTATTGCATAAATATTGGTACTCGCGGCAGCAAGATTTTGCTCAGGGGGGCGAACTTTGTCCGTACAGGCGATCGATAAATAAGCCAATTGGCTTAGACTCTTAAGACATATTGCTGATGCCTTACGTTCTATAAAAAAGATAGCATTCTGGTGTGAGCGCGAAATAATACCGAGCCAGCAAGTATAAAATACAACAACTTGGCTCGATCGGTCAGAACATCGCTAAAAATTAATACTTTTACACAGGGAAAATAAATGTTGAACAACATAGACGAACTGGCAGAAAGTGGCAGAGGCATCAAACTGATGTGGCAGATTGCAGACGAGTTAAGCTACACCCGGACTCTCGACGGTCAAAATTGTTTGTCACTCAGCAAAAGTTACGAAGTAGAAGGTCGCAACAAAGAGCCAAATAAAAAAAATTCTAAAGCTTTAGATGGATTAATGAATTTATTAAATAGATGGGATTGGCAGAATGAAACAGACCAGGAAGCAGAGCTTTATGAAACTTCTGTTCAACACATGAGCCTGCAAGTCAACACAGAGGTCAATGCTTTAACTATAGTTATGGATTGGTTCGAGCAATTAAAAGATTTATCGCTACCCAATGAAGTTTGGTTCCAGCTTCAGTTAGCTTTAGCTGAAGGTTTTATTAATGCAGTTCGCCACGCTCACAAAAATCTGCCAGTAGAAACTCCCGTTCAACTAGAAATTACCGTGTTTGACGGACACTTGGAACTAAAAGTTTGGGATTGCGGCCCGAGTTTTGATTTTGATGCTAAGCTCAAGGAAATTATTGCAGCAGATAGAAAACCAAGCTTGGATTTAGAAGTTTTGAACTATCTTTGCTTGATTCCTAGCAGAGCAAAAAGTTTGGATATGTATCGGCTTTTAATTGCTGGGTAGTGGGTAGAGGGACAATTAAAAGATTGGAAGAATTGAAGATGTGTTATTCTAAAAACGGTGTTAGGGGAAGAGTTACGGGTTTTGTCTTCGCGTAGGTGAAGGGTTTTGAATACTGACGACCTGCTGCAACTTTGGTTTTCAGCTATGAGCTTGGGTGAGTCTGTAGCAGTTCTAGAGCAACGGGTCGATATGTCAGTATATTTGAAATTAAAGAATTGAAGAATGAGAGATTTACTTGCAGCGCCGCGAATCACCGGATCGGGAATTTTACTCTAAAATTTGGGAAGATTCACGACGGTCGTATGCAGCAGTGTGTGTGTTTTTTGGCTGGTAAATTTAAATATGAAAACTTAAAAATTAAAACTTATTGTGAATAATTTTCAATTCGATCGTAGTCTCTGGTTCATTACCAAAAAGAATTGGTTTAAAGCCTCTCCCTTTTAGGGAGAAATTCAAAGAAGACTATTGATTGCGACCATTCTATGCCTTCCAGGTAGAGGTCGCCCTCATCTGTCATATCATGTCCGGTTGATTGCGATCGATCGACCGTACATAATATAAACTATCAATTGTCAACTGAACGAACAATTACTAATGATTTCCAAAGAAACTTTATTTGTACTGTCTCTATTTCCCTACTTGGGATTTCTCTGGTTTTTGACTCGATCGGGAAAAACACCTCGCTTAGCTTTGATAGGGTTTTACGGGACTCTGGTGTTTGTGGCTGTGACTATTCCCGCCGCAATTTATGCAAAAGTTGCCTACAACGAGTCGCTAGCAAATGTCGATTGGCTGCACGGTTCTGCGGAATTATTCTTGACACTTGCCAATATTTTACTGGTTTTAGGCTTTCGGGAAGCGGTGATTAAAGCAAAAGCATCTTCACAGAATGAGAGCGAAAAGCAAGAGTCTATTGTAGAGGGAGAAAATAGTTGCGGTTAATACCATTTTAGATACTTCGACTTCGCGATGGGACAAGTTTGAGATTGAAAAATTGCAAAGGGCTGATGAATTAAGGGTTAGGAAGTTATTCTGCCGCTGCATTCTTTGGGGAAACTTCTATAGCACTTATCACTCTCTCAATTCCTCAATTCCTCAATCTAAAATCTAAAACTTGTTCGGTTGCGAAGTCGAAGAATCTAAAATCTCAACCTGTACCTCATCAAGAGTCAAAAAGGCTATAGTGCTGTCTCTCAGAGCGAGTTGTACAATACGCGAGCTATTGAGGTGCTCGCTCAAATGCAAAACACAAATGCTCGCGTTGGCGATCGGTTTGCCCTGCAAAATTTTAGGAAAGTATTAGAATATATAAAAACTCACCTCAAGCACTTCTACTCACTGACTCAATCTGAGATGCTAGATTTTGGGTCGATCAACCCGATTTATCAGGTACGATCGACTTTAATCTCGCGGCGTGAGTTGAAACAGACTACCATATTTGCTAAGTTTAGCCGTGGTGGGACTCTCCAGGCAGGAAAAAAGATGAGCTATTGCCTCAATCCCCATTGCCAGAAGCCGCAAAATCCTGACTCAAGCAAGTTTTGTCTGGCGTGCGGCTCAAAATTGCTGCTGAAAGAGCGTTACCGTGCCCTTCAACCTATCGGTGAAGGAACATTTGGCAGAACTTTTTTAGCTGTCGATGAAGATAGGTTAAAAACTCGCTGCGCCATCAAACAATTTTTTCCGCAGGTTCAAGAAAAGGCAGAATTAGAAAAGGCAACTGCACTGTTTAAACAAGAAGCTCAGCGGCTGTACGAACTCGGAGAACACCCACAAATTCCAAGTTTGTTGGCTTCTCTTGAACAAGGAACACATCTGTATCTTGTGGAAGAGTTAATTGAGGGAAATAATTTGTTTCAGGAGTTGCAGCAGCGGGGAGCTTTTAGTGAGGAACAGATTTGGGAATTGTTGATTAATTTGTTGCCTGTTTTGCAGTTTGTTCACGAGCAGCAGGTGATTCATCGGGATATTAAGCCGGAAAATATTCTGCGGAGAAATCCCCAAAATCTCAGGGCTGCCCGATATTGCAACTCGACTGTCGCGAAAGGCAAAAAAGGGATAATTATGCCTGAATCTGCCGCTGTACAGGGTGCGGCGAGGGGCGGTCAGTTTGTGCTGGTAGATTTTGGGGTGGCTAAGCAGATTAGCGTCATTTCTGAGGCGAAAACTGGTACGATAACTGGAACTGCTGGCTATGCGCCGATCGAACAAATTCGCAGCGGCAAGGCTTATCCGGCGAGCGACCTTTACAGTTTGGGCGTTACGTGCATTCACCTGCTGACTGGGGCGGTGCTGAATGATTTGTTTGATGCTTTGGAATGCAGATGGATTTGGCGATCGCACTTAGCGCAAAAAGGCATAAAAGTCAGCAAAAAATTAACAAGTATTTTAAACAAATTGCTCAAAGATTCAGTCAGAGAGCGATATCAATCCGCTGCTGAAGTGCTGCAAGACTTAGTACATTTCGGGCAATATCCCCGCTCTCAAATCGCTTATAATTATCGACCCAAAATAGCTATCAATTCGGCAGTAACTAACTTGCAGCAAAAGAGATCAACCGCCGTCTCTGTCGCGCCGCTCCACAAGATTCACGTTGCAACTGCTGCCCCTAGCAACCATAAATTATTGTCTCGTAACTGGCGCTGCGCCTGCATTCTTCACGGTCATTCAGGCTCGGTTAATGCTGTTGTAATTAATCCTCAAGGCAATATTATTGCTAGCGCCAGCGACGATAAAACAATTAAGCTGTGGAACCTGCACACAGGTGAATTGATTCATACTTTTTTCGGCCATTCTGCAACGGTTGATGCTGTGGCTATCAGCCCCGACGGGAGAATGCTGGTTAGCGGTAGTTTTGACAGAAAAGTTATTGAGTGGAAGCTGGATAAAAAGGCGATGATTCGCGAGTTTTACAGCGATTACGGTTCGCCCTACAGTCACCGGTACGGCTCCGTGTATTCGGTGGCTTTTAGCTGTGATGGAGGGGCAATTGCGAGTGCTAGCGGCGACAAGAGTATTAAACTGTGGAACCAGCACAACGGAGCCTTGGTACAAAAACTTTCGGGACATTCTGACAAGGTTTTATCTGTGAGTTTCCGCCCTCAAAGTATGATTCTGGCGAGCGGTAGTGCGGACAACACTATTAAGATTTGGCGTGTAGGTATTGCGGAGAGTGTACGGACTTTTGTGGGTCATTCGGATTGGGTTTATGCGATCGCCTTTAGTCAAGATGGCAAGACGATTGTCAGCGGTAGTGCGGACGCTACGCTAAAATTGTGGAATGTCGATACAGGGGAATTGATTAATACTTTGAACGGGCATTCTGACGCGGTTATTTCGGTGGCGATTAGTCCCGATCGCTCTATTGTCGCTAGCGGCAGCCGAGATGGTACGGTTAAACTGTGGAACTTGCAAACAGGCGTATGTTTGTGCAGTTTGGTTGGGTGCAATCCGGTGGCTTTTAGTCCTGACGGTCAAACTTTAGTCACCGGTGGGGATGGCGACGAGGTGTTAGTTTGGCGGGCGTTTGTTTAGTTGGGCGAGATAGTTGAGATACTGGGAAATGCGATCGGCATCCGCGTCAAGTAAACGACTGGCCCAAGAATGTATGTTAAGTTGCGATCGCACTTCTCGAAACACCGCAGCATCCCCGCGATTGTCGAGAGGAAAAACCCAAGCATCAAATCCCGCAGACTTGAGGCGGCTAACAGCACCATCGCCATCTTGTACCCACAACTTAGGGTTGATGCGAAGCGGTTGACAGCAATATTTACCCACAACAATTCCGCCCACAGAAGCCCTAGCATCCTCTCGGCGATCGGAAAGTTCTTGCAAAATAGCTTTCAGGGAATTGAGATTTTTCGTATCTTGCACCTGCGGCGGTGTAAGCTTGACAATCACCATTTCTATAACTTGCACTGGTTTTGTCGATCGGGCAAAGTTAACCGGTTCCGTCGCCAAATAATTTTGTCTTTCCGGTTGCGCCGCCCAAGAACTTTGTGTTTCCGATTCCCTCGCCCAAGAATTTTGTATTTCCGGTTGGGCTACCTCGATTTCCTCTGCAACTTGTGAATTTTCTACAGGCTTTGCAGTGTCTACAATTATCTGAATTTCTTCGCCGTCTTTCTCTATTTTTCCACCAATTAGCAAAATCGCATTATCTACAATGTAAGGTTTCAGTTGTTCGTAAGCCTTGGGAAATACCACAGCTTTGATTTGATTAGTCAAATCTTCTAATTGCAAAATTGCCATCGCATCGCCCTTTTTTGTCACTACAAGTTTGATAGCGCTGATCATGACAATAACCGAAACTTTCCCTTTTTTCTCCGCCAACTGTGCCAGAGTCACAACATCTGGATCTTGATTAGATTCAAGCAGAAACTTGAGGGGATGTTCTGATACATAAAAACCCAGTAATTCTTTTTCTAAACGCAATTTTTCCTGTGTATCAAAATTTTTGACAGTCTTTGATTTTGGTGCAGACTCAAATTTATTCGCCGAGTTCCCAAAGCTATTCCCACCCAACAAGTCAAACAGATTACCTTGACCACTTTCTCGATCTTTCTTGCGGTCTTGAGCCCATTTCATCACCCCTTCGAGGTCGTTTACCAATTGCTGGCGGTTGGGATCGATTTTGTCAAAAGCACCACACTGAATCAAGGCTTCTAGGGCACGGCGGTTGACAGAATGTAGATTTACGCGATCGCACAAATCCGGCAGCGACTTAAACTTACCCCCTTCTTGGCGCGCCTCCAAAATATTTTCAATAGCCCCCTCACCCACATTTTTAACCGCCGAAATTCCAAACAAAATTTTATGTCTTTCGGCCTTTGTCATCTCTGTAGGAAGCGGCGTAAAAGTAAGTTCAGAGCCATTAATATCAGGGGGCTCAACGTCAATCTTCAGCTTGAGACAATTAGCAATATATCTCTGTACCTTCTCCTGATCGCCTCTGTTAGCAGTCAGCAGTGCAGCCATGTATTCTACAGGAAAATTTGCCTTTAAATAAGCAGTTTGGTAAGTGATATAGGCATAGGCCATTGAATGGGATTTATTAAAACAATATTCGGCGAATTGTAGCATTTGTCCGAACAACTCTTCGGCAACTCTTTGAGTGACACCATTTTTAGTTGCCCCATCAATAAATGTTTCCTTTTGCTTCTGCATTTCATCAGCCTTCTTCTTGCCCATTGCGCGGCGCAGCAAGTCAGCTTGACCTAAAGAATAGCCCGCCAAATCTTGAGCCATCCGCATAATTTGCTCTTGAAAACAAAGCGTTCCATAGGTTTCTTTTAAAATTGGTTCTAACAACGGATGGTCATATTTAACCACCTCTCTACCGTGTTTGCGATCGATAAATTGTGGAATCAAACCAGCATCCAGCGGGCCGGGACGATAAAGCGCCAGAATAGAAGAAATATCATCCAGACAGGAAGGTTTAATTTTTTTTACTACATCCAGCATCCCAGAAGATTCTAGCTGAAAAATACCTTCCAAATCCCCTTTTTCTAAGAGTTGATAAGTTTTTGCTACATCACCTGGTAACTTGTTGTTCCTAGTAAATGTCTCTTGAGCTCTGCGTTCAATATCAGAAGGTAAGGCTTCGGCATCGATAATTATATCTTGCGTTTGCTTAACATACTCGACTGTTTTTTGGAGAGTTGTTAAATTTTTAAGTCCCAGAAAATCCATCTTCAGCAACCCCAAAAATTCCAAGTCTTCCATGAAATATTGGGTAATCACAGCACCATTGTCATTTTTTTGCAATGGTACAATTTCATCAAGGGGTTGGGAAGAAATGACCACACCGGCCGCGTGAACGCCATAGGTTTTGTTAGTTCCTTCAATGCGAATTGCCATGTCAATCCACTGACGCACTGGAACTTCGGTGCCAGTTTCTGCATTTATGCAAATTGTATTTTCGTAGTTGTCTTTAAAATCCTGTGCCGGTGTTCCCTCGGAAATCATCACTTTGAGTTTTTCCGGTTTCCCCCGCGACACGGGAATCATTTTTGCCATTTCGTCGGCTTTTTTGTAGGGAATTCCTAGCACTCTAGCAACATCTTTCAAGACAGCTTTTGATGTCATTCTGTTGAAAGTAATAATTTGTGCTACGCGGTCTGTGCCATATTTTTCCGTAACATATTTAATCATATCGTCGCGTCTTTCTATGCAAAAATCGCTATCGATATCTGGCATAGATTTACGTTCGGGATTGAGAAATCTCTCGAACAGCAATCCGTGGTGTACGGGGTCTATGTTGGTAATGTTGAGGACGTAAGCAACTAAAGAACCTGCCGCAGAACCACGTCCTGGCCCGACGGGAATATTGTTATCTCTAGCATATTTCATGTAGTCCCAAACTACTAAAAAATATTCAGAGAAACCCATCTGCTGAATCATTTTTAGCTCATATTCTAGTCTTTGTTTGTAGACTGGGGGGATTTCGTTTTTGGTGCGGCTTTTGAGGCGTTCTAATAGTCCTAGCCAAGATATTTCTTCTACATAGGTATCGGCGGTATGTTCTGGGGGAATTGGAATTGTGGGAATCCGAGCTTCTCCTGTTAGCTCGTATCTTGATACTTTGTTTGCTACTTCTAGGGTAGTTTCGATCGCCTCTTTGATGGTTTCGTCGTCCAAATGGTCTCGAAACAGTTGCGCCATCTCGTCAGCGGACTTAAGATATTCTGTACCGCTGTAGCGCATCCGCTTGTCTTCTTCAATCAGTTTGTTGGTGTTGATGCACAGCAAAGCATCGTGGGCTTCTACGTCGTTACAAGAAATATAGTGAGAATCGTTAGTGGCGATTATTTTTATATTGAATTCGCGGGCAATTTTGACGATTTCCACATTTACCATCCGGTCTTCTTGGGAACCGTGGTCTTGAATTTCTATATAGTAGTCATCCCCAAATACTTCTTTATACCATTTGGCAACTTCGCGCGCTGTATCTAGCTTGTTTTGTAGAATCATCTGGGGAACTTCGCCACCCAAACAAGCACTGGTGACAATTAAACCTTCGGAGTATTGTTTGAGTAGGTCTTTGTTGATGCAGGGGCGGGCAAAAATACCTCGTTCTGGCATTCCCTTTAAGTGGGAAATTGTGGTGAGTTTGACGAGGTTTTTATAGCCTTGGGTATTTTTGGCTAAGACAACTTGATGGTATTTTCTTCTACCTCTAACTTTGACTTCTATGTCGCCGTTGACGACGTACATTTCGTTGCCAATTATGGGCTTGATGTTTTTATTTCGGCAAACTTTGATGAGTTCGATCGCGCCGTACATCACTCCGTGGTCCGTAAGGGCGATCGCGGGCATCCCTAATTCCACCGCCCGTTCGGCGAGCTGCTGTAGCTGAGAAGCGCCATCTAGGAGGCTGTAATCGCTGTGAATGTGCAAACCAACGAAGGACATGGCGATTTGAGATTTTAGCTTTTAGTTTTTAGACTTTCGATTGTACACTATTGCCGTTGAGAAAGATAAATTGATTTTTTATTTTACAGCATCGGCAACGTACAAAAACTGGTTTTTTGAACGGAATATATAGGTTTGAATGCTATATTTTAGATCGAAAAACCGATTTTTACCACAGGTGCAACATCTCACAGAAGAAGTCGGTAATTTAATAGCTAATTCGGTAGATTTGCTTACAAATTTGCTTGTTTCAAATAATCTTCTAAATCTTTAACGCGCTGCTGTGTAACTTTTGCTCTGCAAGAAATGTATACAGGAGCCGCCAAAGTACCGCCTTCAAAGTGTCCGGCTTCATAGCTGCAAGTTTCATCGCGAAACTTGAGCCAACTACGCTGTGCAACCGTCAATCTTTGCTGCTGTTTGCTGTTGAGTTTAGGCCGAAGTTGCTGATATAATTGATTGAGCTTGGTGTCTGCTGCTTTGAACTCTTGACTAGAACACATATTCATGTCTAGCGTGGTTTGAGGACTTTTACAGTTAGGCTGTTGGGCGACTTCCTGGAAATTATTGCTGGCTTTGCTCTCCTGCAATAATCCGCCTGCTAACACGATGGAAATTGTTGTAAATGTTGCCCAAAAAGTGCTATTTTTCATTGACTTGATACCTCTTTTAATCTTGAATTTTCTGTGCTGGTTGAGCCGATCGCCAAATCCACCAAGCCGCCGCCCACAGAGTAAAATTGCCGATCAGAGTCATCGCTGCTTGCAGGGTAACGATCCATTCTAGGGCTGGGGAGTTGTCAAAATAGTGCCAAGTGCAAGCACACATGGCGCTGACTAGGGCGGGCAGCATTCCGGCGGAAAGGGCCCACCAAGCTCGGTTTTGAGTGACTTCGCCGTAAGTCCAAATTAACCAGATGGCCGCAATCCACTCGACGACGCTAGAGATGTGAATAATCCAGGTGGGAATTGACAAAACGTGCATTTTTTGTATTCTAAAATAACAGAGAACGGGGAAGATAAAATATGTATTTATTTGTTTAAGATTGTTAACTGTTGACTGTTGACTGTTAACTGTTAACTGTTGACTGTTGACTGTTAACTGTTAAAATATTTTACGGATCGACCGCAAAAATTAGATATTGTAATACTTAGATTCCCCATTATAAATCAAGAGTAGAAATGCGAGCAATTTTGTGCGGCTATTACGGTAAAGGCAACGGTGGCGACGAGGCGCTGTTGGCATCGCTACTGCAAATGTTACCAGATGGCGTGACGCCGATCGTCCTGTCTGGCAATCCTGTCGAGACAAATCAGCGGTACGGGGTAGCTGCGCGCGATCGGATGAATGCGTTTCAAGTTCTCGAAGCACTCCGCACCTCCGACGCGCTAATCTGGGGAGGCGGCAGTTTGATCCAAGACGCTACCAGCATTTTCAGCCCTTTCTATTATGGGGGTTTAATGGGACTAGCGCAACAAATGGGCTTAAAAACTGTTGCCTGGGCCCAGGGAATTGGGCCTTTAAATCGAGAGATTACCCGCAAATTATCTCAGCGGTGTTTTGCTGGATGCACCGCCGTCAGCGTGCGGGATAAAGGCTCAGCTACTTTACTTGCTGACTGGCAAATTCCCTTTACTTTAGCGCCCGATCCCGTGTGGGCTTTAGAAAATTCCCCCGTATCCGGTTTGTGGAATTTACCAGCGCCCAGAGTTGCAGTTTGTTTGCGTTCCCATCCTACATTAACTCCCGCCCGTTTGTCAATATTAACTAAAGCTTTAGTTGACTTTCAAAAAGCAACTAGAACCTTAATTTTACTGCTACCTTTTCAAGCATCTCGCGACTTAGAAATTGCCAAGCATTTGCACGAAGCTCTGCCGAAACGAAGTGAGATACTTAGTTTAGACGATCCGAGAAAATTGAAAGGACTATTCCGGGGAGTCGAAATGGCGATCGGGATGCGCTACCACAGTTTAATTATGGCAGCATCGGAAGAATGCCGCTGTTTTGCCCTCAGCTACGATCCCAAAGTAACTCAATTGATGGATGAGTTAGAAATGCCGGGATATGTATTATCAGAATTGCCAGAAGATCCCTATTTAATCAGCAAAATCTGGATCGAACACTACGCCAGCGGCGACGCACTATCGCCAGAAAGGATAAAATTTATTGTAGGGCGATCGCTCTTTCATAAAGAAGTATTGCAAACCGCGCTCATGCAGTCTTAGCAAGAGGTAAAATACCGTGACAGTCAGTACAGCCGACTTAAAAATTACCTGGGAAAAATTGCCAGACGATTTCATTTTAGACGAGGAACCTGTGGGAAATATCGACCAACCGCTACTCGCCGCAGCCTTGCGCGAAATCCTAGAAATCGCGGGATTAATTTTAGAACATATCTTAATTGCCTCAAATATGGGTGTTTGCGCTACATTAAACGGCAAGCTAGTTATCAAAGCCCCAGATTGGTTTTATGCCCGCAACGTCCAGCCGTTGGTGGCTCCAGGAATTCGTCGCAGTTACACCCCAAACTTAGAAGGAGAAATACCCGATATCGTCCTAGAGTTTTTATCAGCTAATCACTACGACGAATATTCAAGTAAACCAACTTTACCCCCCGGAAAATGGTTTTTTTACGAGCAAATACTTCGAGTACCAATCTATGCTATTTTTGAACCTGCGGCAGGATTGTTAGAAGTGTATCGGCTGAATTCATCGGGAAGATATGAAGTACAGCAGCCGGATACAAACAATCGTTATTGGATTGCAGGAGTTGGGTTATTTCTGGGCGCTTGGTACGGGACAAAAGCCGAAAGAACCGGATATTGGTTGCGCTGGTGGGATGAAAGCGGAGAGATGCTATTGTGGGGAGCAGAGATGGTAGAAAGGAAAAGGCAGCGATCGGAAAGACTAGCCGCACAATTAAGAGCAGTAGGGATTGAACCAGAAGCCTAATGCAATAATGAGCAATTAAAAATAGTCCCTCTGCAATTTTTAATCGCTCATTAATTAAAAAGTATTAGACAAGATCGCAAAAATCAATATTTATCTGCCTTCATCAACGGTTAAAAACTACATTCAGGAGACATCAAAATTGGGAAGAGTTAGAGTTCGGGAACACGTAAATCCCCTATCCATGAGATATCGAACATCCGCCACTGCGCCGGACTGGACTAAAATCTATGCGGACTTAAATTTACCGCTGCATCTAGATATCGGCTGCGGTAGAGGAAGGTTTTTGTGGCATATGGCGCAAATCCAAACAGATTGGAATTTTCTCGGATTAGAAATTCGGGAACCTCTGGTAGATGAGGCGAATCTGTGGCGCGATGAAAAAGGCTTGACAAATTTGCACTATTTATTTTGCAATGCGAATAGTTCCCTGAAGCCAATTTTAGAAACTTTACCCGCTGGTATTTTGCAGCGAGTCAGCATTCAATTTCCCGATCCGTGGTTCAAGAAAAAGCACCACAAACGGCGGGTAGTACAGCAGGAATTAGTCAGCGAGTTGGCTACTTATCTGGCTGTTGGCGGTGAAGTGTTTATTCAATCGGATATTGAGGAAGTAGAAGTCGAAATGTGCGATCGCTTTTCATCTCATCCCAGTTTTCAGCGTCAAAATGGCGGGGAATGGCTAGCAGAAAATCCCCTACCCGTTGCTACGGAAAGAGAAATTGCTACTCAAAAACGAGGCGAACCAGTTTATCGAGCACTGTATCAAAAATAATGCTATCTTATCTCATCGCTAAGTAATCTACTCTATGAAAATCGTAAGGTGCGCACTGCGCACCCTACAAAGTAGAATCTGTGGGTAAATCCTATTAAACCCAAGACGGCAGCCACATTCTAATTTTCCATTCCATTTGCGACAAAGGCAGTCCCAAATAGATAGGCATCCAGAAAATAAAAGCAGCCAAAACCAGAAAAACAATTGTTACCCCCATCCCTCGGAGTCGAGTTTGAGGGCTGTGCAGCCACCTGTCAACCCACCAAGCAAGTGTTAAGGCTCCAAACACAGAACAGCCCATATAATGATACAAAAATACGCAGCGACTCACCTTCATCCAAGGCAGCAAATTAGCAGCCCAATTAACTATCAAATATAACACCATCCACATTTGGGCAGTCGGCGGAAACAAAATCGGCTGCTGTTCGAGGCTGTCAACAGAAGCCACTTGGCGCGTTTGGAACCACACCACAATCCGGTGAATTAAAACTCCTGCTACTAATATTAAAGCTAAAGTGGAAAACCACCAAAGGAAAGGATTTCCCATCGCGTGAACGTCAAAAATCGTCTCAGTTGCACCGCTGGGTAAAGGTGGCAAAACCGGATCTGGTTGTGCATTGTTGCTAGCAGTTTTGTAGAAGTAAACTATGGGGCGGAGCATCAAAGGCCAACTGTACCACGTCGAACAGTAAGGATGCACGCTAGGGCCACTTTTAATGCGTTCGTGATAAGTTAAAATTTCCGTTTGCATCTGCCAGAAATTGGGAGTTGGATTGAGATGCAGGTGAGGAATCCAGCAGATGCTGTAAACTAAAATAGGAATTACAGCTAGACTCCAGCATACTTCCACAAAAGTTAGCTCAGTCAATTTTTGTACTGGACTTTCGGGCGGAAGCAGAGCGGAATTTATATCGCGAATTGGTTCTTCATTTCCTCTGTTTCCCTGAATTAAACGCACGGCCCAAGCGCAGATCAAAATGAGATAAGCCCCAAACAAGAACCACAATCCGTTCCATTTGACAGCGGCAGATGCACCGAATCCTATCCCAGCTAATACTAGCCAAAGCAAGCGCTTTTTGCCTTCAGCTTCTACGGTTTTGAGCAGAAATAATTGACCAAGTATTCCGAATAAAACTAGATAAATGTTATTGAGTGCGTAGCGAGATTCAACTAAAAATAAACCATCGCAGGCGACAAATAAAGCAGCAAGAAAAGCAAAGGTGCGGCGGCGAAGGAGCTGATAGCCGAGGGCTCCGACAACTAGGGGAATAAAGGAACCTGTGAGAGCATTTAGCCAGCGGTAATCCCAAGGGGAAAGCATTGAGCCTGTTAGGCCGTTGACGGCGGTTTTTCCGAAGGGTAGGTGAGTGCCGATCGCAATTCCGATCGCAATTATATACTGGCTCAGGGGCGGGTGAGCGTTGAAAAAAGAAGTTCGGGTGAGATAATCGTTGGCAAATTTGGCGTAATAAACCTCGTCAAATACTAGAGTGTTAAATCGCTCTAATTGCCAAAATCGGAGAGTTAAGGACATGAGGAATACGGCGAACATTCCTAAGTAAAAAATCCAAGTAGATCTGTTGAATTGTTTTTTGTGGAGTTTCATAAAGTGCACCGGAATATCGTAGATTTGAGAACCTTAATTTTAAAATACTGAGTTAAGAATTGAGAATAGCGTAAAAATTACCAAGTTGCTAAAAATATTTTTTTACGTTTCTACTGCCATTCTCTTCATTGCCTTTGAATATCTTCTAGTTCAAAATAGGTGCGTCTTGCGGTACTCGTATTACTCACTTTTCATCTCACAATTAACTGCTTCATCAAGTTTCTGAATTGAATTTGAAATGCGATCGCCCATTTAAACTAATTTCACATCATACCAAAAAAAAGCGGCTCCGCTTCCTGCAGAACCGCCGTAATAGAGGATGAAAAATCAAAACTTAACGCACTGCACCTTGAACAGAAGGCGATTCGATCGTCTTCATCAAATACAGCTTCAACAACTGCCAGCCGTTCGACAAATACAGAGGTAATTTTTGGAAGAATTGCAAGAATTTTGGAGTTTCAGAAGCAACAATTGCGGTCAACTGCTGATTGTTTTGGAGACAAACATCCAACCGTTCGTAAAACTCAGGATTGTTCACGTCTAGCATGACGGGGAATACACGGCCTGCTGTTTCGTTGGTTTTTTTGATCACTTCGATGTCGTATTCGCGAGCATCTAGACCGAGCGATCGATAAAAACCACCGCGCTGGATATCATTGAGATACATTGTCGCGAATACCGACAGCAAGAAGAAACGGCACCACAGCTTAGCGCGCCAATCGTTCAACATTTGAGGCTGAGCTCTCATCACCGCATCGAAGAAATCTCCGTGGCGGTTTTCATCCTGGCACCAATTTTCAAAGAATCGGAAAATTGGATAAATCTGGTCTTCAGGATGCGCTTTCAAGTGCTGGTAAATCGTGATGTAGCGCCAATAACCGATTTTTTCGGATAAGTAAGTGGCGTAGAAAATAAACTTCGGCTTAAAGAATGTGTAACTGCGGCTCTTTGTCAAGAAACCCAAATCTAGGGACAAACCAAAGTCCGACAGCGCTTTATTCAAGAATCCGGCGTGCCGCGCTTCATCGCGGGACATCAGCAAGAAACCTTCGGCGAGTACCGGATTTTTGTCTTTGAGCTTGCGTGCTAATTCTTTGTAGAGCAAGAAGCCAGAAAACTCAGCGGTGCAAGAGCGTTCGAGGAATTCAATGAACAACTTGCGCTTTTCGCCGTCGATGTGTTCCCAAGATTGATCGAACTCGGCATCCCGCACGAAGTGGGTTTTGTTGTAGTCAACGCGGAACTCTTTGATAATTGCTTCGAGTTCGGCTTCATTTACCGAGATGTCCATTTTGGCCATCTCGTCAAAGTCTGTTGTGTAAAATCTCGGCGTGAGAATAGTTTCTTTGGCTGGGGTTTTCCCTTCTTGCTGTTGAGCAAAAGCGGGTTTTTTGAGAGAATCTACCATATGTTTATTGGATTTTTTGCTTATAACAACTTGCTTGTTTCGGGTGTCGGGCGGGTGAGGTCGATCGCTCTCGGTTAGTTTGGCCAGCACCGGTAGCCCGAACCGCGTGGAATCCAACTCAAAGCTGGTGTAATTTCCACGCCCTCCAGTGTACCAAGTTCTCGACCCCGAAAATATGTTGTTGGCGTTAAGAATTGCTACGCACAATTACTTATGGGCATGGAGCATGGGGCATGGAGCATGGGGCATGGAGCATGGGGAATTGGTAGTAAATAACCCATAACTTCGGACAATGCACAAATATCTGCTGGTGTCAAACTGTTCAAACACCAGATAGAAAGTACAAAATGTATAAAGGGACTCCAATTATTAGAATAACCAGACAGGACGGTCATAAAATGAGCAATTTAGGTGTTAGTTACCTGTTATGGGCTGCTTGTTTTTTCGGCCCCTTCGGACTCCACCGTCTCTACAACGGCAAGATTGGCACGGGTTTGCTGTGGCTGTGTACCTTTGGCTTGTTTGGGTTCGGGCAATTGTTTGACTTGTTGCTGCTACCGAACATGGTGGACGAACACAATGCCAGTCTCAGGGGCAAACTCGGCGTATCTCCCCAAGGTATACCGCTATCTTCCACCAGCGGGGCGATCGCCTCGACATACACCAAGCAAACCTCCGAACAGTTAGGGATTAAACTGCTGAGGGCTGCTTATAGCAGGAACGGCAGATTATCTGTTACCCAAGGCGTGATGGCAACCGGCGCTACTTTTGTCGAAGTGGAAGAAGCTTTCACCGCCATGCTCAAAACCGGTTATGTCAGCATTGAGAACGACCCAGTAACTGGCGTCGTGCTCTACCACTTTCACGAACTCTAAGCAGCAAACAAGCGGAGATTTAAATGTAGGGTGCGTCAGCAGGGGGATTTGGCGTGTTGTTAGAGAAGCTAACGGCTGACCCACCCTACGGGAATTTGGCCGCTGCGAGTGCGCCAGCCGGGGGATTTGGCGTGTTGTTGGAGAAGCTAGCGGCTGACGCACCCTACTAATGAAACATTTGTTGTTACAGAGTCGAGCAAGCGAGCAAGGCAAAATCGGCTAGAATGTTTGTTTGTCTATACAATCTCAAAGTATTTAGCGTCATGGCAGTCCCTAAGAAGAAAACCTCCAAATCCAAAAAGAATATGCGTAAGGCCACATGGAAGCGCAAAGCTACTGTGGCAGCTCAGAAAGCTCTGTCCCTAGGCAAATCGGTTCTGACTGGACGTTCCAACAGCTTCGTGTATCCCGGCAATGAAGAGGAGGAGGAAGAGTAAAGCGACTAAAAATTAACAACTGGCATTTCTGATATTTTGCATCATTCTCGGTTAACAGGCCCGATGGCTGTCCCACAACACATAAATTGGGTTGTGGGGCAGCCGCGGATGGCCCGCCCCTCAAGGAAAAGTTGAGAATGGTTTGACATACTCACCATCTTGAAGGAGTGGTGATTTTTGACGGTTCACAGCGATGTGCTACCGCAGTAGTCTGACATAAGCTCCCCGGTTAGAGTCGTGCCGATGCCCCATGCCGACTCAAATCAACTTCTGTGGCAATTTAATTCGTGTATCAGTGCATTCAAGGTTTGACTCTGCCATTGCCTTACATCTGCTTCAGGCTCGGTTTCTTGCTTAAGACTAAGCAATATAGACTGCAAAGTTGGGCGGGTTGTTTAGACGACTCACATCGAAAGCACAAGCCGTCCTAGAAGGACGGGGCTTGAGACTCATTTCTTCGGTCAGATATCAGTTAATCCTTCTTTGCAGCCGGTAAGATCAGCATGGCATCGCCAAAGGAATAAAAGCGGTACCGATGCTCGATCGCTCTTAGGTACAAATCCAACAGCCGAGGCCTTCCAATCATCGCGCTTACCATCATCATCAAAGTAGAGCGCGGCAAGTGAAAATTAGTAATTATCCCGTCTACAACCCGCCACTTGTAGCCCGGATAAATAAACAGACTTGTCGGGCCGCAAAAAGGCTGCAACGAAAAATCGCCGCTCGCGGCAACCGCTCCCTCTAAAGCTCGCACTGCTGTTGTACCTACGGCAAAAATCCGCCCGCCTCTAGCTTTAGTTTCGCGGATTTTCTCCACAGTAGCGGCGGATACTTCCACCCATTCGTTGTGCATTTGGTGAGTCGTCACGTCTTCCACCTCCACCGGGCGAAATGTCCCTACCCCGACGTGGAGGGTAACAAAAGTTTTTTCGATGCCCCGCTGCTGCAAGCGGCCAAACAATTCTTCGGTGAAGTGCAAGCCGGCTGTGGGGGCTGCCACTGCCCCCGGCCGATCGGCATACACAGTCTGATACTGTTCCGGCGCAGCTTGGGAGTTGTCGATGTAGGGCGGCAGGGGTACGTAGCCGTATTCGTCAAAAAACTTCGCCAGAGTCGCATCTGTGGGGATGTCAAACTCCAACAGCCGTCCCCCGGTTGCCTCGTCCCTCTCTATAACTGTCGCAGTCAATCGCCTCGCGAGGTCATCCCCGTGGGGAAGGCAACAACAAGGGCCTGCTGCTGCGGAGTCATTACAATGCGGATCGAACTCAATTTTTGCTCCCAACTTTAAGCGTTTCCCCGGTTTAACCAAAGCCAGCCAGCAGTTGTGCTGCCGTTCTTCCATCAACAATATCTCCACAGCCGGGCCGTTGGGTTTGTGCCCGTAGAGCCTTGCCGGCAACACGCGGGTGTTATTGAGTACCAGCAAGTCTCCCGGTTCCAACAAGTCGGGCAAATCCCGGAAAATCCGGTGTTGGTGGCTGCTGGGAGAATCTACAGCCAGCAAGCGAGAACTATCCCTCGGTACTGCGGGATTTTGGGCAATGTACTCGGGCGGAAGTTCGTAGTCGTAGCCGTCCAAAGACCAGTCAATCTCTGTCATCGGGTAAATTCCTGTACGATCGATCTGTCAACTGGGTAACAAATTGGGTAAAAACCCCCATCCAAAGTCGGGTGCTTTTCCCCTTGTGGTCGCGGGTAAAGCCCGCGAGGATAGAGGTGTAGCATCAGCTTTGCTCGAAGGATAGTTATGGAATACCTCTACTACATCGCCAATACTAGCCTCACTCTGAGAGTGGTGGATTACCTGCGCGCGGCTAGTCATCTTCCCTTGCAATTTATCACTGTTATTCACCAAATTGACGGCTGGGTGGTGAAGGTAAAAATGAGCCAATATCTAACTCCCCAAATGCACGGGGATTTTCGGGCTTTTATGAACGAACTCGGGATTCCTTACGATCCAGAAATTCGGTTGCAAATGGCACTGTGGAGTTTGGAAACAGGACAGTCGCCACTAGGCGTGATGCGCCGCTACCAGGTGGCGGTGGTTTGTCACGGCAGCCCCGACCGTAAAGAAATTGAAGCGTTTCGCCAGCAATTTGTCAAGGGTCTGGGATATTGCCCGGAGACTCTCGCCTAGACTTCTGTGCCGATCGATATAACCGTGACGAGACAGCCGGGGGGAGGAGATGGGGAGATGGGGAAAAGATTTAACCCTGTTTCCATGTCCATCAAAGATCGAAATCGAGATGCGTGAAAATAGAGATAAGTTAATAATTTAAAATTACCAACAGCCCTGAATTTTTAATTTTCAGTGGTAATTTTTAAGTGACTAAAATTGAATAACTTAAACATATCCTACAGTCCTATAAGTGGTGAGGTAAAAAGAGGCATAGCCTCTGAATCTGTGTTACCAGGCAGAGCATGGTAACAAGCTAATTTTCAATTGTAATGTAATTTTTAAGGATATTTCTAGTTACTAAAAGCCGCTCGAATGTATTCTTGTAGGGTGAGCCGGTAGTTTCCTGTAAGGGCGGATTTAGAATTTGCTGCGGTTAATAGTGGTAATTTTTGCTTAATATTTTGCCCTGAAGGTTCGCACCTGACGAGGGCGACATCAAAGCGACAAGAATTATTTGCTAAATCTGGACGAGTGCTTAAAAATATTTCGGCGGTTTGCCAAAGTTTGGCTTGTTTTGCAGCACTAACAGCCAGCATTCCACCGAGATCCCAATTTCCCCGGCGGCGAGTTTTGACCTCGACAAATGCTAATGTTGGGAATTGGTGATGGGGAATGCCTCGGTTTTGATAGCTGGCTTCATCTCTTCCAAGGGCGATGATGTCAATCTCTCCCCAACGACAGTGATACTGTCGGTGCAAAATTTCCCAACCTTGCTGCAGCAGCCACTCGGCGACTAAGTTTTCTCCCAATGTGCCCAGATCCCGATAGTTGGGGGATTGGGAAGAATTGGGGTCAGCAGGCGCGCGCTTTCTGCTAGAATTCAATTGTGAACTGTCATCGCTGCCCATTCGCTTTAACTTGTATGACTTCTACAATTCGCCAACATATTTATACTTTCTTGCTGAGTTTTGTTATTTTAGCAGTAATTGCTGCTGGGGCGATCGCGATCGCGCCCGCACCTGCTTTCGCCTTGGATCGTGACAAAGAAATCCTCATTGGCGCTGATTTTGCTGGACAAGTTTTGACTAACGACAGTTTTAATAAAGCCAATCTTCGCAACAGCAATTTTACCAACGCAGATTTGCGCGGCGTGAGCTTTTTTGCCGCCAATCTGGAAGATGCAAATTTAGAAGGTGCTAATTTTAGCGGTGCAACTTTGGATTTGGCTCGCATGATGAACGCAAATTTAACAAATGCTATCCTTGAGGGTGCTTTTGCTTACAATACCAGACTGGAAGGAGCGATTATTGACGGTGCTGATTTTACTGAGACACTGCTGCGAGACGATACGATCAAAAAACTTTGTGAAGTTGCAAAAGGTACTAATTCAGTAACGGGTAGAGATACTCGCGAAACTCTGTTTTGCGATTACTAAAAGTTTGTGGTAGAAAGGACTGAAGTCAGAACTTTAGTCCTTCACCTCAAGCCCAAGGTACGGAGGTTAAATCGTAAAAATTAACTTGACGCAGCCTCTCTAATTCTTCTATCCATTCTTGTTCGGCGCAGAGTTGTTGATAATATTCGATAGCAGCATCGGTTTTTTTCCACATATCTAGTGCAATTTTCCGCCGCTTGATGCTGATAATTTGCTCGATACAAGCTATGGTCGATCTAATTACTAAAGGTGCGCGATAAACATTTTTTTCGGAAAACTCGTTTAAGTGAAATAAATGGGAGATTTGATCGAGTTGAGTGGGATATTCTATCAAAATATCTTGCAATTTCAAAACTAACTCAGACGGCGCTATTTGTAAATAAGCTTTGTGCAATATTTCTGTATTCACAATCTGATGCCACAAAAATCTGTGGTGAGAAAGACTAAACTGCACGTCTCTAGCTTCTATTGCTTCTCTGACTTCTTGGCGGTATTCGGGACAGTGCAAATAAATCTGCAATAATTGCGCTTCTGCTTCTTCTAACAGACTGCGGGCTGCTGCTGAAAAGCCTGGTTTTGAGCTTTGGTTTTGGTCGGTGGCGCGCTGCTTTTTATATTGTTTGTTCGGCCTCAGCTTGTTTCTAATCAATAGAGGCATTGTCAAAGATTCGTCTTGATTTTGCCGCTTTGCCCAATCGCTTACTACTTGATTGAGTAAGTTTTCGGTTAGCATTTTGGTGAGTCGAGAATCTCCTTTACTGAGGATTTCCGCGCCTTTTTGTAAATAATGCGTTAGCTGATTGTCGTCGGTAATATTGGTTAGTAATTTGATAATTTTTGAGGTAATTTGCTGGTAAGTATCTGCTTGTTTCAAGTCTCGATCTACTAGCATTTGTTGTAGTTGCCAGTCGAGCCATAATGGTGCATTTTCAAGCAATTCTCGATACTGTTGCGGGGAGTATGTTTTGAGGTATTCGTCGGCATCTTTGCCGTCGGGAATGTTGAGCACTCGCAGTTGTACTTCTCCTTGATAGGCGAGTTTTTCTATTTCTCCAATGGCGCGCGCTGCTGCTTGATTTCCTGCTTTGTCTGCGTCGAAGTTGAGGATAATTTGTTTGGAGTCTGTGTACCGCAATAACTGCCGCACTTGGTTTAAACTCAGGGCGGTGCCGAGGGATGCTACGGCGTTGGAGATGCCTGCTGCGTGCAGTGCGATCGCATCAAAGTACCCTTCTACGACGATCGCGCGATCGGCTTTGCTAATGGCTGTTTTGGCTGTATCTAGAGCATATAAGGTTTTGCCTTTGTCGAAAAGTTCTGTTTCGGGAGAATTGAGGTATTTTGGTTGTTCGTCGCCCAGAGCTCTGCCGCCGAAACCGATGACTCTGCCTTGGGTGTCGCGAATGGGAATCATGATGCGGTTGCGGAAGCGATCGTAATAGCCGCTACCGCCTGATTTGCGCGGTACAATTAATCCAGCTTGTTCTACTAATTGCGCTGGATAGTTTTTTTGTTCTACTAAATAACTGTAAAGTGCTTCCCAACCTTGGGGCGCATAACCTAGTTGAAATTGTTGGATAGTTTCTTCACTGAGTTGGCGATCGGATTTGAGATATGCTAAAGGTTCTTCTCCTTGGGTTTGTCGCAAGGCGTGTTCGTAAAAGTTGGCTGTTAGTGCTGAGATTTCATAGAGTTGTTCGCGCAGGGAAATTTGGCGCTGCAATTCTTGTCGGTGTTCTGGTTCGACTGTTTTGACTGGTACTTGATAATTTTTAGCAAGTTCTAATACGACTTCGCTGAAGGATCTTTTCTCTAATTCCATGAGAAATTTAAAGGCATTTCCTCCTGCGCCACAGCCGAAACAATAGTACATTTGTTTGGCTTGGTTGACGGTAAAACTGGGAGATTTTTCGTCGTGAAAGGGACATAATCCGACGAATTCTTTGCCGCGTTTCCGCAGGATGACGCGACCGGAAATAACGTCTACTATGTCGGCTCTTTGTTTGACTTCTTCGATGGTTTCTGGGTGCAGCCGGGGAATTTGCATAGGGCTTTTTTAGGGGGTTTCAAAGTATGTTTATTTCGGGGGATCGCACCATCGGAGTTAGTCGCAGGCGCAGCAACCGGATTTTTCGGGAAAATATAGAGGTGGCGGCCCGGATCTTCGGTTGAAAAACCGGGTTTCTTTGGCTTTGATGCGATCGCGAACTGTTAGTAAAGCAAGATACTGATTTTATTGTAAAATATTTGAACTAACTGTAAGGAGCATCGGAAATAATGCGAATTTTGATGATGGGCGGTACTCGGTTTATTGGGGTTTATCTTACTAAAATTTTAGCAGCACAAGGGCATGAGGTGGTGTTGTTTAACCGGGGCAATAAGCCTGTGCCGGTTGCGGGCGTGCAACAGATTTTGGGCGATCGCACAAATCTTGACCAACTTAAAGACAAGTTATCTACAGAGGAGTTTGACGCTGTTTTTGACAACAACGGTCGGGAACTGAGCGATACAAAGCCTTTAGCTGAGATATTTAAAGGGCGGGTGCAGCACTTTGTTTACATGAGCTCTGCGGGGGTTTATTTGAAGTCTGATCAAATGCCTCACGTGGAAGGGGATGCTACCGATCCCAAAAGCCGGCATTTGGGTAAGTGCGAAACGGAAAATTACTTGGCCGAGTCCGGTTTGCCTTGGACTTCGATCCGTCCGACTTACATTTATGGGCCTCAAAATTATAACGATTTGGAGGCTTGGTTTTTCGATCGCATTGCGCGCGATCGCCCGATTCCGATTCCCGGTAACGGAATGCACTTCACGCAGTTGGGGCACTGTCAGGATTTGGCTAAAGCAATGGCGGCGGTTTTGGGCAACTCTAGGGCGATCGGGCAAATTTACAACGTTTCGGGCGATCGATTTGTCACCTTTGACGGTTTAGCCCGCGCCTGCATTCAAGCGGCAGGCAAATCTCCTGATGCTATTAAGATTGTACACTACGATCCGAAACAATTTGACTTCGGCAAAAAGAAAGCTTTTCCGATGAGATTACAGCACTTTTTCGCTTCAGTTAATAAAGCTGTCACCGATCTTAACTGGCAGCCGGAATTTGACTTAGTTTCTGGATTAAAAGATTCTTTTCAGAATGATTATGTAGTTTCGGGGCGGGACAAAGCTGAGATAGATTTTTCAGTCGATGACGAGATTTTGAAAGCAGTTTGAAGTTAAGTTATAGTGGGAGCATCTCACTAGCAAAAATCTAGCACCCGCCCTAACCCTCCCCTTAGTAAGGGGAGGGAACAAGAAACATACCAAACAGACTGTCACAGTAAGGTTTGCAGCCGTGTTAATTCCAAATCTCTAAGGAGAAAAATAACATGAGATTTATCAATCCCAAAATAGATTTTGCATTCAAGAAAATATTTGGCTCCAGCCAAAGTACAGAGATTTTGATTAGTTTCTTAAATGCCATACTCTATGAAGAAGAATCGATCATTAAAAGCTTAGAAATCCTCGATCCTTATCTTGGCCCTCAAGTAGCCGGAGCTAAAAATAGTTACTTAGATGTCAAAGCGCTACTTAATGACGGCACATTTGTGATTATTGAAATGCAAGTTTTGAAGGTACAGGCATTTGGCAAGCGAGTTTTGTACAATGCAGCAAAAACCTATGCACTCCAATTAACAAGAGGAGAACTATACAAGCAATTGCGACCTGTGATTGCTTTGACTATCACTGATTTTGAAATGTTTCGCGGCGAGCAAGATGTGATTTCGCATTTTGTCTTCAAAGAAAGAAATCGCTTGTCTGATTATCTACAAAATGACATTGAGTTAGTATTTGTAGAGTTGCCAAAATTTAAGAAAGAATTGGATCGACTGGAAACTCTTACGGACAAGTGGATTTACTTTATCAAAACTACTGGCACTTTGGATGAAGTACCTCAAACAATGGTCACAGTCCCGGAAATTCAGAAAGCCTTTGAAATTGCCAATCAAGTTAGTTTGACACAGGAGGAATTTAACATATTACAACAGCAAGAGTTTTTTGCTCAAGATCAAGAGGGTTCAGTGGCTTTAGGTCGGGAAGAAGGCAGGGAAGAAGGCAGACAAGAAGGCAGACAAGAAGGACAAGTAGGGTTAATTATGCGTTTGCTAAGTCGCCGTTTAGGTCAAATAAACCCGGATATTGAAAGCCGCATTCGCCAATTGCCGATCGACAAATTAGAGAATCTTGCAGAAGCCATGTTAGATTTTTCTAATGCCGAAGATTTAACAGCTTGGTTGGAAGCTAATTCTCCAAAAGACTAGGAATATTAGGTAAATCTCATGCTTGGAATCACACTCGGCAATCGCTACAGTATTATCCGTCACTTGGGAGGCGGCGGATTTGCTCAAACTTATTTAGCTGAAGATAAGCAGCTACCAGGCAATCACCTCTGCGTCGTCAAGCAGCTTAAACCTCAAGCAACTGATCCGCAAACTCTACAGGTAGCCAGACGTTTATTCGATACCGAAGCACAAGTTTTGTACAAATTGGGAAATCACGATCGCATTCCCCGACTTTTTGCTTTTTTTGAAGAGAACCAAGAGTTTTACCTAGTTCAAGAATTTATAGAAGGTCACGATTTAAGTCAAGAAATTACGCCCGCTTCTCATGGGAATGCGGGAGTCATGCAGGAAGATCAAGTTATTTGTATATTGCAAGAACTTCTAGAAATTTTAGATTTTGTACACCAGCAAAATGTGATTCACCGCGATGTCAATCCCCGCAATATCCTCCGCAGAGATAGAGACGGAAAATTAGTTTTAATTGACTTCGGCGCCGTCAAAGAAATTACTACTCAAATCACCACGTCTCAGCCCAAAAATAGCTTAAGTGTCAGCATTGGTACTCCCGGTTATATGCCCAGCGAACAAGCTCACGGCAACCCCAAACTCAGCAGCGATATCTATGCCGCAGGTGCGATCGCAATTCAGTTCCTCACTGGCATAAATCCTCACCAAATGCCAAAAAACCCCGATACAGAGGAAATTATTTGGCAGGACAAAACATCCGTCAGTCCTGAATTTGCAAACATTTTAGATAAGATGGTAAAGTACGATTTTCGGCAACGTTATTCTAGTGCCGGCGAAACGCTGCAAGCTATTAAAGAATTGAAAAATTCTTTCAGCGGTACATTTCCTGTATTGCCTCCGGTTGCTGCTGCGAATAAGACTGTAAAATCCCGAAAAAAACTGTATTTAAAAATATTGTCGATCGCGAGTTTGATTGGCATCAGTATTATAGCATCTATTTATGGTGTAAACACTTTTAATTCTGCCAATGCAACTGACCTGTACAACCGAGGCAATACTCTTTACAATTTAAGCCGATTTGAAGAAGCTCTTGCCGCTTACGATCGAGCAATAAATCTCAGGCCAGAGTACGCGGAAGTCTGGCAGGAAAAAGCAAAAACTTTGTACACATTAAAAAAATACCAAGAATCACAGGCAGCTTATGATCAAGCCATAGAATTAAAGCCGGAATACTTAGAAGCTTGGACGGGACGCGGTTATGCTTTGGATAAGTTGCAACAGTCTCAAGAGGCGATCGCATCTTTTGATAACGCTTTGAAAATCCAGCCCGACTATGCCGCCGCCTGGGAAGGCAGAGGCGATAGTCTGTTAGATTCGCAGCGGTACGAAGAAGCGATCGCATCCTACGAAAAAGCGGTACAGTTTCAGCCCAATTTGTACGGTGCTTGGTACAATCGGGGACAAGCTTATCAAAAATTAAAACAGTACGATCGAGCCGTAGAATCCTATGAAAAAGCAGTTGAAATTAAATTCGATAATTCTGAAGCTTGGTACAATTTAGGCAATGTTTTTCTCGAATTAAACAAAAACCAAGAAGCTTTTGAAGCCTACGAAAAAGCCGTGCGGTTTCAGCCCAATTTTTATCAAGGCTGGTACAGTAAAGGCATCGCTTTGCTGAAAATGCGCCGACATGAAGAAGCGGTAGAAGCTTACGAAAAAGCTGTTAAATTAAAACCTGATTATTATCAAGCCTGGTACAATTTAGGTTGGTCGTACCACGAACTACGCAAGTACGAACAAGCAATTCAGTGTTACAGCAGAGCCTTAGATTTAAACCCGAAAGAATCTCAAGCGTGGTACAATAGAGGCAATGCTCAGTACAATTTGCAGCGGTACGAAGATGCGCTAGTCTCTTACAATGAAGCCGTCTATGTCAAGCCTGACTACTCGGAAGCCTGGTACAGCCGTGGCAATGCACTTGTGGCGGTAAAAAGATACGAAGATGCGATCGCCTCCTATGACAAAGCAATTCGCTACAAACCGGATTACGGAGCCGCAATCGAAGCAAAAAAGCGGGCCGAAAGTCAGCTAGGAAACGATGCCCAACAGCTCAAACAACAATAATTAATTCTTAAGTAAATTTGCTATTACTTCTTAGTCCGCGAAAGCGGACTTTGTTTGACAAGAAGCGATTTCAATCGCCGAATGATAATGGAGATAGATGAACTTTCACCTAACAGCAGGACTAATTACCGTAACGCGGCGGCTGTCTACCAACATCGGCCAAAAACCTCGATCGCTCAATGCTTTTACCGCAGCAGTAGCGGCATTTTGATCCGTGGTATAAGCGACGAATAAAAAAGGACGCTGGCCGTAGGAAGCCAACCCTACTTGCGTGCCCAATGCTTGCTTGACTTGGGTGGCTAATTCCGGTTGATTGAAGTAATCCACTAACACTGCATAACCGGGGCCTAGGGCTTGGGGATTGAACCCAATATTGCCAGTTTGAGGATTGGCGATTGGTTCAGAACCTGTTGCTGGTTCAGGGTTGTATACGGGCAAATTTTGAGGAAGTGCCGCTGCGGGCGATCGTACTACATAAGCTTGTAATCCGACAACATCTTCGATATATTTAACCCAATCGCTAGCAATTTGCGAGTCGCGAAAGCCACCAATTCGCGTCACCGTATCGTTGATGTACCGACAAACTGTATTGTCAGTATTTCCGGGAAAAGAGCGTTTGGCTTTTTCTTGCTGTTCTGGTGTTCTGGTGACAATTAACAGTAGATATTCATCGGACAGCGGCGGTTGGCAGCTCGATTGAGCTTTAACAGAACTCGATAAAATTGTCAAGGTCAAAATAGCGATCGTCGTAGCAGAAAATAGGGGAAAAAAGACAAAGAAATTGTACAATCTTCCCGTTAATTTTCCTAGCTTCTCTGTAGATTTTTTTGCTAGTTGATTCATGCTGTCTGTAGCGAGGCGAGGGCATCGGGAATATTGGCTGACGGTGCTTGAAACTCACCTGTCAGTACATATTCTAATCGGAGTTTCAACCAGGTAATGAAAACAGGATCGATGGAAATAATTGCTGCAGCGGGTTGAGGGCATTTTGCTTTGACTTCTGCCATTGTCGGCGCTTCTAGAAAAGCTGGCTGTTTGACCAACCAGAAGTCTATTTGTTTTTCTTGTTCGTTGTAGTTACGAATTCTTTCTTTAAACACTTCATCAAGGGCTTCTTCTTCTAGTAAAAAGCGTTGGCTGGCTAAAACGTAGTAGTAGGTTTGCATTTTTGTCGGTTGTTAGGGGTTAGCTGTTAGCGGTTAAAGTCGCCCGTACTGGCCAGTTTTGCTGGTCGGGGCGGGTTTGCCGAGTTGCGGCAGTTTGAGAGTTCTAAACTCTTGTGCCGTTTACTTTACCTTATTTGTTGTCATCTTGGGTAGGTGCAGAGCAAGTCGCCTCATAAAAATCTTTGGTGGTGAGAGTTCGGGGAGTTGTGAGAGTTGCGAGAGTTGCTGGTTTTTTGGGGATTTGGGCGATTATTTTTCGGGCTGGTGATTTTCGGGAAAATTTAGGTGACAATAGGAAATTAGATGGAATTGCACGTTGAATAATTACCAATTATTCAGGCAATCTGGGAGTTGTTCAATCTGATTGGGAGTGCTTTGCATATAAAAACGCTTGAAAGAGTTTTTGATTGTGAGCCCTAAAAAAAGGCTTTCATGGCGAGCGAACTGCTTGCGGGAAAATCAAGGGTTTGTGGCTACTACCTAAAAACTGTCCTGACTATTGTATTAAAAATGTAAAATGTGTGGATTGATTTGCTCTGACCGAAATAGCGATCGCCCCGCTGTCACTTCCCCCATCCCACCAAAAGCGATCGCCCTCCGCCCCTGCTCAAATAAGCTCAACAAATCAGCTAAATTTGTTGCCCAGGGAATGCAGCCAAAGGCTAAACTAATCTAAGTTTTACCATAAAATTTTCTCCCCGTTCATGAACATCGCCTATCTAGTCAACCAATACCCCAAAGTCAGCCACAGCTTTGTCCGCAGAGAAATACTCGCAGTGGAAAAATGCGGCATAAAAATCGCACGTTTTTCGATCCGATCCTGCGAATCAGAACTCGTTGATGAGGCCGACAAACTAGAGCAAGAATTGACTAAAGTAATCTTAGGAGTTGGTGTACAGGGGTTAGCGTGGGGTTTGCTGCGCGTTGCCGCAACTAGACCAATTCGATTCATCGAAGCTGTGCGGTTAATGTTCCAAGTTGGCTGGCACTCGGAACGGGGGATTTTGCTGCATCTAGCTTATTTAGCAGAAGCTTGCATTCTTTTAAATTGGTTTGCAGAATCCGGTACAGAACACGTTCACGCTCACTTCGGGACAAATTCCACAACTGTTGCCATGCTGTGCCGCGTGCTCGGCGGCCCGACTTACAGTTTCACCGTTCACGGCCCTGAAGAATTTGATAAAGCGACTCTTCTTTCCTTAGACGAAAAAATTAAACGATCGACCTTTGTAGCAGCAGTTAGTTCCTTCGGTAAAAGTCAGCTTTTTCGATGGTGCGATCGCACTTTTTGGTCAAAAATCCACGTCATACACTGCGGCGTAGATGCTGCATTTTTAGCTGCACCCTACGTCCCCATACCCGCAGCACCGCGCTTAGCTTGCATTGGCCGCCTCAGCGAACAAAAAGGTCATTTGTTATTGCTAGAAGCCGCCAGCAAGCTAGCAGTTCAAGGCTTGGAGTTTAAATTGGTATTTGTTGGAGACGGGCCGCTGCGAGCTGAAATTGAACAGCAGATTGCACAACTAAATCTGCAAAACCATATAGAAATTACCGGCTGGGCCAGTGGCGATCGAGTTCAGCAAGAAATTTTAGCTTCACGGGCAATGGTATTGCCTAGTTTTGCTGAAGGTTTGCCCGTCGTAATTATGGAAGCCCTCGCTCTCAATCGGCCCGTAATTAGCACCTATGTTGCTGGCATCCCGGAACTCGTAGAACCCGGTGTTTGCGGTTGGTTAGTTCCTCCCGGTTCCGTAGAAGCATTAGCGGTGGCGATGCGCGCAGCATTGGAATCACCTTTAGAAAAGCTAGAAGAAATGGGGAAAACAGGAGCAGAACGGGTAGCTAAACAACACAATGTCGATTTAGAAGCCAAAAAATTAGTAGCGCTGTTTCAAGGATCTATTGAACAATCATTATAAGATAAAAAGACCAGGCGGTTTTAACCGCCGTCTTCTCTTTAGTCGGCGTCCGGCGGACATTGTTTGTATAGGATCGGTTTCAACCGCCGTCTCCGATCGATGATCCGATCGAGGATTTGTAACTTTTTAAGGAATAGGAACAGATTTCAACAACTTATCAACAATCGCCTTAGCCCTCCTTCCGCCCGCCGGAATCAACCGGTGAGAAAGTACGTGCGGTGCCAAATCCTTCACATCATCCGGGGTAACATAATCCCGCCCGGAAATAAACGCCAAAGCCTGGGAGGCCCGGTGTAAAGCCACCGCACCCCGGGGACTCACTCCCAGAGTAATCTCTTCATCCTCGCGGGTCGATCGCACCAAATCAACAATATACTGCTTCAAAGAGCCTTCTACCTTCACCGCAGCACACAAGCGGCGCAATTCCTGCACCTCAGATAAAGAAATACAAGGCTGCAAATCCTCAACTGCAAAAGTATCAGACAGCCGTTCCAACATTTGCAACTCTTCCAACGCTTCGGGATAGCCCAAAGTCAAAGACAAAGTAAACCGATCCATCTGCGCTTCCGGTAGCGGAAAAGTGCCTTGATATTCGATCGGGTTTTGAGTAGCAATCACAAAAAACGGTGCCGGAACACTCCGAGAAATTCCGTCTACTGTCACCTGCTTTTCTTCCATCACTTCCAGCAAAGCAGACTGAGTTCGCGGTGTCGCCCGGTTGATTTCATCAGCAAGCAAAACATTAGCAAAAACTGGCCCGGGCAAAAATTCAAACTCTCCGCTGCGGGGATTCCAAATATTAGTACCAGTGATATCAGTCGGTAACAAATCGGGAGTGCACTGAATCCGCTGAAACTTCCCATCGATCGATCGCGCCAAAGACTTCGCCAGCAGAGTTTTTCCTACACCAGGCACGTCTTCCAGCAGCGCGTGCCCGCCCGAAAGCACGGCTACCAGCACCAAGCGAATAGCATCGGCTTTGCCAACAATAGTTTTGCCTAGATTTTGTTTGAGCCGCTCAATATGTTGTCTCATATCCCTGATTTCTAATTGTTAATTGCGAATTGCTAATTGCTAATTGTTGAAAAGATATCAAGATTGCCAAAATCTTGAGTCTTTGCCTTGCGGACTTCGTATTTGTACAACTAGAATTTAGTCTGACTCATCTTGCACCATTTTTAAAAGCGATCGCCTGTTCTAGATCACATAATTATTAGACTTTAGCAGTTAAGAGGCTTCTAGCAATATCGCAATCTGCCTGAATTTGAGTTTTGAGAGATTCCAGAGAAGCGAATTTTTGTTCGGGTCGCAAAAACTCTACCAAACTCGCACTCAAGGTTTGACCGTACAAATCCCCAGACCAATCTAACAGGTGAACTTCCACAGTGGGTTGTAGGCCGTCTACTGTCGGGCGGCAGCCAACATTCATCACCCCATTGACAAAAGATAAATTTGATGCTGTGCCGGGAATTAGAGATTTGGGATTTTCCTGCTGATAGGAAGAACTTTCCTCATTCATCTTTTCCCATCCATGCTTCACCGAGACTCGCACCGCGTACACGCCAAAACGTGGCAAAAATTTTTCCGGCGGCAGTTCGATATTAGCAGTAGGAAATCCGATCGTCCTGCCGAGTCGCTGTCCTCCAACCACAGTCCCGACTAAAGTGTAGGGTCTGCCCAGCAACTGATTGGCTTTTCTGAGGTCGCCGGATGCCAGACCTTCTCGGATGGCAGAACTGCTGATCCGATCGCCCTCACCGCAATTATGCAGCGGTACCAGAGTCACATCAATACCGTAACCAGAGGCGATCGACTGCAAATCCACAGCCGTCCCCGCGCGTCCCCGCCCGAACCGAAAATCAACCCCCACGCTAATTCGACTCGCTTGCAGTTGTCGCACCAGAATTTTTTCGACAAACTCGTCAGCAGTCAAGGCCGCCAGTTCTCGATCGAACGGCAGCAGTACCAGTTGTTCAACACCCATTGCTGCGAGCAATTCTACCTTTTGGGCCAGAGGTGTCAGCAGTTTTCTGGGTTTACCTGTAAAAAATTCTTGCGGGTGCGGATCGAATGTCACTACAGTGCTGTAAAGCCGATCGACCCCATTAGAATCGATCCCACAGAAGCTGTTACCCACAGCCTGACCGAGGGCGATCGAACCATTGAAATTAAGGCCGCTGTCGGCTGTATCGGGCGGTGCTGCTGAGTCGTTGTCCCAGCTTGCCGGAGGTTTGCTTTCCAAATTTGCATCTTGGCCAGGGTTTGAGCGCGAGGATTGCGCCGACACAGAAACAGTCGCAGAATTTGATTTAGGCGATCGATTTAAAATTGGCTGCACGACTTGTCGGTGCCCTAGGTGCAAACCATCAAAGTTTCCCAAGGCAACGGCAGTTGGAGTCAGAGCAGCGGTACAGGAAGAAGTTAGCAACACGCTTTACATTTTGACATAATTAGCCCGCGTGCGATCGAAGCGTAGATTTGAGATTAAAGATTAAAGAATTGAGGCGTTGCTGAATATAGGTATGAATTCAAGATCTCCCAATTGCTATAAGCCAAGTATGGTGAATTTTGTAACTCCCTAGAAAAGTTGATTCATACCGTGAATCAGCAACGCCAGAATTGACTCTCGCGCTGCGAGAGTCTCGTAGCTCGTCTTTAGGTAAGTAAGGTCAGCCATAACTTTGAAATTTCCGACCTCAAGATTTCAGAACTTGCAGGCCAATCTCAAATCCCTCAGACAAGCACTTTAGGCGCTTGCACCGACTTCTTCAGATATCTCACCCGGAGGCAGCAACTGTAACGACAAACCTTCCCGGGCCATCAAACTGTTCGGGAACCTTTGAGCCACCTGCTCTCCCACCTTGTCTAAAAACTCGTCATTGTGTAGCGGGTCGTGGTGAAAAATCACCAGCTTCTTGACATTAGCAGCCTTTGCCACCTTCACCGCTTCCTGCCAAGTCGAATGTCCCCAGCCAACCCTGCTAGACTTTTCCGCATAATACTCCTCATCAGTATAAGTAGCATCGTAGATCAGCACCTCAGCATCCCGAGCCAAATACAGCACATTTTCGTCTAAACGATCGGGAAAATGTTCGGTATCAGTCACGTAAGCCGCCGCATAGCCCCGCCAGTTCACCCGGTAGCCCATAGCTTCCCCCGGATGGTTCAACAAAGCAGTTTCCACCTTGATGTCTCCGATTTCCAGCGGTTTGCCCACTTCTATATCGTTAAATTTCAGGTCGGCCCCCATAATTTGCAGAGGCACGGGAAAATTGGGGTGAAGCATCTGGTCGTTTAGCCGCTGCTGGATCGTAGCCTTATTAGGAGCCACTGCCCCATAGATGTGAAAACAATTACCCTTAAGAAAAGCGGGGACAAAAAATGGGAATCCTTGAATGTGATCCCAGTGGGAGTGAGTAAAAAACATATGAGCTTCTACGGGCATCTGCGACAGGAGAGTTTGTCCCAAAACCCGCAATCCAGTACCGCCATCAAAAATTAGGCGGCTCTCACCCACTCGCATTTCTATACAGGGTGTGTTGCCCCCGTAACGTACTGTTTCGGCTCCGGGAGAGGCTATGCTACCTCTAACGCCCCAGAAGTGAACCGTGAATTGGTTTTGCATACTAGACATGGGTTTTCCTGCAAGATTACTCCGGCGAGCCATCGGTAAAATGTTTACATATTGGTAAGGGCTTTGCCGTCAAACCTCTGTTCTTTGACTGTCGAGTTTTGCACGATCGGTGTCAAGCATTTCGTTTGCCAGAGAATCTAAAACTGTTGAGCTTGACGACAGGATAAGAAATTACAACGTAGACTGATGAAGTCTCGATCGCAACTATTATTTTCTTTTCTTCACTAGCCTAACCCTTGCAGACACAATTTGAAGCAGAACTTGGGCCTGAGTCTGGTCTTGCAGTCTATATTTCTCCTGCTTCCGCCCTTGCCGGTACAAGCTGCTGCAGTCGGTTTTGGCGCTGCAGGTTTACGGGCTGGAACCAGGGGAAGCGGCTTGGATGCTATCATTATTACGGTCGATCGACCGTAATATCGAGATATCGGGGTTGGTTGGCGATCGGGCGCGACGCTTCCTGCCCCATACTAGAATTACGGCTAATTTACCAGACTTGATTTTTTCGGATTCTTATTCAAAAATCTTAGCAGTTTAGGAACGATCCTGCTATGGGTTTTCCCACAAGACTGTTGCAATTCTGGGGTTTCACCTGCGGCTGTCGATCCAAACGCTCAACCTGCGAACACAGCCCGATTGGACATCCGGGCACAGCGACGATTTCTCGGGCCCAGGCCCCAAAGGCTAAATTTGCGTCGCGTATTTTTTGGGAGACTGCTTGTCGGCCCGCGGCGCGGTGCGATCGCCCGCACTGTCTCAAAAGTGAGTCAGAAATATTCGCTGTTGACCTGTATTCGTACTTTTTTTAACAATCTGCAATTGCTGGATTTTTTGTAATGATGGCTGGGAATTCAGCGCAGTTGAGGTGTTCACCACGACGGGTTTTAATTTCCGATGATATCATAAAGGAGACCAAGATTGCATCAATATTCGATCGGTTAACGCCAGATTTCAACCGGATCGACACCGACCGACGCAGATCGTTCAATATTGTCTGCTATTGAGTGCAACTCAAGTCTAGTGTCAGAGTCTTGTTTTCCGAGCATTTGAATCCGTGCTAAAAACGCCGGGATAAATGTAAGTTACTTATCAAAAAAGTTACTATGAATCAAGTTAAAAAAACTACAACCAAGCTGAATAGATCGCCAGTGCAAATATCCGATCGCACTTGGCAACTCAGTCAGCTCCCCCCCCTCGACCTGTCTGAGGATATCACTGATGCGCGAGGTTTGAGAGAACTCAGTCTGGACGATCGCTCTAGAGGATTCCCAGAGACTGCCCAAACAAGATATTTCCGGGCTGAGGCCAAGACCGATCGGGCCCGATCGCCTGTGGGTTCTATCGGCTTTGTCAAGTGGTTGCTAGATCGTTTGACTCGATCGAAAGGTTGGCTGACAGTTATCACCCTGGCAGCAATTTGGGCGTTGTGGAACAGTCAGTTACTGTTTTCGACAGGGTTCGGAATCGCAGCCATGATGCTGGTTTACCGAGGAGAGTCGCGGGAGTGGCAATGGCTGCGATCGCAAGTCGAGCAATTTTGGGATAGCCCGAACCGTCGGTTTATTTTAGCAGCGGGCACCGGCGGCATTGCTACCTTGGGCGCTTACATGAGTTTGGCGATTTGGGCGGACTCAAGCAGCCCCTGGATGGCTGCGAGCCTGATTTTGCAAAACTTTGGCACGATCGCCATTGCAGGGCTGCTGCTGCGACAAGCGCTGAGTATGGGAGCCTCAAAAGATGAAGCCACGGTCGATCGCATCCTGGCAGATTTGACCGATGCTGACCCCGTGAAGCGTTTGATTGCAGTGCGGCAAATGACCGATTTGGTAAATAACGGTGGGTTTTGCCATCGGAGTTATGTCAAAAATCAGCCCGCCAAGCCAAGGAACAGGATAGCCCTAACCCGTGCTGCCGAGTGCTTTCGCCTGATGCTGAGTCAAGAACCGGAAGCTTTAGTCCGCAATGCCCTTCTCGAAGGTTTGCAGACTTGGGATGATACCTATAGCACCAGTTCAAAATCCAAAAATAAAGTCATCGACTATTAGCTGACCGTCAAAAGCATAAAAAGTAATTCGATGAATATTCGGAGCTTTGACACGCAGGGGTGTGCTAGGGGCGATCGGAGAATTAGAGCCTACCAGATTCGGTGCAGGCATTTCATCCTGAACAATTGGGTGTCCGTCAATGTCGCAAGCCGATAAAACAGTTCGCCGCGAACTGGTGACAAGTCCTGACACGCTGCGAACAGGATGCTTGAAAGTTACTTCTATCAATCCGCTTTTTGGCGCTCCCATTAGCACTGTTCTCCCAAAACTGGTGAAAAATGCTGGGTTTGAAGGTTGGATGGCGACAGCATTGCTAAAAGTCACCCCCCAATGTGCAAACTGGTGTTCTACTACTTCAAAGCATTTCAAATCTTCTAAAGCTAGGCGGACGATCGCCGGTACCGTGGCGCGCGATCGCACGTCTGGCCCAGCGCCCGATCGTTCGGGAATGGCGACTAAAGACTTTTTGCCGTTTAAATCCATGCTTCGACAGGCTGTATCAAATTCTGCAAACCCGTCCGATCGAAGACTCTGTGCGTCAACCATAAAACCCTCGCGATCCCGTTTCCTGAGCAGTTGCATTTTTAGTAAATCTCCCTGAAATTGGTTGTTTCTGGTGTTTGGGAATTGATAGTGGCGAGGCGGGAAATTGCCAAACCTGCAACGCCGGAATCGAAAACCGATCGCCTCTAACAAGGACTTTCAACCTCAAAATCGACTGCTCCGCAAAATATGGTAATTAATTATTCTTGATTGGCTCACGGCAGCAAACCAGCGGTCGGTTTAAAAGCGAAATCGAATACTCCTGCTTTCGAGCTTGGCGAACCGACTCGGTGCTTTTGAGGGGTCTTACCCATCATTTTGCTATTATCTCCGATCGACGGTAGGCAAGCAAGGGTGAAGATAACTACAGGGCAAAAGTCCCCAAAATCGCACAACTTAGTTGCTGTCCGTAGTTTCAGGCTTGATTTGTACTAAAATAGATTGAAATCAATACTTAATCTTTACAAAAACTCCGCTAGCTTTGCAACTTTTTTAAATTGAGGCCCGGCTGCGGAGGAAAATCTAAAATCTAATAGCGATTGAGGTTTACTTATGCTTATGCCCCTCGGCTTCGGTCAGCGATCGATAGTTACTTCTCTCGGCAGAATGGTATACTACACTGCTGAAAAAATGCCTTGGCTCGAATTGTCTGCCCCGGCATCTGAAAACAAACCGAATTTGGTATTTTTCCACGGTTTTGGGGGCGGGTCTAGTGCCTACGAATGGTCGAAAGTTTATCCGGCTTTTGCAGCGGAATATCGAATTTTAGCACCGGATTTAATCGGTTGGGGGCGATCGGAACATCCGCCGAGAAATTATCAAGTCGAAGACTATATCACAACTTTGATTGAATTTCTGGAAAAAACTTGCGACAGTCCGACGGATGCGATCGCTTCTTCGCTGACAGGGGCGATCGCGATTCGAGCGGCGATCGCCCGCCCGGATCTGTTCAAATCGCTTATTTTGACAACACCAAGCGGTTTGTCGGACTTCGGACAGGATTACGGCAGCAGTTTCTTCGCTAAGCTAGTCAACACGCCAATTTTAGACCGTTTGCTCTACAGTACGGGCATCGCCACAGACGGCGGGATTCGCAACTTCTTAGAACAGCGCCAATTTGCCGATTCGCGCCGCGTCTACCAAGAAATTGTCGATGCTTACCTCGAATCTGCCTTAGAACCAAATGCAGAATATGCCGCCCTGTCTTTTGTGCGGGGAGATTTGTGCTTTGATTTGTCGCTGTACATCACTCAGCTAACAACGCCGACTGCGATTATTTGGGGAGAAAAATCGCAGTTTACCAGCCCGGATATTGGCCAGCGATTGGCCAATCTCAACCCCGAAGCAATCAAAGTTTTTCAATCTCTGGAAAATGTGGGTTTGACTCCGCAGTTGGAAATTCCGGCTGTGACTGTTGGTTTAATTCGACAATATTTAAGGGTGCTTTCTCAAGGGTGAAGAAGGAAGAAGGAAGAAGGAAGAAGGAAGAAGGAAGAAGGAAGAGGGAAGAAGGAATATGAATTCCCTCTTCCCCCTTCCCGATTAGCAATGACTGCTGACTAATGACTAATGACTAATGACTAATGACTAATGACTAATGACTAATGACTATTCTTTGACTCGCACGTCGATGACGCTGGCATTGAAAATGTATTTTTTGCCTTCAAGTTCTAGGGTAGTGCCAATTTTAACCTTCGTATTTCCTAAAACCGGGCCGTTGTCAGTAATTTGACCTTTTCCTTCTAGGGTAAACATCATATTTCTGCTGAAGGATTCTTCTTCTCGGGGATCGGGGAGAGCTTTGAGGGTACCGTTGGGCTGGGGAACTGCGAGGGTTCTGGTGATAGTTTTGACGGATTTGATCGTAATCTGACCAGCGGGCTGGTTGCGGATAACTACGTTGATTTTATCGCCAGCTTTGAACAACTCTGGGAAGTTCGTGCCTTTGAGTCCGATCGCAATTGCATCAATCTCTACAGATTTAACACTAGCGCCGCCGACTTGGGCGACGGAACCGCCCGATGTGCCCGGAAAAAAGAAGATGCCGACTGCAACTAGCAGCACAATCATTGCGGCACATACGTCTAGAATGCTGAGTTTGCCGAACAGCCGGCCTTGAGAATCTAAAATTTTCATAAATCGCCTATAAACGGACAGCGACAGGAGTATCTGTACAAGCCAAAAGATATTACCACAACGATCGCCCAAAATCCGCAGGACTTACAGAGTCGGTGAGGGGTGATGGGGTGATGGGGAAGAGGGGCGAGAGTGGGGAGATGGGGAGAGTGGTTAAAATTTGGCAACAAGTTAAAATAGCAACTAAGCAGCGTTCTATTTCGTCTGCCGATTTAGTGACTTTTTGAATTTTTCCTAAAAAAAAAGAATACCGGGCGGTTGAAACCGCCAGAAAGTCAAACAAAACCTGCCGATGCCGGTTGAAGAACGGACGGATGAAATTACATTATTTTATGCAGTCTCTTAGAGAGGGACTTTGTTGTTGTAGATCCGCTTTCAACCGCCGTCTTATCTCCTTCTTTCATCTTTTCACCCGCTCGCGAAGCCGTTATAGCCATCTTCCATCTTCCATCTTCCATCTTCCATCTTCCATCTTCCATCTTCCATCTTCCATCTTCCATCTTCCATCTTCCTTCCTTTAACACTTATCAATTATGTTCAAAAGTTTTTGGTTGACTTGCCGGCATACTTGTGGCCGGGGAATTTATCTGTTTCTGTCGCTGATTGTGACTGCGAGTATCTGGGTGATTTCCCCGGAACCAACACAGGCGTTTTCTTTGCCGGAACTGATTTTTCGGGGGATTCAAGTTATTCAATTGTCGAATATGTCCGATCGCCAGGAGGTGACTGTTGGCGGACAAATCAATCAGCAGTTGGCGGGGGGAGAAGTAAAAATTTACCGCGATCGCGCTGCTACAGCATATATCAACCGCATCGGTCAGCGGCTGGCAGAGCAAAGCACTCGCCCTAATATTCCTTATACTTTTCAGGTGATTGATGACGACAATATTAATGCTTTTGCGACTATGGGCGGTTTTGTTTATGTGAATAAGGGTTTGATGGCGGCGGCGGATAATGAAGCGGAATTAGCCAGTGTTATGGCCCACGAAATCGGGCATATTAGTGCTCGCCACTCGATTAAACAAATGCGTCAAATGGCGATCGCCTCTGGTGTAGCTTCGGCGACTGGGCTCGATCGCTCTGCGGCGGTGCAGATTGGCGTGGAGTTGGCTTTGCGCCGCCCCCACAGCCGCCAAGCTGAGTACGAGGCGGATCAGTTGGGATTGGAAACTATGGGGCGAGCGGGCTACGCTCAATCTGGGATGGTTGATTTTATGAAAAAGTTGCTCAATCAGTCTTCTCCACCGAGTATTTTGAGCACTCACCCGGCTACGAGCGATCGGATTGCTGCCATCAATGGGGCGATCGATCCGGATCTGGCTAGCGGTGAAGGTTTGAATAATGCGGCTTACAAGCTGGAAATTGACCGACTGTTGCGATCTTCCTAGCAATTCTCTAATTGTCAAAGGCGAACTCTTCTCTTCTCTTTTCTTTTCTTTTCTTTTCTTTTCTTTTCTTTTCTTTTCTTTTCTTTTCTTACTTAGCGATCTTTGCGTCTTCGCGGTTCGTTAAAAAACAAATCTATTTGGTAGAGTGCGTTAGAAACAAGTGAATTTCGATTTTGTCGATCGAACTCAAACTAACGCACCCTACAACTTAATTTAACCCTGCTGCTGAACAACAGGGTTAATCTGACTTTTCGGGAATGTAATCTGTGGCTTCAATTGTCGGACAACTTCGTCAAACGGCACAATTCGGACTTGATTGTTAAACACATTTACTTGATAAACTCTGCGGTAGTTGAGGTCAAATCCAGTCAGCCAGCCGCTTTTGGGATGATAAGCACCCGTGTCAATATCCAACCACCCTTGGCCCCTGACTAATTCCCCAGGCCTCACACCCTCAAAGGTAAAAGTGATCGTGTGACCGGTAATAATTAATTTGTTGGGAAAATACGGTTTCGATATCGTGTGAAATTCTTTGCGAATCCAGCACAGTTGTTCGCTAGACTGTTCGTTAATTGGCATAGCCGGATGCACGCCCGCGTGTACCAGCCAGATATCGCCTAAGTCAATGTACGTAGGGAGCGATCGCAGCCAATCTAAGTGTTTGTACGGCATCATCCCTGTCTCTTTGTAGCTGGCGACTGTCGCCTCCCCGCCACTGTACATCCAAAATTGCCACGCCCGCATATCCACCTGCGGCCCCGACAAAGCCTCCAGCATCAGTTGTTCGTGGTTTCCCAGCAGAGTTTGGTAGGGGCTGTGCTGCACAAAATCTAATACCTGAGCGCTTTTGGGCCCGCGATCGATTAAATCTCCCAAAAAATAAACGCGATCCTTCAAGCTCGGGGCAAGCGCCTCTAGCAAGAGCATTAAGCCGTCGTAATGCCCGTGTACGTCCCCGATAACAATGCGTCGGTACTCCACTGTGTTTATCCGCTTCCCTGACTCAAAACCCCAATTACTTGCTTATACCATCTGATTTTGATGCTATTTCCTTCATTCTTTAGGGAGGAGGGGTCTCACCCATTATAGTCCTTGCGATCGAGATTCAGTAATTTTCCCTAATATCTGTTTGTCTTGCTACAGATAGCAAAACTGGCAAGCTTTTCATTGGGTTTCTGCAACTGTTATTACTGAGTCAATCTATTTTAGATACTTCGACTTCGCTCAGTACGAGTTTTAGATTTTAGATTTTAGATTTACTCGACAGTTATTTGTCGATCGATTGACTCGAAAATAACTCACTTCTGTAGGGTGCGTCAGTCAAGACCTATCTATATAAATCAAAAATAATCCTAGCTGACGCACCCTACAATACCACGATCGAGCGTTAACAAATCTCACTGAGTCAAAGCTTTGAGAAAAGTCTGAAGTTCTGCCAAAAAACTTTTCTTTTTTAGCGGTTTAACAGGTGCGTTGGAATTTGGATCGACGGTTCCCAAAGCTTTATTTAAAATCCGCTCTAAATCGTCTCCGACGGGTTTTTGGGCGGTTTCAGAAATTAGTTCGTATTCGTCATTTGTTTCCAGCCAAACTTGCCAGGGTTGCGGGTAACAGCGGAATAAAGCCGCATTGTCTAGGGGCCTGATGTAGTAGGAGGATTCGATTTTGTTGAGGAATCGATCGCGCAATTGGCGGGCTGCATAGCCTATCCCTATAGTAGCAACATCTTCGAGTCGCGGGTTGAGTATAATTACCGGACGCCCCCCCGTCGCTAAGTAGAGTTTTTCGACTTGCGCCACTTCTACCGCCGCCGGATTCACTAACAAAAACAGTTCGTCTTCCGGTGCTATTTTCTCTTCAATAGGGGTGCGGCTGCTACCCAAATCAGTCACTTTAAACAGTGTTTCTCCCCAGTCGCGACGGGCGAGGGCCGCCGCACCGGTATCGGGAAAAAAGACTTTGACTCCAGAGTGAATTTCCTCAAATTCTGGGAGAAATTGTTGGGCGATAGACTGTGCTTGCAGTGCTATTTCGGGAAATACTAATTCGACTTGCAGGAGATTTTTGCCGTCCGAGAGGGCGGCGGCTGTTGCACTGCGCGATTGGGCGATCGCCTCGTTGAGATCCTTTGGCAGTTCTGTCATCAATCTTAATTATTTTTACTCGACTTCTCTCACTTTAATTTTACCGCAATAAGCTAATCAACACTAACATTCTATATCAAACAATAATCCAACCATGAGTGAGGTGCGCTTCAGACCAGCCCCAACAAACACTTTAAATGTGCAAGCGTTTAAGCTACAAAAGCTAACACTGACACGGGCGAGCCTGAGCCTCCCAACAAACGTAATATTCCGATAACCAAAGTGATATCAGTAGCAGGTAACAAGTGGAGATTTGCTAGATTTTCCAGCACTATTCGCTGCTTTCCCAATACCATTTTGTTAACCGCAAAACTTTCATCTTGTCCTGGATCTACTCCGTGGGTATCGGTTCCTATTCCAGCGACTGAGCGTTCTTCCAGCAAAAATTGAGTTGCTGCTTTGCCAAATCCGGGAAAGTGGCAAATTCCGCCTGCATCGGGATTGAAAAATGCTTGCTTGTTATCCCATTTTTCTTGCCACCCAGTATACAATAAAACGATCTTTCCCGGTTCTATAAGTTTGTGCTGTTGTTCCCAATTTAATATATCACTTACAGTTAAAGTGTAGTCTGGATTGGCAACAGTTGCCTCGCGGATGTCGATCGCAATTGCGGGCGAAACTAGCGACTGCGCCTCGTAATTATCAACACTCGCGCCGGCTGGATCGAAGCTGTTGGGTGCGTTGATGTGAGTGCCGCTGTGTTCTCCTATTGAAAATTTTCGTAGGAAATAGCCGTGTTTTTCTATTTGAGATACGGTTTCAAATGCGATCGCCGGATCTCCGGGCCAGATGGGAATATTTGGATGAATTGCATGGGTTAAGTCGATAATGTTTCTGTAGGCGATCGTTTTTAAATTGTTTGAGTTAAAGTTGTTTGTCATCGGCAAAAATTAAGAATTTCGGCGGTTGAAAGCGCTCCTTGTCAAGCACAAATGAATCGGCAGTTGAAACCGCTCCTTGTCAAGCGAAGTCCACTTCTAGCGGACTAAAAGCTAGCTGACAATTCGATCGAGCGCAGCTTCCATCACGTCCTTGGTTTGCCCGGAAACAGTATACACCAAAGCTTCTCGATAAACTCTCCCGGCGGGGTGCTGCGTACCGTTAGCCGCACCGCCGGAAACTACAACTGCTGCGTGCCCGCAACGCACCGCTAAGTCAATGGCTGCGGCTCGGAGCGCTAATTGTTCTGCTTTTGAGCTATGTTGAGATTGTCGGAAATTCTGTTTTAGCCGATCGAGCTTTTGCTCCAATTTTTGGCAAGTCGTCGCCATCACAGGCGAATCTTTAGCAGTCGCCACTGTTGCAATTACATCCAATCCCGCTCTAATACAGCCAAAAGTAGCCGGCACAGAATTCAGGATATTTTTGCTGTCGTTTTCGGCTATCCACCCGACAGGTTTAACCGAAATTATTTCCGATTCATGCAGCAACCAATTATCGAGAGTTGCTGTCACAGTATTAGTCGAGTTCATGGCGATTAACTGCATGATTTCGCTGACAGCTATTTTACCATATTCACGATCGATATTGGCAAAAGGTAGCACACCAAAAACCGCGCGATTGTCTGGAAGTAGCGCAGCCACAATAAACTTTTGAAACAAGCCAAAACCTGTAATCCAAGGAATATTCCCCGACAGTAAATAGCCATCCTTTGTGGGAGTTGCGGTGACAGCCGGATTACCCGTTAGCGAAGCCCTCGAAGAGGATCGCCTTAAATGCGAAAACCCAACACCTAAGCGTAACTCTTTTTGGGCGATCGCCCGCAAGTAGATATTTTTTAGCATTTCATTGTCGCTGCTGGCAATCATCGCAGTTGCGCTGTGGTGCTGAGTTTGCAGGAAAGCCAAAGCGCCGGAATATCGAGCCGTCAATTCCTGATATTCGTAAAAACCCTCCGGTGGAATGTCCGCGCCGCCCCATTTTAGCGGAACTCGCAACGCTAAGAGCGATCGACTTTCCAACCCAGCAACTGCTATTTTCAGCGCTTCCGAGTCGCCGTCGATAACTTCGGCGCGGGGTACAACACACTCTTTGAGATAACTTTCTGTGATGTTTAGAATATTTGTGAAATCCATTTTTTATGATAATTTTATTGAAAAATGGGCTGTTAAAACCAGCTTTATACAAACAAAACCCACCTGGTGTAGGTTGAAGACAAGACGATTAAAATTACTTTATTTTTTCAGTCTGCAAAGGCAGGCTTCGTGTGTGTAAACCTGGTTTCAAACGCCGTCCGATCTTTTGCTCTAATTTATCCCCACACTTTCCAAGGAGCCTTCCCTTCATCCCAAAGTTCGTTTAAATACTTGTATTCTCGGTAAGTATCCATTGCAAAGAAAAAGCCCTCATGACGGTAAGCCATCAACTGTCCCTCTGCCGCCAAACGCTGCATCGGCTCCTGTTCTAAAACACAATCATCCCCACCCAAATACTCAAATACCCGGCGGTTAAACACAATATATCCAACACTAATCCAGCCGTCTATTTGAGGTTTTTCAGTAAATTCTACTACGCGGCTGTCGCTGTCTACATCCAAAATTCCAAAGCGAGAAATCGGGCGAAATGTAGTCACAGTTGCTAGCTTTCCGTGAGACTTGTGAAACTCCATCAATTTATCAATATTGACATCAGCAACTCCATCACCATATGTCACCATGAAATTCTCGTCATCGATATATTTTTCGATCCGTTTCACCCGTCCTCCCGTCAAGCTTTCTGCGCCAGTGTCAGCCAGCGTTACATTAAAATCTTGTTCGCGATGTTCCTCATGATAGGTAATGCTATTTTTGCGTCCCAGACAGACAGTAAAGTCATTGTTCATGGCTTCATAATTGAGGAAATATTCCTTAATCATGTTCCCGCGATAGCCCAAGCACACAATGAAGTTTTGGAAGCCGTAGTGGGCATAGATTTTCATGATGTGCCAAATAATCGGACGCCCGCCGACATCAACTAAAGGTTTTGGACGAAATTCTGTTTCTTCTCTGAGACGAGTACCGAGGCCGCCAGCGAGGATAACTACTTGCATTTTTCCACCTTTTGAAAGCTCATCAATTAATGTATCATCAATTATTTGTATTTTTTCTAAATAATTATTAACATTTTTTCGCGGTTAGTGAAGCTTTGTGAAGCGCAGAAATCATCCCCTATGCTCAATAATTCTAGGGTAAGTACCGCTCACCTTAAATTTATGAATAATCGCCATCGCAGTAATTCTAGGGCGATGCACCGCGCACCGTATATTAAAATGCTGCGCGCAATTCTTAACTAACTAATGGTAAAATATGAAGTAGAAAAAAAATAGTATATAACTCTGCAAATGAACATAAGAAACAGCAATGAGAACTCAATTTGATCGTCTCAAACAGTTTTTAGGTATCATAGGCGCGATCGCCTCAATAACAATCTTATTCCAATCGGCAATACCTGATGTTTACGCCACGGTTATTGGGTCGGAAATTTCCAGCATACCACAAACCACTCTAGCTTTTGTGCCTAGCATACCGGGCGGCGGATTGGATGTTCACGAAGCTGCGGGAGGACATACTTTAGAAAGACACGTTGGCAAAACAGAAGCACAACTAGCACAGCGACTCGCAAGCGAAAGGAGAATTTCTGCCGCATCTTCCTTTACTGACCGTTCCGTCGCCGAAGCGGCCATTGCCGAAGCAATGAACAGAAACCAAAGTGCGATCGACTCCTGGGTTAAAAGTCGAGGAAATCGTTATACGATCGACTATAACGCCAACAGAATAATTGGCATTACTTTGCGCCGCCGCGCATCGAAAGCAACTTCAGCATCTCGCCTGAAAATCGTCCTCCAGCGCAGTGCCAAATTACCTCCCGGATACTTTATTCTCACAGCTTATCCCGAATGATCAATCAATTTCCTAATTTAACCCAATTTTTCAGTTCCTACTTTCACCAAGACTGGCCGCTAGAAGCTGACACTCCCAGCGATGTAGTGAACAACTACCTGAGCAGCGAACCGCGCGAAAGTGTTGAAGCCGCATCGCAAGAGCTCAGCAAACTGCTAGAAATGCCGATCGCCCCAGCCGACTTAGAAACATTCATCCTCGATGAATTAGGCTGTTACTATGACCCACAATCGGAAAATCAAACAGTCAGAGAATGGCTGGAATCCGTGCAAAAATCTTTGACAAATCCACATAATTCGGCGGTTTAAACCGCCGAATTCTACTCGTTCCCGGCTCTGCCTGGGAACGCATATCTGGAGGCTCTGCCGACCTTTTCGTTGAACTATCGGGCGGTTTCAACCGCCATATTACCTAACCGTCAATACATAACCTTCATGAACCTTGAAATTAGGAATAACATAATTCAAGTTATTTCCCCCAACCGAAACAGTGTCTTCTTTGACAGTAATAAGTTTTGGCACAGCGCCTTCTAGATTGTTGGGAATTTTCTCTAATTTCAGAGTAATCTTTTGATTCTTTTCAATACCTAATTGCCGCAAATTTGCCAGCGTCAAGGTAACGGTTGTGGCCGAGGAATAATTGCGATCGAAATAACCTAAAAGTACCTGTGCTTTACCTTGAGGAGTTGACTTGCTGGCTAAAGCGACAAGGCGATCGTTATCCGATCGGCTCAGCACCCGCGAATTCACTCCGTCAGCATAAGCTTTGTATGTCCACCAAGCGGCCCTAGGCTCAAAAGTATTAGGCGTAACCATCCCACTCAGCGTATTGTTGAAGCAATTGCTAACTTTTTGAACTCCGGTTGTATCCCAACAAGCCCTACAAGCACCATCAGCTTTTGCATACTCCAAGTTATACAAATAACCTAAAATTTCCCCCGGCTGATATTGAGCTAATTCCCCAACAATTTCGTTAACGTAAATTTTTTGCAATTTCAGTTCCCTGTAAAAAGGACTTTGTTGAAAATTGCGTTTGGCATCGATTACGTGGTCGTCCACAAATAAAATTATCGTATCGTTGAGTTCGTGCCAAGCTAGGAAATTTACTTCTAGTTTGTTGGCTTTGCAGTAATCCAAAAAGGCGGCGAGGTATTCTTTGTTGTAAGTGCTGATGCTCGGCCCGCCAATCACGGCTGTTGGCCCCAATTCTTCCCGCAAGATTTTGTAAGCTCTTTTGTAGGTTTCAAAGAATTGTTCTCTGCTACCATTCCAAAATGGATTTTTTAAATCGGGTTCATTCCATACATCCCAAATAATTTTTTTGCCTTTATTTTGCTGGGCTAACTGTCGGATGAATGCTTCCCACGCAGGGTAGTTTTGATAGGGCCAGCCATTAGGATTGCTGCCGTAGCCCCAGAGGTCGCTAACTAATAGTTGAAATTCGGCTCCGCTGGCAATTACTCGATCGTAAATGTCGAGTCTTCCCGCCCGCCACAGCTTCGGCTGCAAGGGTTTGATTAAGTTGTCTGGGGGCTTGCTGGGGTCGATGCCGTGCAAGATGCCGCTCATGGACGTTATACCGACGGCTGGTTGTCCAAAATCTACTGTGATGTTCGATCGCATTTGGGCGATCGCTCTTTGCTGCCCAAAATAGGCGATTAACAGCATAGTTACCACAGCCAAGCAAATTGGCAGCAGCTTGTTAATAGGTTTGAACTTGAAGGTGAATTGCATATTGTATTTGCTGGCGAAGTGAACAACAGGAAGCAATGACAAACCTTAGTAAGTTTGTAGTGAGGACTTTAGTCCTTCCTAAAAGATTTTAGATAAGAAAGACTTGCATTTTTTACGACAAGCCAAGAAAGAATGCAAGTTCTTACTACCAACTAACAAGGACTTGCATTCCTTACTGCAAACCATTTTTTAGAAATGGGAACGCACAAAGTCTTAACGAACAGACAAGGCAACTTCAAAACCCTGGATTGATGCTATCAATTCTTGCCAAGCTTCAGAATCAACTAGCGAGCGAGTATCAAGTTTAACGCCCTTTTCGGCAGATAGTGTCACAAAATTCGTGATCCAGCTCAAAATAGTTTCCGTTGTAAACAGCGGCGTGCATTTCCATGATAACTGCAACTTCTCCGCCATCCCGGACATATCTCCGCGATCGAAAGCTTGCCATGCCTGCCATACTAGATAATAGTAATTGAGCATACTGTCAACTTGCTGAATCTGCTTTTGGACTTTTGGGGCTACCGCAAATTTATCTCGATTGCTGCTAGCAGATAAGACTTCTGCGATAACTTCTGCGTATTCCCCAAGCATCCGTTCTTCCTTGAACATTTCTGCAGCCCGCAGTTTGCAAGCTTGTCCTGCAAGCCTCCGCAATTCGGGGTTTTGTGCCCAGAGTTCTATCGTTTCTGCTAACTCTCGCGCTGTCTGTTTAGGGTCAATTTTGGGATCGGCGATTAACTTTCCGGTGTCTCCCAACTCTTCGGGAATACCGCTGACTGCTGTAGCAATTACGGGCAGTTCTTTCGCCATTGCTTCCATAATTGCTAGCGGCATTCCTTCGGATTCGGAAGATAAAATAAAGATGTCGCTGGCGTCCAACCAATCGGCAATATCCCACCGCTGCCCTAAGAATTTAACTTGTTCGGTGACTCCTAATTCGCTAACAGTTGCTCTCAATTCCGGCTCCATATTGTCGTGAGTGGTAGAACCGGGGCCGGCCCACACAAAGTATAGCTGCGGCCAAATTGGTAGATTTTTCAGTTGGGCGATCGCCTGCAATTGATACTGATATCCTTTAATTGGAGTCAGTCTCGCCGCCGTGAAACAAACCACAGCTTCTTCGGGGATGCCTTGTTCTCGGCGCAAGCGTTGGCGGTTGGAAAGATTGGGCGGTTCAAAATAACTGTCCGGCCTGCCGTAATAAATAACTTTTCCCTGTTCCAGAGGTGTTTTAAACAAACTCTTGAACAAGTTTAAATTTTCGTGGGAAACAGCGATGACGGATTTGGCTAAATCGTACTGATAGGCGACTGCATCGAAATAGGGAACTTGATCGCCACGGTTGAAATGTTGATAAGTGCGATCGATATAACCGAGAGTAATTACATAAGGTATGTTTTGCTTAATCGCCACTTGTTTTGCAGCAAAATTTGCGATCGGCCAGCCATCGCTAAAGATAATTAAATCCGGTTGAGCTTCTGCATAAATTCTTTCAGCATCCGCACAATTGTAAGCAATTCGCAAAAACTCCTTCATTGTGTCGAACTCCAGCCAAATATGCTCGATACCTAGCTGCTGCTGTTCGGTAATTAAAGGATTAGAAGTTTTAGTTTGTACGCTAGTAACTCGGTAGCCGTCGGCTGCTAATTTGCAAAGCAGCGAGTGGTTGAATTGCGCTAAACCGCCGATTCCGTGGTCTTCTGCGTACAGGAGTACGTGCCTTCCCAATTGACGGGAACTTGAACTAGGCGCTGATTTAAATTGATAGGTATTGTTGACAGCCTCTACAACTATGTCTTGCCATTCTGGTAAATTGGTCAAGGCATAAGCATCAAAACTATTGCTGTATTCTTCCGAAGAAACTCTAAAAGTTTCCAACCATTTGAAAACAGTTTCCGAGCCAGTAAAAGGAGTATAGTACAGAGATTTTTGCAGACACTCGACCATTTCAGCCAAATATCCGTCGCGATACATCCGCCACGCTATCCACACTAAACATTTGTAACGTTCTGCCTTTTTTAATTTGCGAATGCGATCGGGCAAATCGGGTCTGACGAAAAATTGCTCCATCACAATTTCCATACTTTTCATCACTTTTTGCCCGCCGGACATCAAATTTTTATCGTGCTGGCGGTAGCAGGTTAATACCTCTTTCAACCAAGCACATTTGCAGCCTTTTAAAGTCAAACGCAAAGCAAAATCTAAATCTTCGGTTGGCGGAAAGCGAGGGTCAAAACCGCCCAGACGTTCCCACCACTCGCGCCGCAGCATCATCGCGCTGGGACGCACGCTTTTGTACAGAACAAAGGTTTCTAAATCTAAGTTTGGCGATTCTTCCCAAGGCAGGGATGCGTAGATATCTTTTCCGGCTTCATCAACTATCAACCAGCCGTTTTGTACCATCCCTAAAGAAGGGTCAGCTTCAAAAAAAGCAATTTGTTTTGCAAGTTTTTCTGGCAGAAAAAAGTCGTCAGCATCCAGAAAAGCTAAGAATTCGCCTTTGGCAATCTCGCAAGCGCGATTCCGAGCTATTGCTGCGCCTTGATTTTCCTGATAGACGTACTGAATTACATCGCGGTAAGCATCTAAAACTTGGCGAGTGTTGTCTGTAGAACCGTCGTCTACGACTATGATTTCCCAGTCTTGGTAAGTTTGATCGATCGCGCTTTCTAAGGCATTCACAATGTAGCGTTCGCAGTTGTATGCCGGGATAATGACGCTGACTCTGGGTGTTTTTGAGGAAAGTATGCTAGCCATTAACTTTTTCCAGTCCGATAAATTTCTTAATATTTCAAAGTCGATTGTACGTCGGTAAACTAGGGCAATAGAAGCCAGACGTTGGAGCCAATTTGTGACTGTTTTTTTTGCGGGATAGGGACTGTAGCGGAGAGATTTTTGAAAAAAATCAACCGCCTCAACTGGATAGTTACTATAGTACAATTGCCACGCCATCCAAGTCAATGCTTCGTAGAAAGCCGGATTTTCTAATTCGCGGATGTGCTGCGGTAAATCGGGGTTGGCGAAAAATTGCTGTTTTAAGGTAATAAAAAGATTTGCTTGTTTCAGGGCTTTTTTGATTGATACATTTTTGTCGTGCTGGCGGTAGGATACTGTGATTTGAGGGAGCCAAGCTGCTTCGCAACCCAGCACTGCTAAACGCAGCACTAAATCTGAATCGTCTACTGAATCAAACTCTGAGTTAAACCCGCCGGCCATTTCCAGCCACTGGCGCGAAAACATCATGGCGCTGGGAAGTACGGGCATTTGTACTATCCAAGTTTCTAAGTTTAATTTGGGGAAATACAGCCAAGGTGTGATGTCGGAAATTGCGTCGCCTTGCTCGTTAACTAAACGCCAGCCACTGTTGACAATTCCTAATGATGGTGAGGAGCGAAACAGTGCTATTTGTGCGGCTAATTTATCGGGTAAAAAGAAGTCATCTTGATCTAAAAATGCTATAAATTCGCCTTTTGCTTCCTGAATTCCTCGGTTGCGGGCGGCTGCTACTCCTCGATTTTCTTGATATACATAGCGAATTTTGTCCAGATAAGGCTGCAATACCTGATGTGTCTCATCTGTGGAACCGTCGTCTACAACGATAATTTCCAAATTTGTAAAAGTTTGCCCGATCGCGCTTTCTACGGCTTGCGCGATGTAGCGATCGCCATTATATGCTGGTATAATTACGCTGACTAGCGGTGTTTGATTAACTGTTGACATTATTTGATTCGCTTTTAAGTATAAGGAAAAAGTCATTGGTCATTAGTCATTGGTCATTGGTCATTAGTCATTGGTCATTAGCGCGAACGTCCCCGCTCGCGAACTTTATTAGTCATTGGTGATTAGTCATTGGTGATTAGTTATTGGTTATTGGTCATCAGGAAGAGGCAAGCAGGAAGAAAAATACATCACAATATCGATCGCGATCCGTATTTGGCGTTTGATTAAGTGGATTTACTTAACTGGTTGCTATTTTAGTGTAATCTAAATTGGTTTTTCTTCTACTTTTGTGCAAATTCACTTAAAGTTCGATCGCACAAATGCCCAGCAGGCGCTCCGGTATTTACAGTAAAGCAGATGTCTGTGTACAATCTGGAAATTAGACAGGTTTTGCTCTACAATCATACAGGTCATTATTACTCAACAGGAACGCGGTAAGTGAATTCAGAAACAGCAGCGCTTGATTTGCAACAACAGGCAGAAATATATTTAGCTTTTGGGAAGTTGGAGGAGGCGATCGCACTTTGCCACCAAATTCTCGCATCGCACCCCGATTCTGCCGAGACTTGCAAAACCCTAGGGAAGGCGCTGCAAGCTCAGGGCAATCTAGAAGACGCAAAGTATTGGTATAAAGTTGCGATCGCCCACAAACCCGATTTTGCCGAAGCTTTTGCTAACCTCGGCACGCTCAGCGCTAGTTTGCAACAGTGGCAAGAGGCGATCGCCTTTTACCAAAAAGCTATCTCCCTGCAACCCGACTGTGCAGGATTTTACCGCAATTTGAGCCGCATATTTACCCAACTCGGTCAACCAGAAAAAGCAGCAGACTGCTCCTATCAAGCACTCATGGTGGAACCGATAGAAACAGCCTCAGAATATCTAGATTTAGGTAATGTTTTATTAGAGCAAAATAAAATTCAACAAGCCATAATTTGTTATCGTCGCACCATTTATTTAAACCCTAGTTTTTGCGAAGCTTACTGCCAATTAGCCGAAGCAGCCACCGAGCTAAAACATTGGGATGAAGCTATTTTAAGCTACCGTCAAGCTATTAAAATTCAACCAGATATTTCGGAATTTCATTACAAACTCGGAAGAGTTTTTCAAGAGAAACAACTCTGGAACGAAGCCGAAAAAGCCTATCGCGAAAGTATTGAATTGAATCCGAATTCATTTTGGTGTTATTTTAATTTAGGCGCAGTTTTGCTAGAGCTAGAGCAATGGCAAGAAGCTTTAATTGTCTACCGCACTGCTGTTGAAATTAACCCTGATTTTTCTTGGTCTTACTACAGCATCGGCGAAGCTTGCGGCAAATTAGAAAAATGGTCGGAATCCGCCGCAGCCTACCAGCAGGCTGTTGACTTAGATCCGAATTGTTCTGGCTTTTTTCACAAGTTGGGAGAGGCGCTTTTTCAACTAGAAAAATGGTCGGAAGCTGCCACAGCCTACGAAAGCGCGATCGCCCTTAATTCCGATTTTTTTTGGTCTCATTATAACTTAGCTTTGACTTTAGTTAAACTCCAGGATTGGTTGGCGGCAACCTTCGCCTACCAGCGGGCGATCGAACTCAATCCAGATTTTTTTTGGACTTACCACAATTTAGGAGAAGCGCTGTTGAAAACCCAGCAGTGGAAAGCAGCCGCTACCGCTTATGAGCGTGCCATTGAACTCAACCCAAATTTTGCTTGGTCTTATTACAATCTAGGCGATGCTTTGACTGAAATGCACGACTGGAATAAGGCTGTTTCCGCTTACCTTTGCGCCTTACAAATCGAGCCTTCTCTCCCAAAAATTTACGCCAAGTTAGCCGCCGCTTTGAGCGAAAAAACTCCAGCAAATTTAGACTCCGCAACCAGCTACTATCACCACGAATTGCAACCGCTGCACTCTCCAGAATTTTACTGCGAAACCGCCCAAAAGTTTGTTGATGGCGATCGGCTTGACGCAGCGATTGTTTTGTACTTGATGGCATTAGAAATACGGCCGGAAGATGCAGCAATATCTGCAAAATTAGCGCAAATATTGGATCAAAAACATCAAAGTGGCGATCGCAGTTTATTATTAGAGTTGGAAATTGACGATATTCGCGATCGCTACATTGCCCGAGTCGTCAAAAATCAGACTTTTGCAGAAGTCGGCGGCTTGTGGGGAACCGTCAACGAAAAAGTATCTATAGCAAGCAAATACGGTGCAGTTTCTCTAACAATGATTGATGTCACCCCCGCATCACAAGAAATTTGGCAAGATTTTCGCGATCGTATGGCAAGTTTAAATATTGCTAATTATAATTGTATCAGTCAAGATATAACTCAGATTCAGCCCGCAGAAATTGGCGAACCTTACGGTGTAGTCCACTGTGCAGGAGTTTTGTACCATCACCCCCACCCTTTGCAAATTTTAATGAGCTTGCGTCAAATAACAGGGCAGTATTTAATCTTAACTTCAGCTATTACCCAAGAAGTTATAGAAAACGAGCGGGGGCGCTACGAAATTCCAGCTTCTGGGGTAATCTTCATTCCCGCTTTGAGCGAAGCAGAACGCTCTATATTAGCAGCTTACTGGCAGCAATACACCTACGGCACACCAATTCTTGGAGTAATTGAGAAAGCAGTTTTTGACATCAACGACTTTGGACCGTGGTGGTGGTTGCCTACAGCTTCTGCTTTAGAATCTATGTGCAAAGTAGCTGGATTTAAGGTTTTAAATAAAGGATTGACTTGGTACAATAACGCTTTGACTCTGCTGCTGGAGATTTGAAGATGGGTAAACGAAGACTCACAGCAATTGCACAAAGCAAACGGCTAAAAAACTGGTTTATGAGCGAATTATTCGTTTGATTTGTCCAATATTTCTACCAAAAAATCGTTTGTTTTGTCTGAGCAAAAAATCAAGTGTATCTACCCCAAGATGGTGAGGAATTTCTTACTGAAAATATTCCTAAAAACTCAATTCTTCCTGCTTTCCTGTTCTTTTTATTTTTTGCTTCTTCCTTCTTCCTTCTTCCTTCCTTCCTTCTTCCTTCTTCCTGATGACTAATGCCTGATGACTAATGCCTGATCGCTCACCACAACAAAAACGGATCGCGCGTGCGATCCAATCTTATTGTTTTCAATCCATCGGACACGATATCACCAATAACCAATAACCAATAACCAATAACTAATGACCAATAACCAATAACCAATAACTAATGACCAATAACTAATGACCAATAACCAATAACCAATAACCAATAACTAATGACCAATAACCAATAACTAATGACCAATAACCAATGACCAATAACCAATAACTAATAACTTTATACTGAGGAAATAATCAATGAATAATAACCCACAAGAGATACAATTAGGAAACATTTTAGTAGTAGACGATACGCCAGAAAACCTGCGCCTGTTGTCTACGATGTTGACTCATCGGGGGTACGCGCCCCGCTGCGTGATTAACGGGCAAATGGCTCTCAGAGCCTGCAATTCCAATCCTCCAGATTTGATTTTGCTCGACATCATGATGCCGGAAATGAACGGCTACGAAGTCTGTCAGCACCTGAAATCCGAAGAAAAAACTCGGGAAATTCCCGTAATTTTTATCAGTGCTAAAGATGAAGTATTCGACAAAGTAAACGCTTTTGCTGTGGGAGCAGTTGACTACATCAGCAAGCCGTTTCAGTTTGAAGAAGTGCTCGCACGCATCGAAAGTCATCTCACCTTGCGGAATTTACAAAAACAGCTAATACAACAAAATGTGCTGCTTCAAGAAGAAATCAGCAGCCGCTTGGAAGTCGAAAAAAATATTTACGAAAAAAATCAAATTTTACAAGAAGAAATCAGCCACCGCCTCGCCGTTGAAAAAGCTCTACAAGAGCAAAATTTGTTGCTTCAAAAAGAGATTGCAAACCGCCAGCGCGCCGAATCTGCTCTATTAAAATCTAACCAAGAATTGGCGCGCTCAAATGCGGAACTCGAACAATTTGCTTATGTGGCTTCTCACGACTTGCAAGCGCCTTTAGGAACCATTGCTAGCTACGCTCAACTTTTAGAAAAGCGCTACAAAGACCAACTCGATGACCAAGCTAGTAAGTTTATCGGCAATATTGTTCAGGGCTGCACGAGAATGCAAACTTTAATTGACGATTTGCTGGAATATTCGCGAGTTGGCCGGAGTCAGAAACCTTTTGAACTGACAGATTGCGATCGCGCACTCCAGCAAGCAATCGCCAACCTGCAAGGGGCGATTCGCGACACTCAAGCAGTTGTTAGTTACAGCGAATTACCAACGGTAATGGGGGATTTTTCTCAGCTCGTGCAGCTTTTTCAAAATTTAGTTAGCAATGCGATTAAATATCGCCACGATGCACCGCCTGTGGTTCATATTACTGCTAGTCAACAAGATGAAAACTGGTTATTTTCTGTCTCGGACAATGGAATTGGGATTGCTGTGAAGCATCAAGAACGCATCTTTCAAATTTTCCAGCGCTTGCACACTCAAAGAGAATATTCTGGTACAGGTATTGGTTTAGCAATTTGTCAAAAGATTGTGCAGCGTCACGGCGGATGTATTTGGGTGGAGTCTGAACCTAGTCAAGGTTCAAATTTTCATTTTACTATTGCTTAATCGAGACATGATGCAGGTATTTATGTGAAACTTAGAAGGCAAGCTAAACTTAATTGAATCCGCTATTTTAAGGCAGAAACTAGAAGGTATAAGTTAAATTTTAGGTTGAAATCAAAAATGTTTTGCGTTGACAGCGGAGTAATTTTGTGATATGATTATAAGTCTTCAAGACGTTTTTTGTAGCGATCGCTTACAGCACAATCTCACACCGCCCAAAAACAGATACAAGCGCCCGACTTAAGTTGTGGAACGCCCCAACATTGAGATTCAAGTTCAAGTTCGCGGATTCATCTGCTGCAAGTAAATCTAAAATCTTCAATGCTCCAATCGCAAATCGACTGACTGCTAATGTATCTGTAGGTGGAATTCAATAACTGCCCTGGCAATAAAAGATCAAATCCAAGTTAGCTTGACAAATTTTTGATTAATAAATATTATGAAAGCAGTTTTTAACTTAGCTGTGCCTCCTACCTCCTTTAAAGTTTTGTTGGTAGAAGACAACTCTCAGGAAGCTGAGCTTATTGAAGATTTGCTGTCAGGAATGAGCGACCGGCAGCAGATATTGCTGACGAAAGTAGAGCGTCTCAGCGAAGCGCTGCAGCGATTGAGTCAAGAAACTTTTGACATAATTTTATTAGACCTTTCACTGCCTGACAGTCTGGGAATCGAGACGGTGGCTCGGGTGCAAGAGTACGGGGTAAATGTGCCGATCGTAGTTTTGACGGCCCAAAACGACGAAGAGCTTGCCCTGCGGTTAATTTCGGCGGGCGTACAGGATTATTTAGTCAAAAGAAAAATCGATGGCGAACTGTTAATTCGATCGCTCCGTTACGCCATAGAACGGCAGAACAGTCAAGATGCTTTACGAAAAAGCGAAGAAAAATATCGCTCGGTGGTGGAAAATTCTTTGATCGGAATTGCTATTATCGCTCCAATTCTTGACCCCGCAATGGGTGAAAATTGCAATTGGATAGAAGTTAACGATGCGCTGTGCAATTTGCTGGGCTACGAGCGCGAAGAACTTTTGCAAAAAAACTGGATCGAGTTGGCTCATCCAGATGATTTAAGCACTAACATAGAACAATTATCTCAGATTTTAGCAGGTACGAGCGACGGTTACATCTGTGATAAAAGATGGTTCAAAAAAGACGGCGACCTAGTTCACACGCGAATTTCGCTGCGCTGCATCCGCGGCCGAGATGGCTCGATCGACCGGATGATTAAAGTAGTGTTGGACGTGAGCGATCGCTACCGCTATGAAGCCAAATTGAAAGCGTCAGAAGAATTTTTAAACCATACCATAAATGCTACGCCAGACCCAATTTTTGTCAAAGACCAGCAGCACCGCTGGATTATATTAAATGATGCTTTTTGTCAGTTGCTCGGCAAATCGCGACAAGAACTGATCGGGAAATCAGACTATGATTTTTTTCCCAAATCAGAAGCGGATGTTTTTTGGCTCAAAGATGAAGAAGTATTGACTGGGGAAATTTGTTTAGAAAATGAAGAAAATCTCACAGACACCGCAGGCCAAGAACGGATTATTTCTACCAAAAAAAGCGTTTTTAAAAAAGCAGACGGCAGTAAAGTAATAGTTGGTACAATTAGAGATTTTACCGAATACAGAAGGCAGCAAATAGCATTGGAGCAAAGCGAATTTAGATTTCAAAAACTGGTGGCCAACCTGCCGGGAGTAATTTATCAATTCCGAAGGTCAGTAACTGGAGAAATGTCTTTCCCCTACGTCTCTTCAGGTAGTCGCGAACTGTACGAATTAGAGGCAGAAGTAATAGAGCAAAATGCAGAAATAATTTTCTCCGGTTTTCATCCACAGGATCGCTTGGATTTAGAAACATCTATAGCAGTTTCAGCCGCTACGCTGGAACCTTGGCAGCAGCAGTGGCGACAGATTATGCCATCAGGAAAAGTTAAGTGGCTGCAAGGAGCCGCGAGACCGGAAAGGCTCAATAATGAGAGCAAATCTAGGAGCGAAGGCGATATTCTCTGGGACGGTTTAGTGATCGATATTACTGAGTTAAAGCAGGCACAAGCAGAGCGCGATCGCTTTTTTACGATTTCCTTAGACTTGCTTTGCATTATCGGTTTCGACGGCTATTTTAAACGTTTAAACCCTGCTTGGTCAACGGCACTGGGCTACAGCAATGCTGAACTTTTTGCCAAGCCGATGCTAGAATTTGTTCATCCCGACGATCGAAAAGCCACCGCAGCCGAAGGAGCCAAACTAATCGCCGGTACGCCCAGTATCTGCTTTGAAAACCGCTATATCTGCAAAGACGGTGCTTACAAATACCTGCTGTGGACGGCATCGCCATTTAGCGAAGAAGGTTTAATCTACTCAGTCGGTCACGACATTACTTCTCGCAAACAAGCTGAGTCGGAACTTCAGCGGCAAGCAGTAGCTATGGGCGCTGCTTATGACGGTATTGCTATTTTTAACCATCGCAAAGAATGTATTTATTCAAACGACGCTTATGTGAAAATGTACGGCTTGACTAGCGCTAGCGAACTGCACGGAAAGACCTGGCAACTGCTCTACAGCCCCGCAGAAATTCAATATCTTGAACGTGAAGTAATGCCGAGTTTCATCGAAAAAGGGTACTGCAATATAGAAGCGACTGGTCAGCGCCACGATGGTACTAAGTTTCCTCAAGAATTGTCGCTGACAATGCTTGGAGGCGGCGAAATAATTTCGATTGTTCGCGATATTACTAATAGAAAACAGGTAGAATCTGCACTGCGATCGAGCCAGCGCCGCTATCAAACTTTGGCAGAAGCATCGCCAGTTTGCATATTTCACAGCGATGCGTTTGGCAATTGCCTTTATGTGAATCAGCGGTGGAGCAAAATCACGGGATTAAACGCAGAATTGGCAGCAGAAACTGGCTGGATGAATGCCATTCATCCCGATGATGCGGAACGGGTGAAAAATGAATGGTATCGAGCAATTATTGACAAAATTCCTTTTAAATCAGAATACCGCTTTCAGCATCCAGACGGTCGTGTAGTTTGGGCGATCGGTCAGGCGATCGCAGAAATCGGAGAACAGCAGGACATTAAAGGCTATATCGGCACTATTACAGATATTACCGATCGCAAACAAGCCGAATTAAACCTGCTGCGGGTGACTCAAGCCGTAGAAAGCACCAGCGACGCGATCTGCATTGCTGACTTGAGAGGGCGATCGATCTATCACAATCAAGCCTTTGTTCGGCGGTACGGCTACACAGCAGAAGAATTGAACGCAGCAGGCGGAGCAACAGCAATATACTCCCAAAATCAAGTGTTGCTAGAGATGTTTAAAACGATCCGTAAAGGCAAATCTTGGCAAGGCGAAGTCAAAATCAAAACTAAAAGCAACGAACCACTGACAACTTTATTTCGCGCCGACTGTATTAAAGATGAAACTGGCAATTTAATCGGGTTAGTGGGAGTAATTACCGACATCACTGAACGCAAAAAAGCCGAGATGGCGCTGCTGCAACAATTAAGGCGAGAAAGGCTGGTAGTTGCCATGCTCGATCGCATTCGCTCCTCCCTCAATTTAGAAGAAATTCTCACCGCTGCTGTCGAACAAGTGCGACAATTTTTGCAAACAGACCGCACAGTTATTTACCGTTTTAATCCCGACTGGAGCGGTTGTGTCGTTGTGGAGTCCGTGGCAAACAATAGAATTTCCCTGCAAAATTTTAACAATATTGACGGCTGTTTTAAAGAGAGATTTGTTGAGGTTTATCAGCAAGGCTATATTAGATCGATGGAAGATATTTACCGAGAAAATTTGACAGAATGCCATATGAAATTTCTCGAAGGATTTGAAGTAAAAGCTAACTTAATAGTACCGATTTTACAAGCACGAGAAAGCATTTCCCATAGCCAACCCACCGCTGAAAATAAGCTTTGGGGACTGCTGATCGCCCAGGATTGCAGCGGCCCCCGTTCCTGGGATTCCTCAGAAATAGAAGCGCTGCGACAACTGTGCGTGCAATTGGCAATCGCGATCCAGCAATCGACACTATTTCAACAAGCACAAACCGAAATTGCCGATCGCAAACAAGCAGAAGCCGCCCTCCAACAAGCAGCATTAGCCGCAGAAACCGCCAACCGCGCCAAAAGCGAATTTCTCGCTAACATGAGCCACGAACTCCGCACGCCTTTAAACGGAGTTTTAGGTTACGCTCAAATCCTCAAAACCGACAAAGACTTAAGCTCAGATCACCAAGAAAGTCTCACCAACATTCAACAGTGCGGCGAACACTTGCTGATGTTAATCGACGATGTTTTAGACCTTTCCAAAATAGAAGCTAGAAAAATGAAACTCTACCCAGAAGAGTTAAATTTTCTAAATTTTACCAAAAATATTGCCGATCTGTTTCAGATGCGAGCATCTCAAAAAGCAATTTTATTCAATTACGAACAAGTATCTCCCCTGCCTAGCTGCGTCAGTATCGACAGAAAAAGATTGCGTCAAATTTTGATCAACTTACTCAGCAATGCCGTAAAATTTACTAACAGCGGCGGAGTAACTTTAAAAGTCGGCTATGTCGGCACAGAAGCTTGGAATAGAGGCAGAGAAGAAAATTACGATTTCTCGATTTTGAGTTCGGAACTGAAAGAAAATTATCTGCGTTTCGCCCATAATGCAATTGCAGCCCAACACGCTTTAAAAATTCGCTTTCAAATAGAGGATACCGGGACTGGAATAGAGCAAGATAAATTAGAAGAAATATTTTTGCCATTCCACCAAGTAGGAGGAAATACCTTTGTTGAAGGCACGGGTTTAGGGCTCTCAATCAGCCAGAAATTAGCGAAACTGATGGGCAGCGAAATTCGCGTCAACAGCATTTTGGGAAAAGGCAGCACTTTCTGGCTGGATGTAGAATTGCCTGCAGCCAAACGGTACTTAGAAGTGTCTCCTTTGCGTGACAAACACTGGCTTGTCGGTTTTGTCGGTAACAAACGGAAAGTGCTAATTCTGGAAGAAAATCAACTAAATCGCGATTTGTTGTGCAGGCTGCTGGGGCGTTTGGGGTTTGAAATTGCAGAGGCCGGGAACGCTCAAGAATGCCTCTACAAAGCAGTTGAATTTCACCCGGATCTGATTTTAATGGACTTGCGGATGCCTGTAATGGATGGCTTAGAAACTGCAAGCAGACTGCGGCAGTTGCCGGAATTAAAAGATGTGATATTAATCGCTATGTCAGCTAGCGTTTTCGAGTCTGTGCAGCAAGAGCTCATCCTCTCCCGGTGCGATGATTTTCTTCCCAAGCCGATCGAAGCAAATCACTTTTTGGAACAGTTGCGCGTTCATTTGGGACTAGAATGGATTTACGAAGCATCTTCGGGAAACAAAAAGCGCAAAACTTCCAGTTTGTCACCAGTATCTAATTTTCCTGTTTATTCTGCTCTGTTATCTGCTGCTTCTGAGTCGGTAGCAAAACTTTTGAAACTCGCAGCTATGGGCGACATTGAAGATTTTTTTCAGGAAACGGCTAATCTGGAAATTCTGGAACCAAGATTAGTGCCGTTTGTCACGAACTTACGCCAACTTGCTAAGGGATTTCAGCTCAAACAAATTCGGAGGATTTTAAAGCAGTATATCGAGGGGCAGTAGCTCGTCGGTTTTTCGGGTTTGGGGATTTAAATCGTTACCAAGCAAATGATGTCCGCGCCAAATTAAATCAATTCTGGTTGCACTCATACATGATGTTAACAGTTAACTGTTAACTGTTAACTGTTAATTTACTATTTCGATGAAGAGAGGATTTGATGTCAAATCAACAATCAAGATATTTAAGCATGGTTTGGTATCTAATAGTATCGGCTCAATTACCTGACATAAAATGTGTTTGTAGTGAGAAAGAAAGTCCTCAACATAAATTTTGAGTCGCGCCGATCTGGGTCACTTTTACGGTATTTTATGCTATTTAAAATAAGAGTTTTCTGGTAAAATAACCTGTAAAGTAGCCTTTCATCGCTAGACTGAAGTCGCAGGGGTTTTAGGCTATTTGTTGACAGTAGAGTTTTTGAGAGAGTTGGGATTGAAATTACTTTGCCTCAGTAACGGCCACGGAGAAGACGCGATCGCCCTTCGCATCTTGCGGGAACTGCAACAGCACCCGCACCCCCCAGAATTAGCCGTGTTTCCGCTAGTGGGCGAAGGGCAAGCTTTCGCTCAACTAGAAAACGCCCGCATCATCGGCCCGGTGCAGCGGATGCCTTCGGGCGGATTTATCTACATGGATGGAAGGGAATTTTTGCGGGATGTCAAAGGCGGCCTGCTGCAGTTGACCGTAGCTCAGTTTAAAGCGATCCGCGCTTGGGTGCGATCGCAAACACAGTCTGGCAATCAAGACGCGGTGATCTTAGCCTGCGGCGATATCGTACCGCTGCTGTTTGCTTGGCTCGCTGGCGCGCCCTATGCTTTTGTCGGTACCGCCAAGTCCGACTATTATTTGCGGGACGAGAACGGGCCTCTGGCTCGCAAATCCGGCTTGTTTGCTTGGATTTCGTCGCCGCGATCGGTTTATTTCCTTTGGGAGCGCTGGTTGATGACGAGAAACCGCTGTCGCGCCGTTTTTGTCCGGGATGCGCTAACCGCCGAGACTTTAGAAAAGCTGGGAATTTCCGCCTACAATCTTGGCAATCCCATGATGGACGGACTCGAACCGGAAAACCCAGCCAGTTTTTACGGCCCTGATGCAGAGTTTCGGGAAAAGGAGCGATCGCTCGTCATCACCTTACTCCCCGGCTCTAGAGCGCCGGAAGCCTATGCTAATTGGCAGCTAATAGTAGAGGCTGCAGGCGGAATTTTGTCCTTGTTTGCCGATCGTAAACTGTTATTTTTCGGAGCCATTTCTCCCGAGTTAAACTTAGAAGCTTTGCGACCTATATTAGAATTTTTCGGCTGGCGACAAGACGGCGAAATAAAAACGCAGCGGCGAGAAGGAAGTATTTTGCGGCCTCCCGTTTCTAGCCCTCAAGAAATTCGGCAAGAATTTCCTAATTTGCTATTGCCCTTGACCTTTGTGCAGAGAAACGCCACGATGATTTTAACTCAGCAAAGTTTTAACGATTGTTTGTATGAAGCCGATGTAGCAATAGCAATGGCTGGAACCGCTACAGAACAATTTGTCGGTTTAGGAAAACCCGCGATCGCCATTCCCGGAAACGGCCCGCAATTTACCCCCGCCTTTGCAGAAGCCCAAAGTCGCCTGTTAGGCCCGTCATTAATTTTAGTCAAACATCCCGCCGAAGTTGCCGGCGCAGTACAGTCTTTGTTCCGCGATCCCGACAGATTGCAGTTAATCGCTGAAAATGGCTTGCGCCGCATGGGAGAACCCGGTGCCGCCGCCAGAATTGCCGAGTGTTTAATTCAGCGGTTCGGTAATTCTAAATTGCCTCCAATACATTAGGGCATAGGCCAAACCGGGCATAGGGCATACTTTACCACGCTTGAAAACCGCTATATGTTGCTACGGAATATCTTTAATTCAACTTTCTATAAAAACAATCTTGTTCGCTAACTACTAATACTAAATCCACGTATCCGAGCCATTTTTGTCATTGTTCGCGAACAATAACAAAAATGGGATGACAAACCCGGATTTAGTATAATTTCCGTTGTTCGATCGTTGGGAATGCAAGTCCCGGTTTGTATTACGGACTTTAGTCCGCAATATGAAAGCGGACTGAAGTCCGCACTACAAACCTATTTTATCGTCGTTTTTCAAGTAAGGTTCTATAAGGGCACACCCTACTAATACTGCACTCAAAAAAAATTAATTCCTAGTTTTTTCCCAAGATGGAAACCTGAAATTAGCCTAAGAAATTTTAAAATCAGACTTCACCAAAACACCCGGTTCTCGCTGCATGGGAAGCACATCTAAAGTATCCAATTGCGCGCAATATTTTAAATCTTCAATCACGCCCATACGCAACAGGCGCTGGCCGTGACTGGCTTTTTCCAACAATTCGTGCAGCCGATCTTGCCACTGCCAATAAAGAGCGATCGCCGCAAATACTTCATCGTTACCAGCAAAATCGATCGCCGGAATACCGCTTTCTGATAGCAGGCTTTGGGCGATCGCCCCAGCACAAACCGTATCCTCCAACGAATAACTCCCTTCCCAACCAGAACCCACAATCCAAATACTTTCCGGCTTTTTGCTTAACAAAAACTGCACTACAGATTTGCGGTTAATCAAAGCCGCCGTCAGCACAGTTGCAGCAGCTTGCACTCGTTGCAAAGCCCGAGTACCGTTAGTTGTACTGATAAAAATGCGCTTCCCACTCACCTTTTCTCGCGCGCAGTCCAGCGGAGAATTCCCCATGTCAAAACCGTCAACTTTGCCTCCGCCACGCTCTCCAGCCCGAATCCGCTTGTCTGCAGGCCATTTTTCGCTCTCTGCCATCAGCTTATCTAAGTCGCTGAAAACTTGGACAGCTTCCGCCCCATTATTCAGGGCCGTCGCCATTGTCGTAGTCGCCCGCAGCACATCAACTGCGATCGCGCAAGCCGGCATTTTGTCCGCTGGCGTAAGTTCCGGGGTATGGTAAATAAAAAGCTTCACTTTTGGGCAACCTGCAATAAATCCTCATAGGCAATAATAATAGAAAATGACGCTCTCACCCCTAATATGTCAAAACAGCTCAATTCAAATCCCGCCCGCAGCGCCATTACTGCACCAATTCGACTCCTGGCAGGTTTCACCTATCCTTTTCGAGCTTTCACGCTGATTTGGCAAACTCCCAAGCTGTGGAGTTATGTATTAGTTCCCGTCTTACTAAATTTTCTAATTGGTACCGGACTTTATTTAAGCTTGCTATTTCCCAGTTTGGCAGGCATAGACGTTTTAGTAGCCGATTTATCCCTCCGATTTAATGATTTAATTGCGAATTTGCCAGCTTGGCTGAGCTTTTTGGGCGGGTTGACAGTTGCTTTCGGCTGGCTGCTGCGCGTACTCCTAGTGTCAGGACTTTTGCTAATCATCGGATTTTTGTTAGTGCAGTTTGGCGTGATTTTAGGTTCGCCCTGGTACGGCAAACTTTCCGAACAATTGGAACTGTTGCGGAACGGTCAATTGCCCGCAGAAGCCCCAATGAATTTGGCTAGTGTTTTTGGGGATATTCAAAGGGCGATCGCCTTTGAACTGCGAAAAATACAAATTTTGTTGAGCGTCGGCATACCCCTACTGTTGCTAAATTTTATCCCTGGCTTCGGCTCTATTCTTAGCACTTTGGGCGGCGTAGCTTTGGGCGCGACTATTGTCTGTTTAGATTTTTTAGATGCACCTTTGGAGAGAAGGCGCAGGCCTTTTCAGGAGAAGTTAGAAATAATTTGGGCAAGTTTGCCGGCTAGTGGCAGTTTTGGTTTAGTGTGTTTGGGTTTGGTGAGCATTCCGCTGTTGAATCTGTTGGCAATTCCGCTGTGCATGACGGCGGGAACTTTGTTTTTTTGCGATCGCATTTGGCCGGCCCGCTTTGCCTCAGAAGAAACAAGCACCGCTCCAGAAACTAACATTACAACTTAAAAAACTACGGAGATGCTTCTACCTTCTCCCCAACCAAACGCTGGGGAGTAGCTCAATCGGTATAGCGCGGTGCGATTAATCTTAAATCTTGGACTTAAATGTGGTATTCTCTGCAAATGGGCGGCAAATAAAAACTCAGTAGTAAGGTCAAAACTACTGGGTTTTATGCTCATAATTGAATCAATTCGTTAAATCCGTCAGTCCTGGACGTATCAAGACAGATGATTTACTGCATCAACCCTCAATGCGAACAACGCGAAAACTCTGCTGCTGCTCAAAACTGTCAAGCTTGCGGCACGGCTTTATTAATTGCCGATCGCTATCGTATCCTTAAACCAGTGCGATCGCCCAATCCCGCCCGCCCCACAGACATCTTAGAAGTCGAAGATTTGGGAACCGGCGAAAACGAATGGGGCACAGTCAAAATTTTTAAAGTGTTCAAACACAGCCACAATCCCCATTTACTTCGCTTCTTCCAGCAAGAAGCGCGAGTGTTAATTTGGCTGGGGGGAAAAGCCGGAGTTCCCCAAGTTGAACCAGACGGTTATTTCCAAATTAAACTCGGCAACAATTCCCAGAAATTGTGTTGTTTGGCGATGGAAAAAATCGGCGGAGTAAACTTGACAGAATTCTTAACTAAAAACCAACAGGTTTCTCAAACACTCGCCGTTAATTGGCTGCAACAATTGCTCGCTATTTTGCAAAAAATCCACAAATATCATCTCGTACATCGGGATATTAAGCCATCCAACTTGATGCTAGAACCCGATGGGAAATTGAGATTAATTGACTTCGGCTGCGCCACCGAAGCAGGCACAGATACCGCACCCATCGGTTCTGCTGGGTACTCCGCGCCCGAACAAATTGCCGGAAAACCAGAAGTGCGATCGGACTTTTTTGCCCTAGGGCGTACTTTTGTACATTTATTAACAGGCTTAAAGCCGATCGACTTTCCCGTCAATCAAAAAACTGGTAAAATCAACTGGAAAAACCAGGCCGTAGATGTTGACCAGTCCTTTGTAGACTCGATCGACGAATTGATGGAACCGCTACCCGAAAACCGGCCAGAAAATACCCAAGTTATTTTAGAAAAACTCAAAAATATAGAGTTTTTGATGACCTCCACAGAACCAAAGTAATAATTCCCGATTCCCGATTCCCGATTCCCGATTCCCGATTCCCGATTCCCGGTTCCCGATTCCCCAATCAATAAATCTGTTCCAACTTGCGAAAATCTCGCTCAACTTCCGCCCACAAAGCCCGATTGTGAGGGTCAGTTTTTACAGCTTTTTTCAAATAAATTCTCGCCTTATCAACCTGCTTTTCCTCGATCAAATGCCGCCCCCAGCGCTGATAGGCGATCGCCTGCCACTGTCGCACTTCCCGATCTTCAGGAACCCGCTGCGCCAAACCCTCAATCAGGGCGATCGCCCGGGGGAACCTCTGATATTTCAGCAACTGCTGCAACTGAAAATAAGCATCTTGCTTTAACTTTTCTTCCGCCGCCGACAAATCCGGGCTATCTGGAGTCGGTTGCTGTTTCCGAGTCACCTTAACTGTCTGCGATCGATCTTTCACCGCTGCAGCGGGCGGTGTCGAAGTAGGCGCTACTGTTGAACTAGCAGTTGTTGACTCCGCAACATCGGCGGGGGCTATATTTACCAGGAACTTATAAGCCTCAGTAATAGCAATAAACTTATTCTTAGCCTGTTCGTTTCCCGGATTCACATCCGGGTGATACTGTCTGGCTAACTTTCGATAAGAACTCTTAACTTGCGATAAACTCGCACCAGATCTGAGTCCTAACTGTCGGTAATAATCTGCAATATCCATTTAGCATGAATCAAGTTTTATAATACCATTAAATATGGCAGAATCCTTAAATGTAAAGATTCTGCCATATTTTACTGCCAACTAGGTCGTAATGCGAGGTTTCCCCGCACTACTGAATCGAAAAAACAACTTACGGACGATCTTCGACTACTCTGTCAATCAAGCCGTATTCCTTGGCTTCCTCAGCGGACATGAAATAGTCGCGATCCATGTCTTTCTCGATTTTCTCGATCGGCTGTCCGGTATTTTTAGCATAAATACCGTTGAGTTGGTGGCGCAAGCGCAAAATCTCCTTCGCCTCAATCTGAATGTCCGTTGCTTGTCCCCGCGTGCCCCCAGAAGGTTGGTGAATCATAATCCGCGAGTGAGGCAAAGCCAACCGTTTCCCCTTCGTACCCGCAGCCAGCAGGAAAGAACCCATCGAAGCAGCCAAGCCCACACAAATCGTCACCACGTCCGATTTAATGTGCTGCATGGTATCAAAAATAGCCATGCCTGCCGACACCATCCCGCCGGGGGAATTGATGTACAAAATGATATCCTTACCCGAATCTTCCGAATCCAGATACAGCATCACGGCGATGATTTGATTGGCAATTTCATCGTCAATATCTTTACCTAAGAAAATAATCCGTTCCCGGTAAAGACGATCGTAGATATTAATCCACTGAGTATCATAACCACCAGGCATTTTGTAGGGGACTTTTGGCACACCTATAGGCATAATTCGGAACTCCTTTTAGTTGGTAATTGGTAATCGGGGATTTGGAATGGATTATTTGTTATTAGTTACTTGTTCTTAGTTACTTGTTATTAGTTACTTGTTATTAGTTACTTTCGAGTTTTTGGTGATAACAACCAATAACCAATAACCAATAACCAATAACCAATAACTAATAACCAATAACTAATAACCAAATTAGATGACTCCAGCCGGCAGTGGTTTAGCCAATTCTTCCGAACTTTCTAGAACGCGATCGATCAAACCGTATTCTTTAGCTTCCTGGGGCGTCATGTACAGCAACCTATCCATATCTTTAGTAATCTTTTCGATCGGTTGGCCAGTACAGCTTGCAAAAATATCGAGCATCGTGGCCTTATTTGCCAGCACTTCCTTCGCCCGAATTTGAATGTCGCTGGCTTGACCCCGCGTGTAAGCCTTGGGTTGGTGCAACACGATCGAAGCGTGCGGCAAACTAGCCCGAAAGCCCTTTGTACCGGCCGCTAGCAGCATCGCAGCCATGCCCATTGCCGAACCGAGGCAAATAGTGTGCACGGGTGGCTTAATGTACCTGATCGTGTCGCAGATAGCGAAGGCTTCGGTTTCAAAGCCGACGGGTTCCCCGCTGTAACCAGAAGTGCCTGTTGAGTTGATATAGATTTTGATCGGCTTATCCGGGTCTTCGTACTGCAAGAACAACAGTTCAGCAATAATCAGTTCTGTTACCGCAGGCACCAGAGGCATACCGAGATAAACGATCCGCTCCTTCAGCAACAGGGATGGCAAATCGGGTGGTGGCGTCCGAGAGTTGCCTTCCCCGTAGTATTGCGATTGCACAGCTTTAATTGGTGTGTTCATAAACCGAAATGTTGCCTGAACTGATGGAGCTATTCTTAAAGAAATAGTAACGCAATCTTTAGGTATCCCGCATGAAAGTTAGTTTGCTCCCGGTCTTAAACGACCCCAACCTTGACGCGATCGCGCCCTCAACCCAGCGCCAGCTAGCGATTTCAGTGTCTGCGACGGCAAGCTCGATCGACTCCAGCGTACCCTTAAATCTGTGCCTGATTCTCGACCACAGTGGGTCGATGGGCGGACGGCCGTTGGAAACCGTCAAACAAGCCGCCGGACGGTTGCTCGACCGGTTGAAGCCTGGGGATCGCTTTTGCGCGGTGGCTTTCGATCACAAAGCCAAAGTCCTCGTCCCCAACCAAATTGTGGAAGACTCCGCTAGCATTAAACGCCAAATTGAGAGGTTGCGACCGGCCGGCGGTACAGCAATTGATGAGGGCATTAAGTTAGGTATTGAAGAGTTGGGGAAAGGCAAAAAAGAAGCTATATCTCAGGCATTTCTACTTACTGACGGCGAAAACGAACACGGCGACGACAGTCGCTGTTTGAAGCTGGCGAAACTCGCCGCCGAGTACAATATGACTTTAAATTCTCTGGGCTTTGGCGATAACTGGAATCAGGATATTTTGGAAAAGATTGCTGATGCTGGCGGCGGTGCTTTGGCTCACATTCAGCGGCCCGAAGATGCGGTTGATGAGTTTGGAAAATTATTTACTCGCATCCAAGGTGTAGGTTTGACTAATGCTTATTTGCTATTTTCCCTGATGCCAAAAGTGCGGTTAGCCGAACTTAAACCGATCGCCCAAGTTGCTCCTGATACGATCGAATTACCGGTACAGCAAGAGGGCGATCGCTTTATGGTCCGCCTGGGAGATTTAATGAAGGATGTAGAGCGAGTAGTTTTGGCTAATATTTATATTGGACAGTTACCTGAAGGCAAACAGGCGATCGGGCAATTACAAATTCGCTACGACGATCCGACTGTCGGTGAAGGTTTGCTTTCCGATCCCGTTGCAGTTTCTGCTAATGTCCTAAAAGTTTATCAACCGGCACTTAACCCGATGGTGCAGCAGCATATTTTAGCTTTGGCTAAGTACCGCCAAACTCAACTCGCCGAAACTAGATTACAACAGGGCGATCGCGCCGGTGCCGCCACAATGTTACAAACGGCGGCTAAAACTGCTCTGCAAATGGGCGATAAAAGTGCGGCCACAGTGCTGCAAACTTCTGCTACTCGCTTGCAGTCTGGTGAAGATTTGAGTGAGGCCGATCGCAAGAAAACTCGGATTGCTTCTAAAACTGTTCTTAAGTAGTGTAATGTGCGGTTAATTGCGATCGACCCCATAGTTTGTAGTAAGGACTTTAGTCCTAATTGACTAAAAGTCGCAGAGAGGACTGAAGTCCTTACTACGAACCGGTTTATAATGTTTGTACCACCTATTATAGAGTGCTTGTATGAGCCAGACAATATCTGATAAAGTACGCTGGACTACCGCTGATTTGGAACTATTGCCCGATAACGGCGATCGTTACGAACTTATTGATGGAGAGTTATTTGTGACTAGAGCACCGCATTGGGGGCATCAAGAAGCTTGTGGTAACTTTTACCTAGAGTTGAAAACCTGGTCGCGATCGACTGGTTTGGGAAGAGCCGCCATCAATCCAGGTCTGATTTTCACTGATGCCGATAACGTCATCCCCGATGTAGTTTGGGCCAGCAATGAACGCTTGGATATCTTGCTAGACGAAGCCGGACATTTAACCGCCGCACCCGAGTTAATTGTTGAAGTATTGTCTCCCGGTACAGACAATGAAAGACGCGATAGAGATTTGAAACTCAGACTCTATTCGGTACGAGGAGTACAGGAATACTGGATTGCGAATTGGCGGTTGCAACAAATTGAGGTTTATCGCAGGGAAGAAGCAAGTTTAAGGCTTGTTGCTACACTGTTGAGGAATGATGAATTGACATCGCCTTTGTTACCCGGTTTTAGTTGTTCTGTCGCTCAGATTTTTGCTTAGAATTATGAAATACTTTTACAGGGCGATCGCCCTTTGGGGATTTGTGACAGTTTTTGGTGGCATATCTCCTGCCATTTCTACAAAACCCTCACCAATACTAATCGTTCAAAATACTGCCGAAGACCTATTCAACAGTGGTTTAGCCAAATCAGAAGCTGGAGACATCCCAGGGGCGATCGCAGATTATACCGCAGCCATTCGCCTCAATCCCAACTACGTCCAAGCCTACAACAAACTGGGCATCATTCACGGCCGCAACCTCAAAGACTATCCAGCAGCCAAAGCCGACTTCGATCGCGCAATTGAAATTAACCCCAACTACGGCGACGCTTACTACAACCGCGCCAGAGTCCGCGAGTTCTTAGAAGACAAACCGGGGGCGATCGCCGATTATCATAAAGCAGCCGAACTCTATCAAAAAGATGGCAATACCAACGATTATCAAGATGCTATCAAGCATCTTGAAATGCTGCAAGAATAAATGGCTTTTGAAAACATAGTATAATATCCTTCGCTCTGCGTTCATCTGCGTCCATCTGGGGTTAAACACTCCCAATTAACTATTCAAAAAATGCCCGAAACTTCCACCGTCACCGTCACCGTACCCGCCACAACCGCCAACCTGGGCCCAGGATTCGACTGCATCGGCGCTGCTTTAAGCCTCTACAACCGCTTCCAATTCTCCCGACTCGAACCCTCAGCAACCGAGAAACTAAAAATTACAGTTACGGGCCAAGAAGCCGCCAAAGTCAAGACAGACGAAAGCAATCTGGCTTATCAAGCTTTTCTCAAGTTATACGATCGCCTCCAACAATCGCCGCCGCCCGTAGCCATACATATAAATATGCAAGTGCCGCTGGCTAGAGGCTTGGGAAGTTCCGCCACAGCTATTGTGGGCGGGTTAGTCGGTGCAAATGAATTAGCCGGAAAGCCTTTGAGTCAGGTGGAAGTGATGCAGTTGGCGATCGAACTTGAAGGCCATCCCGACAACGTTGTCCCCGCTTTATTAGGAGGTTGTCGCCTCGCTGCTAGCAATACACCAAGCGGTTCCTGGGAAATTTGCGATATTCCCTGGCATCCTAATATTGTGCCCGTGGTAGCGATTCCCGATTTTGAACTTTCTACAGCCGAGGCGCGACAAGTTTTGCCCAGCGAGTACAGCAGGGCTGATGCGATTTTCAATGCCGCACACCTCGGTTTGCTGTTGCGGGCTTTGGAAACTGGCAATGAAAACTGGCTGCGCTGCGCCCTCCAGGACAAAATTCACCAACCTTACCGGCAATCTCTGATTCAGGGATATGAAGCAGTGCAAGAAGCTGCATTCAAGGCAGGGGCTTATGGAATGGTAATTAGCGGTGCCGGACCAACGCTTTTAGCTTTAACGGATGTTACTAATGCTGTTGCGGTTGTGAGGGAAATGGCGGCTGCTTGGATGGAATTTGGGGTGAAGGCTGATGTAAGGGCGATCGCGATCGACACCCAAGGCGCGATAATTTCTAGTTAATTAGTCCTACATTTAGCTTGACAAAATACATACTTTGTGTAGTGTGAAAGGGCGATCGACCTTTCACACTTTTTTTTGTTTTTTTGTCCAAGGTCTTAACAAAACTGCAAGTAGCTCAATACAATGCGATCGTGTGCAGCCTAAGTATAAATCCTCATGCTAGAACAAATCAGCAATACATATCCCTGGTTAAGCCCACATTCCGCACCCTCAACTGTCACCATCGGTATTTACTTATTTTTATCGAGCCATTAAGCTACAAATTATAGTTTGATACCGTATATTAACGGATATTAAAAATTTGAAACGCATAATTTATCACTTTAAAAATCGATTATTCTGGGTAATTATGCTGTGACACTAAGCGCGTGCGGAATGTGGCGTTGCTGATTTACGGTATGAAAGGCTAAATATGCAAGTCATAGAAACCAGAATCCACAAAACTTCTGAATTTTCAACTTATTTTTTTCATACCCTGATTAAGCAACGCCCGGAATGTAATTAAGCACCATTATTCTTCTTCGTAAAACCTATCCAAACTTATGTTTCTTCGGGTTAGCCCCATATAACACATTTGGGATTTTGTCCAGAGAATTCCGAAGAACCCGACTTTTCCGACTTTAGAACCCGATTTTTCCGACTTTAGAACCCGACTTTTCCGACTTTAGAACCTGAATTGTGCGATTAGACTGTTAGTGGGACAGATAATATAGTTGTTGCGGCTGCCTGCAAAAACTAACCCTGTCAAGGTTGATACAGCCCTGTGAAAAATTAAGAGGATGGGCATCTAAATGCATAACATAAAAACTTAATTAGTCAAATTTGGGTGCAAATGTGACTAATTAAGTTTCAGCTTTGGGCTTGAATAACGTCAAGCTGTTGGCCTGATTGTTTGGCGGCAAAGTTACACAAAAAACACAAAAAGTTCCCCAAAAAAACTCGATACTTGACCTTTAAAACACTTCCCTATCTAGCCTACAAAGGCTCGAACAAGCAACATAATTAATCCGGTGCAGAAAAACTACTTTAGGTTAAACCCAAAATCAAAAGTAAGCTGAATTTCAGGGATAAATCGTCATGTCAAATTCTCAATTCGTTAATACCTCATGCTTTCGTAGTTGCTCTGAAGATATAGAGAAAACGTTCTGGCAGCTATGGGAGCAGAATCGAGATTATTTTTACCGTTGCTGTCTCAAGTGGATGGGCGGTAATTCTATGGATGCGGAAGAAGCGCTCAGTCGCGCAATGGTCAAAGCTTGGGATAAATTACCAGACTATGCCGAAAAAATCACTAACCTCCGAGCTTGGCTCACCCGCTTAACCCATAATCTCTGTATAGATATACATCGAGAACGTCGCCGAAAAGCAATACAAATAGACAATATTGAGGACATAGCGACTATCGATAACTCAGCGGTTATTTCTGGTTGTGACTCTCCTGAATTAGCACTTCTAAATCATGAGTTGGGACAGTACCTGCGCGAGGCCATAAATTCTCTTCCTTATCGACTGCGCGCTCCGTTTACTATGCGTTACTGCGACCAGATTTCCTATCAAGATATAGCCCAAAAACTCGCCATCTCTCTCGATAACATTTACAAGCGTATCCAACAGGCGCGAGACATTCTGCAAAAGCGTTTGAGCAGGTATTTGTCAGGGTTGGATGATGCTCTGTTAGATTTTTCCAAGGTTGGCAAAAGGGAAAAGCTGGTGGTGGAGAGTTCCCAATCTCAGGAAACGATCGCATCCGACTCGATCGCCCCGATGACAGAGAACATTGGCGAGACAATTAATTATCAGGTAACAGCAATATGTCTAGAAACACTACATTCCGGGTCGTATCGATCGCTCAGTCCTCTGGGGTGGAGTTGAATGCTTACCTGGTTGGAGACTCCAAGCCAACCCGACAAGAGCAGAAGCTGAAAACATTAAGTGAGTACGTGCAGCAGTATCCCTCTGGGTGGAAGAAGCGGTTGGAATTGGCGAATCTGCTGTATGAAATGGGTCATATCGAGCAGGCGGTTGAGGAATATCGCCAAGTAATAGATCGGCAGCAACCACCATCGATCGGCGTGCGGTTGCAATTGGCGAAACTCTTGCAGCTTATGGGACAAGAGGTTGAGGCAGTAGCGGTTTATGAAAGTGCCTCGGCCAATGCACGCAATGAGGCGACTCGGCAGCATATCAGCGGATCGATCGCACTCTGTAGAAATGACACTCAGGCAGCGATACTCGCTTTTGAGTCGGCGGCTTCCCTAGAACCAGATAATGCGGCTCACTGGCTGGCGTTGGGGCAGGTGCAAATGGGGAGAGGGGATGCGGTTGCAGCTTTGCGAGCCTTTGATACGGTTTTGTCACTCAACCCGGATGATGTTGTAGCGCTGATTGACAGCTACGACGCGAGTCAGGCGGTGGGGAATGTGCGCCAAGCGCAGCGCAGGTTGAGCAAAGTGCTAGAGGTGGCTCCGGGTGATTTCCGAGCGCTCAAACGACTGGCGGATACTCGTTGCCGGATGAGATTGGTATCGGGTGAGGAGGGGAAGCAGACTAAACAGATAATTAGTTCTGTGCTGCAACTGGCTCCTGATGCGGCGGATGCCCGCGAGTTGCTGGCATATTATCACGTTTTCCGGGGGGAGTCGGCTAATGGAGTTGGGGTGTTGGAACGGTTTACTGAGGAACACCCGAATCATCCTAGGGGTTGGTATTCCTATGGGCGGTGCTTGTTCCATACGGGGGAATATCAGAAAGCGGCTGAGGCGATGCTGAAGGCTTATCGTCTGTATCCGCAGGATTGTGAAATTTATCGGGCGTTGTGCGAGATTTTGCCTGCTGCCTCTCCCCCAGTTCCTCTCGATCCCCCCTCCGCCCCTCTTAAAAAGGGGGGAACCAGTCTCAAAGTCGCCCTCGATCAGGGGGATTTAGGGGGATCTAACCGTCAAGTAACCCTTACATCAATAGTAGAAGAGATGCTCGATCGTTTTCCTGAACGCTGGAGTGTTTGGACGACGGCGGGGCGGGTGTTGGTGGAAAGTTTTCAGGAGATTGAGCGAGGGTGTGGTGCCTCTGTGCGGGGGACGCAACTTGAACCGCAGTTACCTGATGCTTGGTTTAGTCACGGGCGGGTGTTGGCGCTGGCGGGGAAACACCGGGAAGCGGTGGAGGCTTTGGCGCAAGGATGGCAGTTGCTACCAGAAGATGGGAGTTATTTGCAATCTGTATCTGCTGCGGTGTGGCTGGGGGAGAGTTATCGGCTGCTGGGGGATGAGGTGGCGAGTCGCAAATGGTTGGAAAAGGCTTGTCAGTCCCGGGAATTGATGGAGTTTGACCCGGCGATGGCTGGTTACTGGCAAGGGAGAGCGTTGTTGGGCTTGGGGGATGTGACGCAGGCAGTGGAGGCGTATCGAAGTGCGCTGAGTCGGCGGTTGCTCTACCCTTTTCGCGGGGAGGTTGAGGAGGCTGTGAAACGGCTCAAAGGTAAGAGGCGAAAGGGCGATCGGGCTAAAGCGTAGATCCTTGACTTCTTAGGGAAGTCGGGGATCTGAACCTCTCAGAGTGCATTGAGTTAGGAAAAAACCGCCTCTAACTCGAAAAATTCAGAAATTGACCTCTGGATTCGTCTTATAGGTGTAGAGACAAAAATAAAATTTCGTCTCGACGAACAACCAAAATCACACTAATCTCAAAGGAGGCTAATTATGAGACGATTTTTATTTTAATAGGATAATATTTAATCAGTTAAACTACATTTGTAAGCTGATTAAATATGAGTAAAAATAGATGTAGGGTGGGCACTGCTCACCCTACATCTTTTGTTGCTGACGTTAATTCAATAACACAATCTGGTGCAATGGCTGGAAATTATAGTTCTTGTGCTGAGGGTGCATTGAGGTAGGAAAAAATAGCCTCTAACTCTAAAAATTCAGAAATTGACTTTGGGAATCGTCTTAATAGTGTAAATATAGTTTAAATGGAGACAATCATGCCCGCATATACATTTAAGGTATTTCTTGCACGACCAGCTACATCGCCGCTAAGTTGGAACTTTAACACAACGGTTGTTACGATAGCTCAAGATCAAAATCAAGCTGCAAATCAGGCTTTGCAAGAGGCATATCAACAATGGGTCACATCGGTAATTCCTGAGCAATTACCCCTTCTTAATGTTTGTCGTCATCAAGTAACTCTTCAATATCAAAATAAAGAGACCAACGTTAACTTGGTATCCACAAATGAAACAAATGGAGTTCAGTATACTCTTACAGTTATCAACAATTCCAGCAATCCTACTAATATTGCTGTTTTCCAGAATGACCCAGAAATTGGTGCCAAGAATGTATTCCCTTTAGCATGGTTTGTAAAGTTTGCTTATCCAAAAACAACCATCAAGTTTAACTGGACAATAAGCTACAACTTTTGCTGGTCGGAGACGGGGGAACTAGCACCAGGAGTGGTTTTTGATGCAACTCAATCACCAGTTGCTGGTTTACAAGAGAAAAACCAAATTTTGTTGGATTATGATCCAAACAATCAAGCCTATTTCTTCAATCCAATTACGCCAGAAACAGTGACACCATTAGGAATACTCCACGTCAAACAATCTGCCAATGTACCGCTCAAGCAAGCAACAGTAGGAATAGGTATGTCAGGCTCAGGAACTTTTGTTGTCCAAGCGCAGCCCAACATAACAGTGAACTTTACCCCCCATCCGAAATATTACGTTCTTGCAGGCACATTTACGGAGGGCCAGGTACTTGATATTTCAGAAACGACAAACGCACCGGAAGTAGAGTTCGGCCCAGGAGTATATCAAATGACAGCAACCCTAAATCCAGATAACACATGGACTATTAAACCAACGAAACAAGCGAACAGAATCTTTCTTATGTCAAAGGCGACTAACCAGTATGCAATTTGGGGGGAATAATGCGATCGCTCTTAAATAGACATCCCCGAAAATAGTCAAAGCTTTTCTCTTACTGCTCTTGAGTCATTTTGCACAGTTCAATGACACACAATAGATTCAGCGATTTAATCAGTGGCAAATTATTGCATATTGCTGATTGAGTGTGACTGAAACTAACTGTAGGGTGGGCAATGCCCACCCTACTTAATAAGAAAGTTATCCAAATTAAAACTGCCAAAGTAAAAGCCTAAATCGTGCCTGTAGACAAACTCCTATAACTCATGGAACTGATTTGGTTCTTTAAAACCCTCAACAAATACATTGCCTCCTACAAATGGCAATTCATTTTACTCTTTACCTGCCTGATATTCGACGCAGCATTCGATTCAGTCTTCCGAGCCAGCTTAAAATTTATCATCGATGCCGCCATCGTTCCCCAAAACTATGGCCTTCTGGTTCTAATCCTGTCATTGCTAGTTGTCGGAGCAATTCTATATGCCTGCATCGGTTTGCTAGGAATTTTCCTAGGAGCGCGTTTGGGCATTTTGATAACTAACAATATCCGACACTCTCTATTCCAGCATCTCCAGAGCCTTTCAATGGAGTTTTTTGGGCGGCGTTCAGCCGGAGATATTGTCAATTGTCTCATCGCCGATGTCCAAAAGGTGGAAAATGGTGTAATTACAATGGGGCTGACAGTCGTTGTTTTAGAACTGTCTAACTTCCTGTTTTCTCTGGTTTTCCTCTTCTTCCTCAACTGGCAACTAGCCCTGCTCAGTTTAATCGGTTTAACCATCTGCACCATTGCCCCAGCAAAAATAGCCAGCCTTGCCACCGAAGTCGGCTATAAGTTGCTGCAAAAAGAAGGACAGATTGCCAGCGTCGTCGAAGAGAATATCCTCTCGCAAACCGTTGTCAAGATATTCGGGCTGGAGAACCAAATGACTGAGGATTTTGCCACCGCTTTGAATGACTTAAAACAGGTTTATGTCCGGGCAACCTTTCTCTCCTACTTAGTGCAGAAAGTCCCCATGATTGGTTTTGTCATGACGCAGCTTATCGTTTTAAGTATCGGTGCTGTCATGACATACCAGAATATCATTTCCGTAGGCACTCTTGCCTCGTTTCAAGTTTTAATGCTAGGATTGAATCTCAATATCCTCGGTTTAACTTCGTCACTGCCTGCATTTATTGATGGAGTAGCAGGGCTGCAACGCATCAGCGATATCTTATCAGAAACTCCGGCGAGTCAGGATGCACCGGGTGCGATTGATTTACCTCACTTTTTCAGTGATATTAACTTTGAAAATGTTACTTTTAGCTACTCCCAAGATAGAGGTGGAGTTAAAAATCTATCCCTGAAGATTCGCCAAGGAGACTTCGCGGTATTTGTCGGTGAAAGTGGAGCAGGCAAAAGTACAATTGTCAACTTGCTGACGCGATTTTACGACCCGGATAAAGGACGCATTCTGTTTGATGGAATTGATTTACGTCATGCAACAGTACGCTCCCTCCGTTCTCAAATTGGACTGGTTTCTCAGGATGTAATTCTGTTTAATTGCTCCGTGCGGGAAAACATCCGCATGGGCTATCTAGAAGCCACTGACGAACAAGTCGAAGCCGCAGCCAAAGCCGCCGAGATTCACAAATTTATTTTGTCCTTACCCCAAGGCTACGACACACCTGTTGGTGACAGGGGCGGACAGTTATCCGGGGGACAACGGCAAAGAATCGCTTTAGCTAAAGCCTTGGTGAGAAATCCAGCCATTCTAATTCTGGATGAAGCCACATCCGCCCTCGACCCCGCCACAGAAGCCGAAATCCTCGCCACTATCGAGCGCATCACCAAAGAACGCACGGTGATTTTGATCACTCACCGCATGGCCCATGCCTTGCGTGCGGATGTCATGTACGTGCTGGAAAACGGCAGCTTGGTTGTTAGCGGTTGACACACAGATTTGACCTGTACAGAATATTTTGGAGTTAAAAATTATGACCGGCACAAATGATTACAAATGGCTAATTCCCTCTTCTCAAAACCTTGGCTCGAAATCTCTTGAAGAAGAGAAAGATATCTGGGATAAAAACCACGAAGATTATACCAACACCTCTTTCAGCATCACCCAAGACCCCAAAATCTGCAAAACCCTAATCCGTCCAGAGCGTTCTCCCGGCTATGATATTCCCAACTCGCCTGATATCAAAGTCCTAATTCCCGGTTGTGGCTCGGAAATTTATCTTCAGAAAACCTTACTAGAATTTTGTCCCCAAATTGGACAAATCTACTGTACCGATTTTTCCAAAACAGCCATTGAAAAAGCACAAGCAGACTGGAAAACAGCAGATGGAGATTCCCGACTCAACGATCGGCAAATCGTGTTTGAGGAAATAGACTCCACGCGAATCACCGAACAAAAACCGGAGTGGAACGAGAAATTTGATTACGTCCTACTCGCAAATTCCGTGGTTTCCAGTGAGGATAAAACCAACCGCGAGATGATTCGGGAATTTGGAAAAGTTCTCAAGCCAGGTGGCAAGATATACGGATATTTTCCAACTACCTTATGCTTCTTAGAAATTGCCTATTTCAGTCGCAAACACGCTCACTGTGTTACAGAGGGATTTATCGATGTCTACGGCAATAAAGTTTGGGATGCTGAGTGGCAAAGTATCCAGATTTATTACACTCCCTTGCGGTTAAATCGCATCTTTAAAGAAGCGGGATTAAAACAACTCAGTTTGGAGATGCAGTTTTTGGACTATGAGCCTTTTGTTTCCATGTTTAAAGAGATGATAGATCATGACGACCCGGATATTTTTCTCTGGCATCTTCTAGCCCGTTATGAGAAAGAGGCTCTCGGTTGAGGGTTTTGGCAAAGCACCTGCATTGACAAAGAGCACATGATGAAAGTCTCAGAAATCCGGTTTCTGCATAAATTTATCGTGACTCAAAACTCGTAGAAACCGGGTTTCTAGCTACCTATGCGTGGCCTCAGAAACCCGGTTTCTGCGTAAATTTATCGTGACTCAAAACTCGTAGAAACCGGGTTTCTAGCTACCTATCGCGTGGGCTATGAAACTGTCCGAAGTATTGTTACTAAAAAATTAAAAATATCTCAAAAAAGAGTAAGTTGATCAATTGACAACAATTCGATAAACTTTACCAAAATTAGGAAGAATGCCTCAACTCAAAGAGGAACTGATAGAAGTATTTGAAGGCTCGGAAAATTGGGCAATGGGAACTTTGAGTTTAGTGGATTAGCTGGTGGAAGCTCAGGAATCTTTTCCCAAAAGCTTTCAAACTATAAAAAAGTGGTTTGGAGAGATTAGCAACTATTTTGAAACCAGAACAACTTTCTTGAGTAGTCGAAGGAATTAATAACAAATTAAAACTCATTAAACGCTCGGGGTATACATTTATAACTTTTCACAACTTTCAGCTAATAAGTTTGTTGAATTAGCATTGTACTCATTAATTTTGTATGGTCAATACGGTAGAACCAAGATTCTTAGGAATTGGGTTAATAAGTTTGAGTTTGAGAAGATTTTGGATATCCAACGCTTTGTAAAAGAATGATTACATAACCCCAGTCTCTCAAAGAAACCGGAGGTATGAGATTATTCTAAATGTGCTTTCATCTTTACCTTAAATTCAAGTAGTTTAAACATGGTGATATCGCGGACAGTGATCGAACAACCATCTCCAAATTTTACTGTACTCAAATAATACAATATTTGACAGTCATCTTTTTCCCAATAAAATTCTTGTTCGATCGCTTCTCCTCTCTCAACTACTTCTACAAGTGAATCAAACAGTGTCGGAGTAAGTTGATTGAACATTTTTTTCAGGATGGTTTTACCCATGAGGTTTTCTCGCTTTTGACCAAATAATTTGGCAAAGACGGGGTTGACCACCAAACACCGAAAATCGTGAATTTCTTCGGTTATCGGATCTCTCACCGCTTGCACAGCGGCAATTCCATCTTTGGAAGTATTTAATAAATTTGCAAGTAAAATGCGAGATTGGTAGAGAATTTCTGCGGTTTCTTGATGTTCTTCGATTTGCTTCCTCAACTGTTTTTTTTGTTTTTGGATAGTTAGTTGAGTTTGAATCCGAGCGATGACTTCTTCTGCTTGAAAGGGTTTGGTAATATAATCGACTCCGCCTACTTTAAAAGCTTTTACTTTATCTAAAACTTCATCTAGCGCACTTAAAAAAATTACCGGAACTTCTGAGGTATTTTCATCAGCTTTTAGAGCTTCACAGACTTCATATCCATCCATTTCTGGCATTTTAATATCGAGTAAAATGACATCGGGAGTATTATGGTGGATTGTTCTTAATGCCATCTTACCGTTAGTGACGCTGCGAACTTTATAACCCTGTTTGTTCAATACTTTTGTTAAAAAATGCAGGTTTTCGATCAAGTCGTCAACAATTAAGATATTGCCTTTGGGGTCGGAATTTTCCTCCGTGTCGTTTTCTGTTATTGTTTCTTCATGGCAATTGGGTGCGCCGCCAAGGGCTCTTACTACCCGTCGAAAGTTATTTTTGGTAATTTTTTGCCCGCAGGTGTCTGAAAGGTGTTTCCATAACAGGGAGGCTAAATCTTTAATATGACCGATGGTGAGATATAAGCTTTCGGCAACGCTATGATAGGTTTCGTTGTCCCAGGCAGCTTTGAGGATTTCTTTTTCTAAGGAAGTCAGTTGTTTACCTGTTTTGGCTTGTAGGATTGCTTCTACCAGTTGCAGTGCTTCTTCAAATCTCATGATTGGCTCGGTATCGTATGGCAAAGTTTGTTATTCCTGCACCTTAGTTAATCTTGCTCATATTTTAAGGAAAATCAGTATCATTACGGTGGTTTTTTGCCCAGAAATGAAATTTTTCTAAATCTCACATCTTGCACCAAGGTTAGAAACTGGGTTTCTTGCGACTGCTTTTACCTTTAGCCTAGATTTTTTGTTGAAAATCCCGGTTTAGATCGCCTGAGTGCGGTTTTTAAGTAGTAGTTCCGAATTAATTACACGTAATATCGCCTGAAAGCCCTACAGCGTAAAGAGTCTTTCTGTAATTAATTTTCCGAAGGTTACTTAACCCCATGAGCTACAGTAGCACGGGCAGATGATGAAACAACGCATGGGAGATTGAAGTAACTCCCGATACACCCTGACAAATTTAATAAACATCAAGGTGAACCGCCTGTTTCACAAGCAGTCAGGATGCTTGCCACACAGGAAGTTTTTGATAATTATCATAGTTCTTCATCGCCTGTCTCCAAAGCCGCCACAGAAGTATATTTTTTCACATGAATGTATAAAATAAAACTTAATTGTTAAAAAAAAAATCGTAATAACCGATAGTAAAAGTTGAGAATGGCCCAATGAGGATCTAAAGTTAGCCTAAAGTTCCATCCCCTTTAGCAAAACCCTTCCTAAGATAGAAGATAGGGACGATCGACCTCAAAGCCGATTAGCGGGGCAAACGGCAAGCACCTGAAAATCCCCAACTAACCAGCCGCAAGACAGGGAGAACATCCAAATCATGGTAAACGCGCCAACAGGGGAAACCCGTCTCGGCCAGACCGAACAGGTACAAGCCTTAGACCGCGATTGCACGACTTTATCCCGTCACGTACTCCAGCAACTCCACAGCTTTAGTGCAGATGCTCAGGATCTCAGCGCTTTGATGAATCGCATCGGGTTGGCTGCTAAGCTGATCGCGCGCCGACTTAGCAGAGCCGGGTTAATGGCAGATGCTTTAGGGTTTACAGGGGCTGTGAACGTGCAGGGAGAATCCGTCAAAAAGATGGATGTCTATGCTAATGAAGTGTTTATCTCGGTATTCCAGCAAAGCGGACTTGTCTGTCGCTTGGCTTCGGAGGAAATGGAAAAACCCTATTACATTCCTGAAAACTGTCCGATCGGACGCTACAGTCTGCTCTACGACCCCATAGATGGTTCTTCCAATCTTGACATCAATCTCGATGTCGGCTCAATATTCAGCATCCGCAAGCAAGAGGGGGACGATGCAGATGGTTCTGCCTCCGACTTGCTGCAACACGGACACAAACAAATCGGCGCAGGCTACGTACTCTACGGCCCCAGTACCATACTGGTTTATTCGATCGGTCAGGGTGTTCATTCCTTTACCCTCGACCCCAGTTTGGGCGAGTTTATTCTAGCTAACGAAAACATTAAGGTTCCCGATCGCGGCCCGATTTACAGCGTTAATGAAGGCAACTTCTGGCAGTGGGAGGAATCTTTGAGAGACTACATTCGCTACGTACACCGCAGCGAAGGCTACACCGCCCGTTACGGTGGGGCTTTGGTGGGAGATTTCCACCGGATTTTGTTCCAGGGAGGCGTGTTTTTGTACCCCGGAACGGTGAAAAACCCGGAAGGCAAATTGCGTTTGCTCTACGAATCGGCTCCTTTGGCGTTTTTGATGGAGCAAGCCGGCGGGCGCGCCAGTACGGGCATTCAAGACATTTTAGACGTTGTGCCGACCAAACTGCACGAGCGATCGCCCTTGATTATCGGCAGTAAAGAAAATGTAGCGATGGTCGAGTCTTTTATTCAAGATCGATCGCGCAATCCTAGAACTGTCCAAGAGTGAAGGAAGTTCGGCAACGAGCAATGTACGGGATGTAACGGATGTCTGGAAGAAGGAAGAGGGTTTTAACTTATAACTTTCGACTCCCAATTACCAATTCCCCATTGCCAATTTTCAATTACCAATTTTCAATTTTCAATTTCCAATTTCCAAGTCCCAATTAACAGCTATCAAATTGTAGGAGTTACAGTAATGACAGCAACACCAACGAATCACCTGTTAGAAATCAAAGAAATTGGCCAAAGTATCTGGATGGACAATTTGACTCGCGATCTGATCGAGTCCGGCGAACTCAAAAAGATGATTGAAAGTCGGGGACTGCGCGGGATTACATCTAATCCGGCTATTTTTGAGAAAGCGATCGCGGGTAATGTGATTTACGATGCGGATATCGAAGCGGGCATCCGGGCGGGCAAATCTGTTATGGAGATTTACGAATCTCTGGTATTTGAAGATATCCGCAACGCTTGCGACATCTTCGCCCCAGTTTACGCAGAGTCGAAGGGTTTGGACGGCTACATTAGCATTGAAGTGCCACCGACGATCGCCAACGACACAGAAAGCACGATTAGCGAAGCCATACGCTATTACCAAGCCCTCGGCAAAGAAAACGTGATGATTAAGATTCCGGGAACCGCTGAAGGTTTGCCCGCAGTCGAACGAGTCATCAGCGAAGGCATTAACGTTAACGTGACTTTGCTGTTCTCGGTTGACAGCTACGTCGAAACCTTCTGGGCTTACATTCGCGGTTTGGAAGCGCGGGCGGCTAAAGGTTTGGATATTAGCAATACTGCTTCTGTTGCCAGTTTCTTCTTGAGCCGGATCGACATCAATGTCGATGGCAAGATTGACGAGAAACTCAAAAATGTCACAGATATTTCCACAAAAGCTAAACTGGAAGCAGTGAAGGGGAAAATTGCGATCGCCAATGCGAAGGTAGCTTACCAGAAGTATAAAGAGATCGTAGCGAGCGATCGCTGGCAAGCTTTAGCAGCCAAGGGAGCGAAAGTGCAGCGATTGCTGTGGGCTTCCACCAGCACCAAAAACCCCAACTACAGCGATGTCATGTATGTCGATGAACTAATCGGCCCCGACACCGTTAACACTTTGCCGCCGAACACCGTTGAAGCTTGTTTCGATCACTGCGATGTCGCACCCCGGATTGAGAACAACGTTGAAGAAGCTTACACCCTGATCGAAAGTCTCAAAGATCCCGACATCGACATCAACTTGGACCAAGTGATGGCAGACTTGCTCCTCGACGGGATTGATAAATTCGTCACCCCGTTCCAATCCCTGATGGATTCCTTGCAAGAGAAAGTCCAGAAGTTGTCACCCGTCGCTTAGGCAGATATCTGTATCCTGAAAGGCAGAAGCATTTAGGAATCGGAATAGATAATTATTTGGGTTCTTAAATGCTGAGTCTTAAATCCTCTCTAGGGATTTTCAGATTAATGGCTCTCAGAGTTCCTAGAGAGCAAAATCATCTGCCTCCTCTAGCAGTATTAAGAACCGATTAACTCTCTCACCCACTAACTAGCAGAAATGACCGCAAACTATCATGGTGTCTTGGCAGGGTTAACATCACTAGAACAAGGAAAATAAATAATGGTAACGCTACTTGAAAATCCACTGCGGGTCGGTTTGCGAAAAGAACGGGTGCCGGAACCACAAATTCTGGTAATCTTCGGAGCTTCTGGGGATCTCACCCAGCGCAAACTGGTACCTGCAATTTATCAGATGAAGCGCGATCGACGCTTGCCACCGGAAACTACCGTGGTGGGAGTAGCCCGCCGCCCTTGGAGTCACGATTACTTCCGAGAGCAAATGCGCGAAGGCATTGAAGAATTTGGCGGCGGCATTGGCAATGAAGAATTTTGGCAAGATTTCGCTCAAGGTTTGTACTACTGTCCGGGTGACATTGACAACCCCGAAAGCTATCAAAAACTCAAAGCTTTCTTAGCGGAACTCGACGAAGAAAGGAGAACTCGCGGCAATCACATATTTTATCTCTCGGTTTCCCCGAACTTTTTCCCAGAAGCAATTAGGCAACTGGGCGCGGCTCAAATGCTGACCGATCCAGTAAAACACCGCTTGGTAATTGAAAAACCCTTCGGCCGCGACTTGAGTTCGGCAAAAGCTCTCAACCGAGTCGTGCAGAAGGTTTGCCAAGAACAGCAAGTTTACCGGATCGACCACTATTTGGGTAAAGAAACTGTTCAGAATTTAATGGTGTTCCGGTTTGCTAACGCGATTTTTGAACCGCTATGGAATCGGCAATTTGTCGATCACGTACAAATTACAGTTGCAGAAACAGTAGGCGTAGAAGACAGGGCAGGTTACTACGAATCCTCTGGGGCGTTGCGGGATATGCTGCAAAACCACTTGATGCAGATTTTCTGTCTGACGGCGATGGAACCACCGAATTCATTGGACGCTGACAGCATCCGCACCGAAAAGATGAAAGTTCTGCAAGCAACTCGCTTGGCAGATTTGAATAATTTGGACTTCTCAGCGATTCGGGGTCAATATTCCGCAGGTTGGATGAAGGGCAAACAGGTGCCGGGGTATCACGATGAACCGGGGGTTGCAGCCAACTCGACAACGCCGACTTTTGTGGCGATGAAGTTTATGATTGACAACTGGCGCTGGCAGGGAGTGCCTTTTTACCTGCGAACCGGCAAGCGGTTGCCGAAAAAAGTTAGCGAAATTGCTATTCAGTTCCGCGAAGTGCCGCTGTTAATTTTTCAGTCTGCGGCCCAACAAACTACTCCTAACGTTTTGACGATGCGGGTGCATCCGAATGAAGGAATTTCGCTGAGGTTTGAGGCGAAAATGCCGGGACCGGATTTGCGGACGCGGACGGTGGATATGGATTTCAGTTACGGTTCTTCCTTTGGGGTGACATCTTCGGATGCTTACGATCGCCTGTTAATTGATTGTATGCTGGGCGACCAAACTTTGTTTACCCGTTCTGATGAAGTGGAAGAAGCTTGGCGGGTGGTAACGCCGGCGTTGATGGCTTGGGAATCGTCCAACGACCAAGATTTGGTTCCTAAATACGAAGCGGGTACTTGGGAACCTGCAGAAGCAGAACTGCTAATTAACAGAGATGGCCGCAAGTGGCGCAGACTTTAAGAGTAATTAGTCAGCAGTCATTAGTCATTAGTTATAGGTCAGCATTAGTATTAGTGATTAGCTAAGAACGGCTAACTAAGAAGGGCTAACTAATGACTAAGAACCAATGACTAAGAACCAATGACCAATGACTAATGACTAATAACTAATAACAAAGGAGAGAAGATTTATGACGATGACACCGATGAAAGCTCCGCCTCTGGTTTCGCTACAAAGTCCTAAAGATGTGTCGATCGACCAAATAGAAGCAGAATTGAGTCAAATTTGGGAAAGTTACAGAGAATCAGGGTCGAAGGGCGATGTTCCGATCGCTAGTAGGGCAACAACTTTTACTTTTGTAGTCTACGAACCGGAAGAAACTCAGCGGTTATTAGCGGATCTGGGGTTTTACGACGGGCCAGTGGACGGTATTACTGGGCCCATGACGGCATCTAGCATCAGGGCGGCTCAAAAAGCTTATGGGCTGCCGAGAACTGGCAAACCTAACGCTGAATTGCTGGCAACTTTGCGGGAAGAAGTGGCTCGCAAAAATTCCAATGGTGAGGAGATGGGATCGAGTGGTTTGGGTTCCGGGGGTTCGGGCGTGGCTGACGCGATTGTAGCTGCCAATCCCTGCCGGATTATTGCTCTGTGCCCGACGGCGGGGGAAGATACGGGCGTGCAGGCTCAAGTGGCTGCTTACTGTCCGGTGCACAAGCGCACCACTGGCAATCTGATCTGCTGCGAGTACATTACGCTGCGGGGTACGGAAGCTGCTTTGGAACGGGTGAGCGGCATCGTGACGGCGTTGACGATCCCGGATTTGCCGACGCTGCTGTGGTGGAAGGCGAATCCTGATGCCGATCGAGGTTTGTTCCAGCGGCTGGCGACAATTAGCAGTTCTGTGATTGTTGACTCTAGCAGCTTTGCCGAGTGTGAAGCTGAATTGCTGTTGATGCAAAGTCTGATCGAGGAAGGAATTCCGATCGCGGATCTGAATTGGCGTCGGCTGGCGGCGTGGCAGGAGTTGGCTGCTGAGGCTTTTGACGCGCCGGAACGTCGCGCGGCGATTCGGGAAATCGATCGGGTGACGATCGATTACGAACAGGACAATTCTACTCAAGCGCTGATGTATTTGGGCTGGCTGGCGAGTCGGCTTCAGTGGCGTCCGGTTGCTTTCAAACAGGAAGAGGGCGATTACCACATCAAGCGAATTAAATTTGCGGGGCCGGACGAACGGGTTATCGAAGCCGAATTAGCTGCTATTCCTACTGCTGATTCGGGCGATGTCGCGGGCGATTTGATTGCTCTGCGTTTGAATTCTACAAACGAAAAGGCTGACTGCGGTACGGTTCTGTGTTCGGAAGTGGGCGGCTGTATGCGGATGGAAACGAAGGGAGGCGCTCAAACCGATCGGTTTAACCAGGTGAGTCCTCTGTTTGACCAAGTGACGGAACATTTGCTGGGCCAGCACTTGCAGAGTTGGGGCCGAGATGTGCTTTACGAAGAAAGTTTGGCAGTGACGGCCGGGATGCTGAAGTTGGCTAAGCGGTAAAGAGAAGTTCGGCAACGGATTGTGTAACGGATGTAACGGATGTAACGGATGTCAGTTCGATGTCCGTCGGAATAAGGAAGAAGGAATAAGGATTGAGTTAATATTCAGTGGGGCAGGCAATGTCTGCCCTACTTTTTTAGGAGTTATGAGTTAGAATTTATGAGTTTTGAATTAATAATTTTCTTTGACTCAAAACTATAAATTACTTCTAAAAAGCAACGAAATTACCTATATTCTTCTTCTCATTCTTCCTTCGCGGTCTTCGCGTCTTCGCGGTTCGTTAAATATGTATGTATTATTTGAAAAGTTCGAGAGCAATACTCATAACTTTATAACCGATCTATTTTCAGTATTTTTTGTAACTAATCTAGAACTATGACTTTAGTAATTGCTGGCGAACGCAGCGGGGCGGGAAAGACGACTGTGACGATCGCCCTTTTAGCTTATTTAATCCGTCGCGGCTTGAATGTTCAATCTTTTAAGGTGGGACCCGATTACATTGACCCGATGTTTCATGCTTTTGTTACTGGTCGCCCCTGTCGAAATTTAGACCCGGTGTTAACGTCTGAATCTTATGTAAAAAAGTGTTTTTCTCGTCATATTGAAGATGTCGATTATGCCTTAGTTGAAGGGGTGATGGGGCTATTTGATGGGGTTTCTCGGAAGAAAGAAGAAGAAAGTTCGGCAACGGATTTCGTAACGGATGTAACGGATAGAAGTTCGGCAACGATTGTACGAGATGTAAATGATGTAAATGATTTAACGGATTTAAGGAAGCCAGAAGGAAAACAACACTATTCTATTTCCTTTGCTTCTACGGCTCATGTTGCTCATTTGCTGAATTTGCCGGTATTGTTTGTGATAGATTGCAGCAGGCTCTCTGGTTCTGTGGCTGCGATCGCCCACGGTTTTCGTTCTTTTAACCCTGACCTTAAATTCGCTGGTTTGGTGCTGAATCGGGTGGCGAGCGATCGACATTTGGAACTGCTTCAAGATGCTCTAAAACCGCTCAAATTACCTATTTTGGGCGTTTTGCGTAGGGATGAGGCTGTTACTATTCCCGATCGACATTTGGGGCTGATTCCTGCTGAGGAGTTGCCGAATCTTCATGCTGCGATCGATAAGTTGGCTGATTTGGCTGCTGTTAGTTTTGACTGGGAGCAACTTTTACCTTTGTTGGCTGCGACTCGAAATGGTGGGGGTGAGGGGTCTGAGCAACTTTCGTGTAGGCACAGTCTCCCTTCGGGAATTATAACTCAAAAAGATGATGTTGTCAACTCTTTGGGAAAACAATTTGGGGTGAGGATTGCAGTTGCGCGCGATCGGGCTTTTAATTTTTACTATCAGGACAATCTTGATTTGTTGGAAGAGTTGGGTGCGGAGTTGGTATTTTGGAGCCCGCTTGATGACTCGGTTTTTCCTGACAATGTGCAAGGGTTATATTTTGGTGGTGGTTTTCCCGAAGTGTTTGCTCAAAAATTGAGCGGTAATGTTTTAATTCGGGATGCTGTCAGAAGTGCGATTTTTTCGGGAATGCCGACTTATGCGGAGTGCGGCGGTTTGATGTACTTGTGCGATTCTATTGTAGGCTTCGATGGCAATTCTTGGCAAGGGGTGGGTGTTTTGAAAACTGCTGCTGAGATGGGAAAGCGTTTGACGCTGGGATACCGGGAGGCTGTGGCGGTGAGGGATAGTTTGGTGTTAAATGCTTTTGATGCGGTTTGGGGTCATGAGTTTCATCGATCGCATTTAACTGTTGAACCGACTAATCCAGTTTATCACAGTTGGAGGTATGGGAAGCGGGGGGAAGTTGAGGCGGTTGCTGAAGGTTGGGGGGTTTGTCAGGTGCACGCTTCTTATTTGCATTTGCATTGGGGTGCTCGCCCTGATATTCCGGCTCGTTTTTTGCAGCAGTGTGCTGAGTTTGATTGTAAGGGTGTTTTGGGTGATCGGACTTAATTAATATTTTTTTTGACGAACCGCGAAGACGCTAAGGGCGCTAAGGAAGAGGGGAGAGCATTCTGCTGATGCGTTATTGTAATGGTATTTTAGACGATCGAGAAAGCTAATTAGATTTTTTTTATTTTATTAACCGCAGAGGACGCTGAGGGCACTGAGAAGAGAGAGGGTTGCTGTATTAGAATGTTTTTGATGAATGCTGGGAGGGGCTGTTGGGATTTATGAGTGTATCGATTTCGACTAGGCGGTTATTGGCGCAATGGGTGACACCGGAAAATTTTCGGAGTTACGGTCAAGTTATTTTTGCGAGTGTTGATGGTAAGTCTTTTGATGCTGAGGATGCTCAATTAAGTTTGCAAAACGGTATTCCTAAATTTTACATTATGCGGTTGTACGAGAACGATCGCAAGTTTGGTAAAATTACTCGGCACGTTGAATGTACTCAGTGTTTGGGTTCTCTGGATGGGAAGAGTTGGTTGATGGCTGTTGCGCCTCCTGGAAATAGCGATAAACCGAGTTTGGAGGATATTGTTGCTTTTCGGATTCCTGGCAGTTGTTTTATTAAGTTAGAGGTGGGAACTTGGCACGCTGGGCCTTATGTTGAGGCGGATTTTGTGGATTTTTACAATCTTGAGTTGAGAGATACTAATGTGGTTGACCATTTCAGTTTTGATTTTGTGAAGCATTACAATCTGGAGTTTGAGATTGTCTGAATAAACTCACATATTGGATTTAATAAATGACGGTCGTACTTACTAGGAACCAGTAGGTAAATAGGCTATTTTTGAATAAAAGTACAACAGAGTTATGCGCCAATGTCGTTTGTTTGGTGCGGGCGATCGCCAAATGGTAATATTGCGATCGATGATGATATCGTGTCCGGTATATTGCCGGAATTCTGATTGTTTCGCAGTGCGGACGACCGTCCGTTCTCTTGTCGCGCACGGTCGTCCGCACTACCAACCTTTTTTGTGACGGTAATCGACCGATTTTATCTGATACAAGGCTGGACTGTGGCCCCTCATCTCGGAACTTAGTTAACGCGAAATTAACATTCAAAGCAATTTAGTTGTTCCTCTGTTTGTAAATTAGCATAACTTTAGTTATTAGGATAATCTTTGTGCTTTGAATTTGATACAAATTTTGCAAATATTGCGATATTTTTTATGGTTAATCTTTTGATTAATGTCACTTTACAATGTCGTAATATCACCGATTCTAAGCGCCGACACTGAGGCAGGTTAAGGAGTTGTAGCAACATGACTTTGACGCAAGTTTGGGATGCCACGGCGCGCAATATCCGTGGTACACTTTGGCAAATGCTAATATATTGGATATCGCTCACAGGATGGTTAATAATTTTAAAATAACGGAAATGTATGAACTAAAATCTTGTTTAAGCATAGTAAATTTTATACTAGTAAACTTTTATAAATTTCCGAGGAAATCTACGAAATTAATGTGGAAAAATCTGCTTTTTTATACTATGCCATCAGGATGCGTGTGGGGGTTCGGTATGTAATTTCGGGAAAGTTGCTGGCGGAAACAGTATCAGCTAAAATTTGTTTTTATGATATTTGACAAATTACATTAGAAACTGTTAAATTATGACTCAAGGTGCTATTCCCGATGAAACTCCGAGAAATTTGGTAGAACAACTGCTGCTGCAAGATGCTAAGGCTGGTAATTGCATAGTGATTCATTGCGGTACAGATAGATTATTGGGAGATGCGCCGAGACTGATTGCTGTTTATGGCGGAAATGCTGAATACTGGGATAAAATGACAAGCATTGAGGCTTTTTAAATTAATGGAGCTTCCGTACAAGTTCATTGGTTTCGGAACAGTCAGACTCTTCAAAATGTGGAGTTTAAGTTCAAGCGACAGTATCCCAAAACAGCCCCTAAAAATCTGTAGGTAATCAAGTTATGAAAATTCGTTGTATTGCTAAGACAGGTGAATTTCTTCCTGAAGAATATATAGATCCGCCACGCGGTTACACTAGAAAGGTTGAGTTACCGCTAACTATAGGCAAGGAATATGTTGTTTATGCTATCCGAGAATGGAAAGGGACTATTTGGTACTACATCTGCAATGATAATTATAGCTATTATCCCATCCATAATCCGGCGCCGATGTTTGAAGTGGTTGACAGCAGAATTTCTAAGTATTGGCGGTTTGAACTTGCGCCCAATGGATTGTTAATGATAGCTTTTGAGCAGTGGTTTACTGACCCTTATTTTTATGATAAGCTGACGGATCAGGAAGAGGCGGAGGTGGAGATTTTTGAGAAGGTTAAGGAATTGATGGATGCTGAGGATTTTACTTTGCCTCCGTTGGAGGTTGCCGTTGATAAGTTGCGGGAAACTGTCAGTGTTTGAGTTGGAAAAGTGCGATAGTCAATTTATTTCTTTACCAGCTTGACTCAGATAGCTTGAAATGGTATCAAATAGGAATCAGAAGAATTTGGTGAAATAAAATGAACGAAAAAAATGAAATCAACAGAAGCTATGAGATACTAGATGGCGATGATGATGTTTTGTTATTGGATAAAGCTACTTTTACGGTGCGGAGGTTTAAAGAGCTAGTCGTTAAGAAGTTTGATTATATACTAAATTATATCGAGGCAGTAGAAAAGGAATCTCGCAATAAATCGATATCTTATTGGATGCAATCTCTGTCGATTAATGAAGAAACAACAATTCGTGCAGGGGATATAAACTGGAGTTCCCCTCAAGAAGGAATCGATTGTAAAATTCTCAAGATTGGTGCAAAAGGTTGGCAAAAAGGAAAGCTTAAAATTGAAGTTAATACAAGTTTTCAGTCTGGAAAAACTCAGACATCTATAAAGTTTTGTCCTGATGAACCACTAGAGCCAAAATCTCCTTTAGATGATATCAGACAATCCGAGGAATACAAAAAACTGAGCAATAATAACTGACAAGCCGATCGCGATTACAATACAAGAATCGATCGCACACCGCTACACTTCTCAGGAAAAATAAAATATGGTAAATATAGAAGAATATGTCGATCGCACCGCCGAACTGATAAACTTACCCTTAGACCCGGAACACCGCCCCGGTGTTGTGGTAAACTTCGAGAGAATAGCTGCGATCGCCCAACTCGTTACTGAATTCCCCCTGCCCCACGAAATCGAAGCTGCGCCAGTGTTTGAACCCTGATTTTTAACCGCAGATGAACGCAGATGAACGTAAATTTTTAGCACAAGCGGATGCAGTCGCCACAGCATCAGCGGTTAAAAGTGGTAAAATTACAGCGACAGCGGTTGTGACTGCGGCATTAGAACGAATTGCCGATCGAGATAACGTCCTCAATTGCTTTACTGCAATCACCGCCTCAAGCGCACTCGCAGCAGCCGAAAATATAGATAATTCGATCGCAAATAACGAAAACCCAGGCCCTTTAGCAGGCGTTCCCTTCGCTGTCAAAAACCTGTACGACATCGGCGGAATTACTACTCTAGCAGGGTCAAAAATCAACGCTGACAATCCTCCGGCTACCCAGGACGCGGCTGTGGTCGCCAGACTCAAACAAGCCGGGGCCGTGCTCGTGGGTACGCTCAACATGGACGAGTACGCCTACGGTTTCGTCACCGAAAACAGCCACTACGGGCCGACTCGCAATCCCCGCGATACTGCGCGCATCGCCGGCGGTTCCAGTGGCGGTTCCGCAGCAGCAGTCGCCGCCGGTTTTGTACCCATCACTCTCGGTTCCGATACTAACGGTTCCATCCGCGTACCGGCTGCTTTGTGCGGTGTCTTTGGGTTTAAGCCTACTTACGGTCGTTTGTCGAGGGCTGGGGCTTGTTTATTTTCGAGTAGTTTGGATTGTGTGGGGCCGTTTGGGCGATCGATCGGAGACATCGCGCTGCTGTACGATGTCCTGCAAGGCCCTGATTCTCGCGACCCAGTTTGCACTCAACGCCCGCCAGAACTTTGTTCGCCGCAGTTAAATCAAGGCATCGAAGGATTGCGAATTGCTGTTGCTGACGGGTATTTCGCCACAGGGGCCGAACCGGAAGCAATGGAGGCTGTAGAAATAGTTGCTAAAGCCTTGACAAATGTTTTAAATTGTGGTATAAGCACAGAAAAAACAACAAACCCCCCAAAAATAGGGGGGCTTGCAACTGTCACCATACCGGAATCCGATCGCGCCAGGGCTGCGGCATTTATCATTACCGCTTGCGAGGGGGGAAACTTGCATTTGGACAATTTGCGATCGCGCCCTCAAGACTTCGATTCTGCCACGCGCGATCATTTTTTAGCGGGAACCCCGATCCCTGCCACTTGGTACGTGCAAGCGCAGAGATTCAGACAGTGGTATCGAACTCGAATTGCGAAATATTCCAACATACAAATATGATTCTCGCACCCGCAACCCCGATCGCGCCTCCTGAAATTGGTGTCGAGAAAACGGTCGTCGCCGGACAAGAAATATTAGTGTGTCCTAATCTGGGACTGTTCACCCAACCCTATCATTTATAGGCTTGCCCGTTCTTTGGGTGTCCCTACAGCGGCCCGACGCTTTGCCCTTGGGGGTACAAATTATCGATGCTCCCTACAGCGAAGCGGTGATTCTCCGAGTCGCTGCGGTACTAGAATCGCAAGGCATTATATCTGCCGAATCAATTTAGTGCTATTTCTAGGGTTTGTTGTTGCGGTGGAAGCGTCTCTTAGTGCGTCTGGCAATAGCTTTGCGCTTCTGCTTTTCGAGGGGGGTTTCAAAGTGGCGGTGTTTTCTCATGTCGGGGAAAATTCCCGCTTTGGAAACTTGTCGCTTAAACCGTCGTAGGGCTGACTCAATCCCTTCATTTTCGCCGATTACAACTTGGGTCATTATTTCTCCTGTGGTTCGTTAGATCAAGTTTTATCATATCAAGGTTTCTGGCTGCGCGATCTGTTGGATGTCGGGCGATCGGCCAAAAACCTTAAAATTATACCAAATCTGCTGCTAAGTTGTTGCGCTTCTAGATAGTTGGGGAGAGGGGGAGAGGGGGAGAGAGGGGGAGAGGGGGAGAGAGGGGGAGAGAGGGGGAGAGAGGGAGAGAGAGGGGGAGAGGGGGAGAGGGGGAGAGAGGGGGAGAGTATTTTTCCCTGTTCCCTGTTCCCTGTTCCCTGTTCCCTGTTCCTTCTGACTACTGACTATTGACTACTGACTATTGACTACTGACTACTGACTATTGACTACTGACTACTGACTACTGACTACTGACTACTGACTATTGACTACTGACTATTGACTACTGACTACTGACTACTGACTACTGACTATTGACTACTGACTATTGACTACTGACAACTGACTACTGACTATTGACCACCTGATTTTCCTGCCGCAGATAAGCTTGAATGAACGGTTCTAATTCGCCATTCATCACATCTAGGATGGCGGTTGTTTCCACCCCAGTCCGCAAATCCTTGACCATTTGATAGGGGTGAAAAACGTAGTTGCGAATTTGGTTGCCCCAAGCTGCCTCTACCATGTCGCCGCGAATCTCGGCAATTTCCGAAGCCCGCTGTTCCTTAGCAATCACCAACAGCCTAGCCTTGAGTAATGCCAAAGCTTTTTCCTTATTTTGCAACTGACTGCGTTCTTCGGTACAGCGGACGGCCAAACCAGTGGGAAGGTGAACGATGCGGACGGCCGTTTCTACCTTGTTAACGTTTTGTCCGCCCTTGCCGCCTGCGCGGGAAGTTGTGATTTCTAAGTCTTTTTCTGGGATATCCAATTGTACGGATCGATCGAGCACCGGCATCACTTCGACGCCCGCAAAACTGGTTTGACGCTTGTCATTCGCGTTAAAAGGCGAAATTCTGACCAAACGGTGAGTGCCTTTTTCCGATCGCATATAACCGTAAGCGTAGCGGCCGACAATTTCCAAAGAAGCTGATTTAACACCTGCTTCCTCTCCCTCGGAAATTTCCATTAAATGTACTTTGTAACCTTGACTTTCCCCCCAGCGGGTGTACATCCGCAGCAGCATTTCGGCCCAATCTTGAGCATCCGTGCCGCCCGCCCCGGCGTTAATTGTCAAGACTGCGCCGCCTTCGTCGTAGGGGCCCGATAGTAATTGTTGCAGTTCCCACAGGTCGAGTTCGCGGGTTAATTGAGCAAGACTCGATGAGGCTTCTTGGAACAAAGACTCGTCGGCTTCTAACTCCAGCAGTTCTAAAATAGCTCTAGCGTCTTCTAGGCTAGTCTGCCAGCCGCGGTATTGGTCTAAATGAGATTTGAAGTTGTTGAGTTCTTGGAGGGTTTCTTGAGCTCTATCCTGGTCGTCCCAAAATGCTGGTTGGGCACAGATTTGCTCTAAGTCTTGGATTTTGGCTGTGAGTGCGGGGATGTCAAAGATAGTCCTGGGTGGTACCCAGTCGATCGGACAATGTTTCGATATCGTGCTTGATGTCTAGAACTTCCACTGTGAGTTTTCCTAGTTGTGGGGTGTATTTTTGAGTTTAGCTGAAATTGCGCTCTTTCAACAAAATGTTATGACTTCTTCCTGATTAGATATAGTGCGAACCTGTTGAATTAAAAACTTTACCGCATTAAAAATTCAAGATTCAAAAAAAAGTTGCTATAATCTAAAATCAGGTTAACGATCTCGATGGAAGTTAACTGCCATGATTTCCCCAGAACTTAAATTGAGCTTGCCGTCCACCGAAGACCTGCCCTGTTCGGACGATACCCCTGTGGATAACGAAGACCAGAATTTGCTGCCGAACCTACTGTTGTTTGTCTTGATCGGTATTTGGTCCGATCGCATGGATTGGTACTTTGGGGTAGATATGGCGGTGTATCACACTACAGGAATCAGTCCCAAAGTGCCTGTCGTCCCGGACGGATTTCTCAGTTTGGGGGTGGAGCGCCGAAAAGGAGGCAAATCTCGCCGCAGCTATGCTGTCTGGGAAGAAAACGAGGTTGTGCCGATTTTAGCGTTGGAAATGGTGTCTCACAAACCGGGTGGGGAGTACGACGATAAGATGTCGATTTATGCCGGGTTAGGGGTTTTGTACTACATTATTTACAACCCCGAATTTTGGCGGCGCGATCGGCATCAACCGTTTGAAGTGTACAAGCTGATTGACGGGCAATACAGGCAGCAGATTGGCGAACCCTATTGGATGCCAGAAGTGAGACTGGGCATAGGGCGCTCTGGGCAAGTTATTGGGGGCATCGAGCAAGAAATTCTGGTTTGGTACGACGAGTCAGGAAATGTCTATCCCTTGCCGGATGCAGCGGCAGGGCAGATGCGCGAGGAGTTGAGGGTAGAACGACAGCGAGCTGAGGTTCAACAGCAGCGGGCCGAACGCCTAGCTGAGTATTTGCGATCGCAAGGTATCGATCCCGATAACCTGCCTGAATCGTGACATGAAATTCGATCGCTTCACCGCATTCTTCCTTCTTTCTTGTAACTAATGACTAATGACTAATGACTGATGACTAATGACTTCTTAAATATACTGCGAACCTGTGGAATTGAAGGCTTTACCGCATTCGTGAGCGCATACGTCCAACCTTTTGGAACATGAAAAATTTTTTGTGAGGTCTTCGCGAAACCAATCACAGGCGATCGCCTCTTTCACTGATTTAGTTCTGAGAGAATTAAATCCATTGCCGTACTTTTCAATTAAAGCCAGCATTTGGGGTCTGTAAGTGTCGTTATAAACAGCGTATTTAGTATGGCTGACCCAACAGCAAGGCCAAAGTTCCGCTTCAAAAGAAATAAAAATCTCTTTGGTGGCTTGAGTTTGGCAGCTAATTTCTACATTGCGGTAGTAATTATTTAGGCTACCAAATGTTTCTACAGCTTTGATAAATTGGTCTCCCTGTGGATTTTTATATTGTTCCAATGATGGGGGTTGGAGTTCTTCGCTGGCTGGCTGTGATGGGATAGGCTGAGTTTGAGCTGGTGCTTGAGAGGTTTCGATAGCTATAGCTTGATACCAAGCATAATTTGCTTTTTCTGGTTGCCCCAACTGCGTCAAAACTCTAGCTAAATTGCGATAAGCTCCGGCAAAATTGGGTTTAAGCTCGATCGCCTTTTGGTAATAAGCACTAGCTGGCTGCCACTGTTGCTGTTGAGCGTAAAGACTGCCGACATTAGCATAAACTTCGGGAAAATTAGGCTGAATTTTCAGTGCGTTTGTATAGCAGTCGGCTGCTGCTTGCATCTTCCCCATAGCTTGGAAAGCATTGCCTAAAGTTTTACAGGCTGCTGCAAAGTTAGGTTGAATTTTTAGGGCTTGTTGGCAGGCTGCGATCGCCTCTGAGAGCTGTCCTTGTTTCAAACAGTCCTCCCCTTGTCGGTGCAGCCCAACAGCCGTCTGTGTTTGATTTTGAGGGGCTGACGCATTAGTTGTTGCTGGTTGGTTGGGGCGATCGCTCTTAGCATCTACCTGAGAGTTTTTTCCCTGCTGAAGCTGTTGATTTGCGGACTCTTTGTCATAAATTTCTTTTGCTACAAAACGAGAGGTAGCTTTCGGTACAAACTCGACAAATCCTAATTCTTGGGCTAAATCCCTGGCTGCTTCTACTTGGTGCTGGTTGTGTTCAAATATCAAGTAGTGCCAGACAGCTTTTCCGCCCGCTTGGATAAAGGCTTTAACAGATTGCATTATCCTGTCCCAGTTGGTATTTTGGCGGTAAATGCTGTTAGTATCAGCCAATCCGTCGATGCTAAAAATTACGCGATCGTTTTCTCCTGTCATCGCCTGCGCCAGGGCTTGCCACCAGTGGGGGTTGCGCCCGCTACCGTTGGTGTACAGGCAGATTTTAGGAACTCCCATCCGATGCAAATATTCGATCGCCCCAATTGTAGTATTGCTAGTCATAGCATCGCCGTAGTTGCCACACATATAGATCAAATCCAACTGAGAGCAAAACTCTTGTGGGAAAATTCTCTCAATATCCTCCATCTTTAATTCCGCCCCCGGCAAAATCGGGTTGTCGGTGCGGGGACATTGGGGACAAGCGGCATTGCACCGGGAAGTAATTTCTACGCTGACTATCCTGATATCTTCATATTTTAAGTACATAACTGTTATTAAATTGAGTTGTGATTAATTTTGAAATCGCGATCGACAGAATTAGTCGAATCAATCTCAACTATAAAATCTCAAATCGACCGATCGCTCTCTTGGTTGTAAATCTTAATCAAAAACCGCAGCCGGATGTCGATCGAGCTGCGGTTGTTTTTAAGCTAAACTGGCGTTGATTAATCGCGGCCGTTGATAGCAATCAGCAGGCGCAGAATGAAGATGAACAAGTTGATGTAGGTCAAGTACATCGACAAAGCTGCAGGCAAATACTGGTCGTCGCGGTAGCTGCGGGGTAGTATGTAAAAATCGACGATCGCAGCGCCAGCAAAGATAAACACGCCGATGCCGGAAATGCCAATTTCTAACCAGGTTGGGGTGTAGACTCCAAATAGAGAGAGTAGAAATTGACCGCCAACGACGACTAACAAAGCAATCACACCTAAACTGATGGTTTTGGTGATGGCCATGCCGTCTTCTTCCGACAAGTTGGAACCAATTTGGCGGGCGGCGATAAAGGTAATGCCGCAGCCTAGGGCTGCAAAACCGATGCCGCCGATGCCCACACCTTCGGATCTGAGGGCTGTAAACACCAATCCACTGAGGGTGTAGCCGGAAAGCAGGCTGTAGGTTGCCAGGAGGGGTAAGGCGGTACTATTGTTGCCTTTTTCGGCGACACCGCGAGCGACAAAGAATAAAACTAATTCTAGGACGATCGCGGCGATGAATGTGGGAAAAAAGATTCCCGGATAGTTGCGAATGACTCCGAGGCCGCCGTAGGTGCCGACAGCGGTTAAGACAAGTCCGCCACCGACGAAGGGGAGGGCGTTGGAGATGACGTTGGGGCCTACCAGTGCGTGGTTTTTGGCCTCGCGCACGGCTTCGCGGAAATTGCTGGTGTTACTCACGAGGATTTACCTAATGTTGGCTGAGAGTTGATATTTTGGGACTTGCGCGCGGCAAAAGAAACCGGGTATGCACGAAAATACGCGGGTTTGAACCTGTAGTTATGGTGAAAAAGCCAGTTTCTCACGCGGCGCGCAAGTCTTGTATTTCTATTCTGACAGCTTTACCCTGTGTTTGCAAAACCAAGCCGAGTTTAAAGATTTGATAAAGAACCGGGGTGAAATCACTCCCAAGTAGGAAACCATTGTTTATAATCGACTGCGTACATGGTGTGCAGTCTGGCTGCCGCGCCGGAATTAGCACAGTCTAATAGGATTGTCTGACGCCACAGAGATATTCTTTAACTTAATTAACAGGTTGATGTCAAGGTCGATCGAATCGCAGATGGCACAGGTGAATAAATTTGGGATTTTAGATTTGCGATTTGCGATTGAAAGCTTTATGCTAAAGGGAGGGGGCACAGTTGATTTGAGGTTTTTGATGGCCGGCAAGAGTTGAAACTAGGGAGAGAGAATCTCCACAATTTAAAATCTCAAACCTGAAATCGGTTCGGTTAGTTGCACCTGGTAGCTCAGACAGGGAATTTCAAGAAAATTAATGAATAAATTTAGTTCGTACCGACCAAATTCTCAACAGGTAATGTCTAATGCTCACCTTTTTTGCTCGTAAATTATTGTCACCCGCAGCCGGAATTCTTTTGGCTGCTACTGCGGTGATTTCCGTTGGCCAAGCTGCTTTTGCAGGTAATGTCGGAGACGTTTCTGTCGCTGCTGCATCGCAGGGTTCTGAATATTGGCTGCTGGCTCAGGTTGGTCAACCCCCCCAAGGTACAACTTCTCCGAGCCCGAACCCGGTAAAGGTAAACCGGGCACCCGGGCCTGTGAAAATTCCCGAACCTTCGACGGTGGTAGGGTTGGGTTTAGTGGCGGGTTCGCTGGCGGTGACTCGCCGGAGAGCGAGAGTCGGACGATTTTAGATTGGGAGTCAGTAATATGAGGTGCTAGGAGTGGGCATGGGGCTCCGTGGCCCGCGCAGGGCGGAGCGAAGCGGAGGGATGGGGCATGGGCAGGATTGGAATGAACCCACCTCACCAAGCTTGAGAACCGCTATAGCCTTTTCAGGTATTCGTGCAAGAGTAAGCTGTTTTGCATTTAAATTGAATGTCAAAAAAAATCCCCTTCTTGTGGGGAGTAGGGGTTGGGCAGGAGAGCCCGCCCTGAACATAGGATTTAAATCTCCGACAGCTTAATTCTGACTTCTGACTCCTGACTCCTGACTTCTAGCCTTAACGAAAAGACTTTTTCAACCAGCCCTGTTTAAGGATTTTAGCCGATCGCATCCCTCAAAGCATTTTTAGTCATAGCTGCGATCGACTGTTCAGTAGCTTTCGGCAAATGATAGTATTTCCCGCCAGAAGTCTTGGCCAACTCCTTCGCAAAGCCGGTCGAAATGAATTTGCTCTCAGTGTCAATCACCAGCAACTGCATTCCCAGGCCGCGAATTTTGGCAGCAATTTCTAACAATTCCTGCTTAATATCAGGCTTTTCTCCATCTAAAATCGGTTCGCCCAAAGAACGGGCCAAAGGAATATTACCGCGCCCGTCAGTAATCGCGACAATCGCCACTTGACCGATATCTCCCGACTGCCGCGCATTGACTCCCACGCGCACCGCCTGCGTCAAACCGTGGGCCAGCGGCGAACCACCGCCGCAGGGCAGCCGTTCCAAACGCTTGCGGGCCAAGGCTATCGAGCGAGTAGGCGGCAGCAATACTTCTGCTTGTTCTCCGCGAAACGGAATCAGCGCCACTTGGTCGCGGCTTTGATAAGCTTCGGTGAGTAGCTGCATGACAGCACCTTTGGCGGACTGCATCCGGTTGAGGGCCATCGAACCCGAAGCATCCACGACAAATACCACTAGAGCCCCTGCTTTTCTGGCCAAGCGCTTTGCCCGAATGTCTCCCTGTTCCACAAATACGCGCTTCTCTCGATTTGGACTCTCGCCGGCGGTGGGTTCCTGGTCATAATTCCTGTCGCGGCGGGCTTTTTGGTAGGGTGCGGCGGCTCTGAGGGTAGCATCTACAGCGATGCGGCGGACGGGGCCTTTGGGCAATACTGGCTTGACGTAACGACCTCTATCTTCCGAGAAAATGGTGCTTCTGCTGCCGGATTTGCCTTGGCGGTTGGCGTTCTGCGCGAAGAACAGCACGTCGGGGTCGAGAATTACGCCTTCGGGGTCAAAGAGAAATTCTTCGGGAATGTTGGTTTCTTCTTGTTCTTCGGGAGGTTGGTCTTCTTTGTCTTCTTCTTCCTCTTCTTCTTCTTGTTCTTGTTCCGATTGTTCTTGGGGTGGCGGTGGCGGTGGCGGTGGCGGTGGGTTTTCGTCTGGGGGAGTTTGGACGATGGTGGCGCGGGGTACGATGACGAGTTCTACGGCGCGGCGCAAATCTTCGGCGTTAACTTCTGTGCGTCCTTCGATGGCGGCGGCGGCTTTGGCGACGCGACAGGCGAAGATTTCGGCGCGGTGTCCTTGGACTCCGCCGCGCAGGGCTTCTTCTACTAAGTAGGCAATTTGTTCGCGGCTGATGGTAACATCTTTGAGCCATTCTCTGGCGAGGATGATTTGGGTTTTGAGGTTGTCGGTGTCTTCGGTGTATTGGTTGAGAAATTCTTGGGGGGAACTGGAGTAGGATAGGGCTTGTTCTACTGCGTATACTCTTTCTTCTAGTTCGAGTGCTGCGTCGGCGGAAAGTACGATCGCGATGCGATCGAGCAAATGTTCTCTGAGCGACCCTTCTTCGGGATTGTAGGTGGCAATGAATAGAGGTTTGCAGGGGTGTTGGAAGCTGATGCCTTCGCGTTCTATTTGGTTGCGACCTTCGGTTAATACTGTTAGCAATTGGTTGGAAATGTTGTCATCGAGCAGGTTGATTTCGTCTACGTAAAGTACGCCTCGATTTGCTTGGGCTAAAAGTCCCGGTTGAAATACGGTTTTGCCAAATTTTACTGATTGTTCGACATCGACAGAACCTAAGAGTCGGTCTTCGGTGACACCCAAAGGAATTTGAATGAAAGGTGCGGGAATAATTTCTGTATTTGGGGAGTTAGTATTTGTGGTGTGGGCATCTTGCCCGTTTTCTTCTAATATAAAAGATGTCTGTTCTGCAATGTTTTCATCGGGTTCGGCGTTGCAAAAAGAGTCTTTAACAATTTCAATTGGTGGCAGTAGGGAATGCAGGGCGCGGGCCATTACTGATTTTGCGGTACCGCGGCGACCGGCGATCGCCACTCCTCCCAATCCGGGATCTACTGCTGCTAAAAGCAGGGCTAATTTGATTGCTGCTTGCCCGACTACGGCGGTGAGGGGAAAGGCGGTTGTGGAAAAGCTAAGGTTGGCTGCGGGCATAGGATTTTCTGATGTTCGGATCTAAAATTTTGAACTTAATTTTTAGCTTACTACTTGAAGTATTTTAACTTCTAAAGGGAGAATTACGGTAAAAGTTGAGCCGACTCCGATTTCTGATACTACCTCTATTTGACCTTGCAAAAGCGTGACTAGCCGCGATACTATGGCTAATCCCAGGCCGGTGCTGTCGGGGGGATACTGCTGTTTGCGGGCTTCTCCTGCTTGAAAAAAGGGGTCAAAGATGCGGTTGGTATCTTCGGGGGCGATGCCGATACCTGTATCTGCAATGGCGATCGTCCAATTTGCTTCTCCAGCGCGGCTGCAACTTAATTCAATGCTACCAGATTCTGTATAGCGAATGGCATTACTCAGAAGGTTGGTGACAATTTGTTGCAGCCGCTGTCCGTCGGCGACTACTTGTTTGGGGGCGCAGTCGCTGGTAACAGCAAGTTTTAGTCCTTTAGCATCAGCAATTGGCTGCATCATTTCTACTACGGAGTTAATTAGAGATTGTACATTAGTTTGCCGCAGGTTAAGTTTAATTTTGCCGGCATCGGCGCGAGCAAGTTCTAGGGCGTCGTTAATCAGGCGCAACAACTGTCTGCCGTTACGCAATACTCGCTCGATGTGTTCGATGCCGGGGAGGGTATCTTTGATTTCTGTTTGCGCCCTTCCTTTTCGCAAAAATAGCTCTGAATAACCGATGATTGAGTTGAGAGGTGTTTTGAGTTCGTGAGCTAAATAGGAAAGGTTTTCTTGGTTGACGCTGACGAGGCGATTGAGTTCTTGATTTGTGAGTTGTAACTGACTTTGGATTTGTTGGAGTTCCCGAAGCTTCTGAGCGACGTAGCTATTGAAACACTGGGCAATTGCTTCGTCTATTACGGCATCGATGAGGCGAAAAGCTTTGAATACTTCGGCAGTGGTTCCTGCTAGCAATTCTGCTTCTAATTCTGAGAATATTACTTGACGCAATAAATGGTATTCCCTGGCTACTTCTGCGGAGTCGTAGCCTTGTTCGGCTCTAAGAAGTCCGTGATCTAAACTGGCTTCAATTATTACCTTTATGTCGCTGTTGCGATATTGGGAAAGCAATGCGGCCATCGCCGCCAACAAATGGGGTATGTGATTTTTGATCGCTGAGTGCGTTAAGGTGTCTGCACTTTCAATGTTCCGATCCTGACGTACTGCTTCAATCCAGTTTTTAAGGATCGTATCGGTTTTATCGGCGAGCATTTGGCTGTAGTCCATGATGTCTGCGTGGGGGTTGAGTTTGGCAGATATTGCCCATGCTTCATTGTAGTTGAGCGATCGCCCGATCGCCATATCAAACTTCGGGCGATCGCAACCCTGCTAAAAGAAGTAGTTTTGAGGTGATTTTTCCCCCGTGCTGCTCTCTCCATGACTAGATCCCAGCTTTTTTATGCCAAAAGTGACACTTAAACGTCTTGACAGAAGAGCTTAAAAGTAGTATGTTCGCTGACAACCAGAGGTTTTAATTTTTAAGCTTTAGTTTTGTCAGGGGACTAAATGGAAAACGTGCAAGCTGCGATCGCTGCGGCAACATTTATCGGTGTAGTTTTCTTAATAATTACAGAATGGATACACCTGACAGTTGCGGCATTTTTGGGAGCGCTGATTCTGGTTTTTACCCACGTGATGACGTTAAATAATGCGATCGAATATATCGGTCGCAGTCACGGAACCCTGGGTTTATTTTTTGGAGTCATGGTCATGGTGAGAGCCTTTGAGCCGACCAAAGTATTCGATTATTTGGCAACTCAAATGGTGCTGTTGGCGAAAGGAAAAGGCAAAAATTTGTTGCTGGGTATTGTGGCGATTACTACCCCGATTTGTGCAGTTTTGCCCAATGCTACCACAGTCATGCTGCTAGCACCATTAATTCCGCCAATGGCGCAAGAAGTGGGTGTCGATTTTGTACCATTACTAATTTTAATGGTATTTGTAGCCAATAGTTCGGGACTGCTGACAATCGTGGGAGATCCGGCGACATTCATTGTAGGCGATGCGATTAATATGAGCTTTGCCGATTACCTGATGAAATTAAGTTTAGGCGGCGCAATTGCCGTAGGAGTAATAGTCATTCTTCTGCCGTGGTTGTTCCCCGAAATCTGGCACAAAGAATTAGAGGATTTGGCACACTTGCCACATCCCAAAATTAATCACCCGCGAGTTTTAGGAGTGGGCGGCTTAATCATAGCTTTTGTGCTGCTATTTTTTGTTGTGGGAGAGTCTCTGCCCGTGCCACTTTCACCAGCAGCCGTTGCTTTGTTGGGGGCTGGTTTGGCAATGCTTTTAGCTCACCACTCCAAGATAGATTCTGTCAACAATATTTTGCGGGATTTAGATTGGAGTACGCTGCTATTTTTCATGTCTACTTTTGTACTGATTGGGGGTTTAGAAAAAACTGGAGTGATTGCCAGTATATCGGGAATTCTAGCAGTGATTTTGGGTAAAAATATTTTTTTGGGTTCGCTAAGTTTGTTATTTTTTGTGGGTTTAATGTCCAGCGTGGTGCCGAACATTCCGCTAGTGGTGGCGATGGTCCCTTTGCTCAAACAGTATGTTGTTAACATCGGGTTAGCCCCTGTGGAAGTCCTAGATCCCGATTTTGCAGGGCAGTTTCCTCTGGAGGTATTACCGCTGTTTTATGCGATGATGTACGGGGCAACTTTAGGAGGAAATGGCACTTTGGTAGGAGCTTCTTCTAATATAGTTGCAGCAGGAATTTCTGAATTGCATGGCAGGCGGATTTCTTTTCAAACTTTTCTGCGTTACGGGCTTCCTGTGATGGCGTTGCAATTGGTGGTGGCTGCTATTTATGTAACTATTCGGTTTCTGATTTGAAGGAACAGGGAACCGGGAACAAGAGCGATGTGAAGAGAAATTGGTTGGTAATATCAAAGTATCTAAAATCGCCATTAAACGAGTTACGCATCACCTCTATATTGCAGGTTTGCAATGGGTACCTTACCCCTATTGAGTAGCGCGTCAAACCACTTTTTACGTAAGTCGTGCAGTAGCTACTCCTAAAGACGTATTGACAAGATTGGGCGCTAGTGATAAGTTAGGTTGAATTGGCTATAAAAGTCAAGCCTAATCCAGCGCTGCGCGATCGAACAATTTGCAAAGACTAGCGTGTGGCTGGAGCGGAGGAACCAATTTTAGGGGCGAATCTCTACAGAATTAAAGAGCCAAGTTAAAAGTTGCCAAATTTGAGTGTAATTTTTGATTTTGAAATCTTTAGAGAAGGACATCTCTCAGTCCTAGCCCGTCAGCTAACTTCGCAGGCATTGAGAAGAGACTGAAGAGTCAACTTGTCTTCAATAGATAGTTTGGCTTCATCAGTGTCTCCGGTTGGTATTGTTCAAGATTCTTATACCGCCCCTGACTCTGAGGAGATTGAAATGTCAATTCAACTTAATTTATCTGCGATCGCAGTTGCCGGAGTTGCAGCATGGAAGCGGGCAAAACCCGTTTTTATCCGAGATACCGTATTGTTGCCGGCGGCTGGTTTTTTGGGAATTCTTGGGGTGTGGTGGATTGTTGCCAGCTTCAAGAGCGATTTGATTCCCACTCCCTATCAGGCGTTAATCGCTAATTTAGATTACATTTTGCATCCATTTTACCAGCGCGGGCCTGGAGATTTAGGCATTGGCTTGCTGCTGCTAGCGAGTTTGCGGCGGGTGTTAGTGGGATTTTTGCTGGGTGCTGCAGTGGCGATTCCTGTGGGATTTCTGATCGGGATGTCGAAACCGGCAATGATGGCGCTCAATCCGCTGATTCAAATCTTCAAACCGGTGTCGCCACTAGCTTGGCTGCCCATAGCTTTATCGATTTTTAATTTAGCAGAGCCGTCGGCAATTTTTGTCATATTCATTACCTCTTTGTGGCCGACAATTATCAACACAGCTTTGGGAGTTTCTAACGTTTCCAAGGATTATATGGATGTAGCGCGAGTGTTGGAAATGCCGCGCTGGAGGCGGATTACCAAGATAATTTGGCCGGCGAGTTTGCCATACATTTTTACAGGTTTGCGGATTAGTTTGGGGATTGCTTGGCTGGTGATTGTGGCGGTGGAAATGCTGACAGGCGGTGTGGGAATTGGCTTTTTTGTGTGGGATGAGTGGAGCCGTTTGAATCTGAGTTCGGTATTTTTAGCGGTGTTTGTAATTGGCTTAACTGGATTGTTGCTCGATTGGGGGGTTGGCAAAGTTCAGGAATTGGTGACACATCGATCTATCGAGAGTCATTAGTCATTAGTCATTAGTCATTAGTCATTAGTCATTAGTCATTAGTCAGCAGCGAACAGTTAACTATCAACTGTCAACTGTAAGGTGCGTCGCTGCTCATCGATGGTCGATTTTTGTGTGTGATGGTTGGTGGCGACGCACCCTGCAACTATCAACTATCAACTGTCAACTGTCAACTATCAACTGTATATGAGCAACAAGTTTTCCAATGAATGGAATCGCCGAGAGTTTTTGCAAGGAATGGGAGCGGCGGCGGCGGGTACGGCTTTATCTGCTTGTGGAATTAGCGCGGATCGATCGGCAAAAGGACTCACTGAAGAAGCGGAAGCGGTAAAGCCGCTCGTCGATTCCCGAACCTTAGAAAAACCAAATTTAACCGTAGGATACGTGCCGGTTAACGATTGTGCACCATTTGCGATCGCCTGGAAAAAAGGATTTTTCCGCAAATACGGTTTAAACGTCAAACTCAACCGCGAAGCAAGCTGGGCCACCTCCCGCGACGGCCTGATTTTCGGGCGACTCGATGCTTCCCCAGTGGTATCCGGCGCCGTCACCAACGCCCGCATCGGTGCCGAAGGAGCGCGTCACGCACCCATGTGCGCGGCAATGACAATTCACCGCCACGGTAACGCGATGACGATGAGCAAAGCGATGTGGGATTTCGGCTTGCGCCCCTGGCACGAATACAACGGCAATTTAGAAGAATTTGGCAAACAATTTCGAGGTTTTTTTGATAGTCAACCTGTAGAAAATAAAGTCTGGGCTGTTGTCTTGAGTTCGGCGATTTACGAATACTTTGTCCGCTACATATCGGCGGCAGCCGGTGTCGATCCGTTCAAAGAATTTCGGGTAATTATTGTGCCGCCGCCTCAAATGGTAACGAATATGAGAATCGGGGCGATGCAGGCTTACATGGTGGCCGAACCTTGGAATACGCGGGCAATTCAAGGCAATTCGGGAGTGGGTTTTACCTTTGCCCAAGGCAAGGAAGTTTGGCTGGGACATCCCGATCGCCTTTTGGGAGTAATGCAATCGTTCATTGAGGAAAATCCGAAGACTTATTACTCGCTGGTTAAGGCAATGGTGGAAGCTTGTCAGTATTGCAGCCACCCGGAAAATCGCAATGAAATAGCGGCGCTGCTGACTGAGCGATCGTTTACGGGGGCGAAACCGAAAAAAGGGGCGATCGACAAATTTACGCGGCCGGCAATAGTAGGGGAATACAACTATGGAGGGTTTGACGGAAAAGACCGCACCATACAATCGGAAGATGCAACTATTTTCTATGACATTCCTAAGAATTTACCTCAAATACCGGGAAATCATTCAACATTTATGTGGCAATCTCAGAGTCTGTGGCTGATGACTCAAGCCGCTCGCTGGGGACAGATTAAAAAAGTGCCCAAAAATGCTGATGAATTAGCTAAAAAAGCTTGGAGAACCGACCTTTACCGCAAGATTGTGGCCGAAATGGCGATCGATTGTCCCAAGGAGGATTACCAAGTGGAACCTGCGGAACTTTTTATTGATAAAAAGGCATTCGATCCAAGCGATCCGGTGGGTTATTTGAATAGTTTTGAAATTAGAGCCAACCGCCCTCAATCTTTTTTTCAGTCTTAATTTCTCCAGTCTTGGGCGCAAAAGCTAAGGCAGAATCCCAAGTAGGATGCGGCACAAGCACCGGTGCTTAGGCCGCACCCTACATAATTAGGTTATGCGTGCAGCACCTTACCGCTTACACAACCAGAATCAGAATAAATTAAAATTAACCCTTTACAACTTTTTAGGAGAATACCGTGACTCAATCCACTTCTAAATCTACCCCAACCAACGACCAAGTTAACAGCCAATCAGAGTTTCTGGAAATAAACAATTTGTTCAAGTCCTACAAAAGTGCGGACGGCAAGGAATTTAGCGTTCTGGAAAATATCAACTTAAGTATTGGAGAAAACGAATTTATTTCGGTAATCGGTCACTCCGGGTGCGGCAAATCAACGCTGCTGAAAATAGTGGCAGGTTTGGAAAAACAAAGTGCGGGAATGGTGACACTTCAAGGCAAAGAAATTCGTAAACCGGGAGCCGAGCGCATGATGGTATTTCAGCACTACGGATTGCTACCGTGGCTGACGGTGCGGGAAAATATTCGGCTAGCAGTTGATGAAGTTTTGCAAAATCTCAGCCGCGCCGAGAAGATTAGCCTGGTCAACGAACACCTAGCAATGGTAAACTTAACAGCAGCAGCAGATAAATATCCCGATCAAATTTCAGGGGGCATGAAACAGCGGGTTGGGATTGCGCGAGCTTTGGCACTTCGTCCGAAGATGTTATTAATGGATGAACCGTTTGGAGCGCTCGATGCTCTGACTCGCGGCAAGTTGCAGAAACAGGTACTGGATATCTGGGAAAATCACAGACAAGCTGTAATGATGATTACCCACGATGTGGACGAAGCTATCTATATGTCCGATCGCATTGTGCTGATGACAAACGGCCCGGCGGCGACGATAGGGGAGATTTTGGCAGTGCCTTTTTCGCATCCGCGCGATCGCCAAGAGTTGCGGGAATCTCAGGAGTATTACGAACTTCGCAACTATGCTTTGAATTTTCTCGATCGCTACTTTACTCAAGACGAATAACAGCCAACGAACAGACAAAACAATTCACTTAACAGAGGTCAAGCCTGTGAATCTCAAAACAATCTTAGCCCGTTTTGAAAGTGCATTGGGATACCAAAACTTAGCGGAAGACATGGTGTTGCTGCCGGAGCCAAAAGTGCCTGTTTCTCAAAAATCAAAATCTACAAATTCGGCAAAAGCTATCAATTTTATTGTCGGTTACAACAATTCTCCCAAAAGTCAAACTGCACTGGATATTACCCTTTGGATGGCGCATCAAACTCGTTTAGTAACAACTAAAGAAGTCACGGTGCAAGTCGTCTACGTGCTCGACGAAGCGCCCAACAGTTACGGCGAAGATACTGGCAATTTTGCTGCGACAAATGCCGGGGCTGCGAAGCCAAAAAGGTCAGCTTTAGAGGAAATATCCGCCTTTCATTGTGCAGCGCCTGCGATCGTTTTACCCCCAGCCGAAATCCAATCGGCATCTCGGCGAACAACTTGGATCGAGCCGCCTTATTTCCGAGCAATTTTCGGTCAAAATAATCAGTACCAGGTAGCAGATATGTTGCTGTGGCAAGCCCGCTGTTTGGCCCAAGAATGGCGCGGTTTATTCAAAGCTCATTTGTGCATCGGGCGGGTTGCTACAGAACTGAGAAATGTGGTAGAGTTAGAATCTGCAAACTTACTGTTTTTGGGGTGCAATTCTGGCAAACACCGGCTGATTAAGGAACTAGGTAATAATTTTCCATGCTGCGTGCTCGGGATTCCTCCGGCACTCACCTATCAGATGGAGTTTCAAGCTGAAGAAAGTTTGAGCAAGTTGCAGTTCACTACAGCTATATAGCAATCCTAAATGATTTGCTTGCATTATACGCGAGCAAGACGATCGCACTACAAGGATTCTGGTATCGATCGATTTTGCGACTGATTTAGGACTGCTATACCTGCAGGTTAAACTTGTTGAAACTCAGGCAAAACTTGTATATGTAAGGTGCGCCACAAGCACCCTACCGCTATAATTCGTGCGCCAAACTAGATCGAAACAGTCCAGGACGCATCAATACCATCAATACCAAAGAAACCGGGATTAAAGGCTATAACCTGTGTATTTTCGCCCATCAACCCGGTTTCTGCGTCCCTGACAGAACAAATTAAAAAGTGTTTCCTCGATCGAATTCCCAATTACGAGACAATTAGGACTTTTTTGATGATGGAGATTTTTAAGATTACCGTTAAGAAAAATTATCTGCATCCGATCGCAGACAGTTCGTTAACTAATTTTATCCTACCCCGACACACAGAGCGCAGGATGCGATCTATCGAGCGTCTCTCTTCCTCCGTCAAAGTCTCGTCAAAAATAGCGGCCATCAAACCGTAGCGATCGGCCAAAGTAATGTAGCCATTATAATTCACTTCGGCGAACAGCTCGCCCAAAGCAGATGGAATCAGGCTGACAGGAGTTTGCATAGAGATTGACTCTCAACTTGACGCTAGGGCGATCGCACTTTATCTGCAGTCACAGAGGGCGATCGCACTTTCATAGTTTCTATGTAAATCTCCTTAAAATCAGTGACACCAAACAGCCAAAACTTGTGACAGCAACCAACAGAATTTGTGAACTAAATCACATTCAATATGTGCAAATTATGCCGTCCTTTGCAGTTGCGTTAAAGCGCCAACAAAACAACTGCAAACTTAACTTTTTCTAAAGATTGTAAATCGGCACTTCTTCCACCGGTTCAGCCAACTCAAACTTAAACACCCGGGAATAGAAATAAAACTCCCCATCAAGAGTTCTCTTAATATTTTCAGCGCGGCGAAAACCGTGCTGTTCCCCCTCATAGGTAACGTAAGCAACCGGCAAACCTTTAGCTTTCAATATCTCTACCATCATTTCCGCTTGATTCGGCGGAACAACCTTATCTTCCAATCCTTGAAAAAAGATTACCGGACAAGATAAACGTTCAGCAGAATGAATCGGAGAACGTTCTACATACAAATCTTTGCGTTCTGGATAAGGCCCAATTAATCCATCGAGATAGCGCGCCTCAAACTTGTGAGTATCAGTAGCCAAAGCCTCCAAATCGCTAACCCCATAATAGCTAGCACCGGCCTTAAACACATCCCGGAAGGTCAGAGCGCACAAAGTCGTGTACCCCCCTGCACTGCCACCGGCGATCGCCATTCTCTCGCCATCAGCCAAATTTTTTGCAGCTAAATATTTAGCACCATTAGCGCAATCATCAACATCAACAATTCCCCAACTATTTTGCAATCTTCTTCTGTATTCTCTACCGTAACCAGTGCTACCGCCGTAATTAACATCAAGCACAGCAAAACCGCGACTCGTCCAATATTGAATTCTCAAATTCATGCCGCTAGAAGTAGCAGCAGTTGGGCCGCCGTGACTTTTGACAACCAGTGGCGGTTTTTCACCCGCAGGTGCAGCAAAATCTTGATTTTTCGGGGGATAGAAAAAGCCGAAAGCAGTCATACCGTTTTCCGTGGGAAACTCTAGCATTTCCGGTACAGAAAGATAACCAGAATCGATACTTAAATCGCTCGATTTTCGTAAAATTTTCCGTTCGCCACTTGCTAAATTTAATTTAACAATAGCAGTAGATTCAGTAGGCGAACCCGCCAGAAAAACCACAGTTTCTCCCCGCGCTTTCACCGACGAAATATCAGTATAAGGCAGCTCAATTGTTGTTAGCTGCTTTGTCGCCAAATCGAGACTGGCTAAATGCCACTTACCTTGCTGAGTGTAGGTACAAATAATTTTGCTTTCGGAAACCACCGCATAGGTAGACATTCCAAAAACCCACTGAGGAAGACCGAATTCAGCCGCCATTTCACACAGAGGTTCGACTTCTGGTTTTTCTTGCAAGCTGAGATTAACAGTTCTGTAAAAATTCCACCAGTTCGACTTGTCAGAAACAAAATACAAAACTCCATCGGGCGACCATTCCGGTTGAAAAATCGACTCGTCAGCGCCACCAGCTACTAAATATTTTTCGCCTAAAGAACCGCCACTCTTAATTTCTGCTACCCACAATTCTGTCCCATCCCACGGCATATTTGGATGGTTCCAAGAAATCCAGGAAAGTCGAGAACCATCGGGACTCAAACGAGGAGAAGCATAAAAATCGTTACCTTGAGTTAAGATTTGAATATCTTCGCCGTTATCTAAATTAATGCTAACAATAGTATTGACAGATTCCCCCTCACCGGCACCGTCTTCGCGCACGCAAATCAAGCGATTTCTTTGCAGGTCAACAATCATATCTGCGTAGCAATTCTTAGCAGCAGGTGTGAGAGGTTCTGGTTGAGAATCTAATGCTTGACAATAAATACGTTGGTCGGCAAAATGAGAGAAATACACCACACCGCCGGCTACTGCAAACGAACCGCCGCCGTATTCGTGAACGCGAGTGCGAACGTTGAAAGGCTGGGGCGTTACATCAGTTATTTTACCGTCTGGAGTGCGCCGCACAATGACACTTCTACCGGCTTCCGACGGTCGTCCTTCTACCCAGTAAATATCCGATTCGTCCATAGCAATTTGTCCGAGTCCGACAGTTCCCGAAACAATTAAATCTGAGGTGATGGGAGATTTCCAAGAACCGTAAGGCGATGTGGTATTCATAAAGTAGAGACAGTTGTGTTTTGAGAACGAAAAAATTAATATAGCAGTTTTAAATCTGATGAAATAGAGGACGCGGTAATGCTGTTTTTCTACCCGACTCTGTACTTCAGTCAACTCAAAACCGCTATCTTGGTATTTTACCAGAAATAATTGGTTTAAAGCCTCTCCTTTTTAAGGAGAAATTAAAAGAAGACTGTTCGTTAGGGGCATTTTCTTCCTTCCAGTTAGAGGTTGCTCTCATCTGTTTGCTGTCAATCAAACAAAATATTTTTGAGAAAGCATACACAACTGCGATCGCCCGGAATAATCAGTTAGGTGCGAAAATAAAAATGGTAAATTGGGGCTTGCTGTGCGGCACCCACCGCAGATGAGTTACTTTGTTATGTTTTTGATAACTCGTTCGAGTGAATTTGCTTCTTGAGTTTTGCCTTGCTTTTTCAATAAATCTCTGGCTTTTTTAAATGATTCTACTGCATCTGATACTTTATCTTGTGCGTAGAGAACTTGCCCAAACATATAATGAAATTCTGGGACATTCGGTTTGAGACGAATTGCGGTTTGAAAATTGGGAACTGCTTCTTCTAGTTTGTTTTGATTGGCTAGAAGGCTACCTAAGTTAGCGTAAGCTTCGGCTAAATTAGGGTCGATTTGAATTGCTCTGCGAAAGGCTGCTTCTGCACCTTCTGTATCTTGTTTGGCAGCCAAACTTAAGCCTTGCTGAAAATATTCATTGGCTCCTGTATTTTGAACTAAGATATTTTTTACAGGTGATTCTGCCCGCACTGGCAAAGAAATGTTTGCAGCACAAACTAAAGCTACTGTCAACAGGCTGGTGCTGGCCGTCACACCTAAAAATCTATCTTTTTTGTATCCGCTTAACATTGGCAATCAACCTTATTTTTCAAGCTATAAAATGTTGGTTAGAGGGTTTAATCAGTCTCTTCTAAAAATGTTTGTACTCGACCGTTAGGTCTCAAAACTACTCGGATTTTCGGGATTTTTCCGTTGGAAACGGGAGAAACAAAGGGCTCGCCGACTAAGGGCATATTAACTTGTTCGATATTATCGGATGCTGCTTTTCCCATCGGCACAATAGTTTTAATTGACCCGTTTTCGTCGATCTGCAGGCTGTATTCCAAAGTTTGTTCCATTCCTTCGGTCGGCTTCCAGCGTTCTTCAAAGTAAGTTCTAGCTTCTGAAACTTGAGGAATTGTATCAAATAAAGTGCGATTTTTTTTGCTCGCTGCTGCTTGATTGTTGTCTGCGGACTCGGCTTGGGGTTGGGTGTCCTCAAGGGGTGGGAGTTCGGTACTGGCGGGGGGGAGAATTGGCTTGGGGAGGGGGGGGAATGGTTGCAGGGGGGGCACGGGAATTCTGGAAGCGGACAGGGAGGGCGGAAGGGGGGGCGGTACGGCGGGAGCTAGTCTGGGGGGTATGGGAGGGAGTTGGTAGGGTACTGTTGCGGGTATTTTGGCGACGGAATTTGGCTGTTCTGAGGGGGCGGGAATTGTGATGATTTGCCCTTGGGGGAGGGCTGGGGCGGTCTGTGAGGTGGCAGGTGCGCTGCTGTTGGGGGGAAATAGCAGGGCTGGCTGCTGGATGGGGCTGGGTTTGTTGGTGGTTGGTGCTGGGGCGGGGGCGATGGGGGGCAAGCTGGGGCTGGGGGTGACGGCGGTGTTGATGGGCGGGGGCGGTAGGGGGGGTAAGCCTGGTGTTGGGGATGCGGTGGGGGATGTGGTTGGGGCAGGAATTGGGCTGGGGGATGCGCCGGCAGCTAGCTGGGGCTGTCGTGAATTGGCGATCGATTGGGGATTGGCGGGGGCTGAGGCGGTTTGTGAGGCGGTGGGGGGTCGATCGAGCATTTTGATAATTCCTGTCGTCAGGCCGGCGCTAGCGACCAGCAGGGCTGCTACTTTGAGTCCGGCTGCTGAGGGCGATCGTCCGCGCTGGCGGTTGAGGTTGGGGAGGGCGATGGCTTCGGCGGCGCAGTCATCTAATGCTGTGGCTAAGTCAAACAGTTGCAGGGTGCTTAGGTGTACTGCAGGCCCGGATTCTGCGGGGGTTAAAGTGCCTAAAAATAAGTTGTGGGCGAGCAAGCCGCGAGGTTCTAGGCGGGGCCCAACTGGCAGGTAGGAAGTGTTTGGGGCGATGGTTCCGGGTTCGGATGTGTTGGTTGGTCGATCGAATGTAACGACATGGCGCGCGACTTCTGGCGAGTCTGGATCGCTTGCGGTTAGGCTTGTTTGGGAGTTGAGGTTGCTTTCCCAATCGCGGGATTCGCCCAGCAAGTTTTGGACGTAGTTGCTGACTGCTTCGTGGAGGGTTTCGAGTTGAGCGCGATCGCCCCTGAGAGTAACGTGTTCGGTATCTGGTAGTCTGGGGTCGTCGAGCCGCAACTCGAAATTTAAAGATTTAAATACGGGTTTGCCGGCCCAGCGAGATAGAGGCGAACTTTTGGCTGTTATTTCCAGCGTGCAAGTAGGGGGCGTGTACCGTTTTCGCATAATGAATGAAGAGGGAAGAGGGAAGAAGTCAGTAGTCATTAGTCATTAGTCAGTAGTCATTAGGCATTAGGCATTAGGCATTAGGCATTAGGCAGATGGAATAACTATGTTTTATCTGATATTTGGTAGCATTCTTAACAAGCTTTTTTAGCAACAGGCATCTTGCCTGTTCCTGATGTTTTTCATTCTCGTTTTCATTATGGCTTAGCTTAATTCTTAGCGCGGTCTAGGAGAGCCAGCCAGAGCCGCCTGTGACCGCCGGGACTGCTGTAAAATAGCAAATCTATCAGGAGTTTGAGGGCTAGGTTGGTTAGTTCTTGTGCCGATAGGTTTTCTGCATCTTCCATGCGATCGGCATAGGTGTTGCTGAACCTGTCTATATAATCTCCTAGCAAAGCGACTGTATGAGGTTCGCGGTTTTGCTCTGCCATTTGTTCTAGCAAAGCGACGGCGCGGCGGATTAAAGCTTGGTGCTGTTTTGCTAAATGACAGCCGATCAAAACGAGCGATCGAGCTTCTTCCACATCTAGTTTTTTGCGCCCTCCCTGGCCTTTCCGCAGCGGGTTAGATTGGCGCAGCCGCCACAATGCCACGCGATCGGCTACCATTGGCTCTAAATTCAGTTCGGCTGCTACTTTGAGCATCGCGTCTGAACCAATTTGTGCGAGTGCTTCTAGGGCTAACAGCACTAAATCCAGTTGGGCTTTAATGTTGTCCAACTGGGTAGGTTCTGGTGCTTTTTGGGTCAATTCTTCCCAGTTGGGAGATGAACCTGTTTGGTTTGTGGGAGCGGAGGGCTTTACGGTGGAGCGCATGGCTTGGGCACGGGAAATAAGACTGGTTGAGGCTGAATACCCTAACAGTATGCGGTGTTGACGGATTTGCGGCCGCCGGACAACGGCATAATCTGTTAGTTTTTCTCCTTGACATCCGCCCCGGCGTGAACGCACGGGGATTCTAGAAATCACTTCCTAGACCTTTCTGCTTCATCGCAACCGCCATCAGACTTATGCCTATCCGGTCTTACGTTCGCTCCACAGACTTTCACCGCAAGCCCTGCGGCAAGTATATTTTGGGCGGCGTTGATATCTCGGTCGTGGTGAGTGCTGCATTTAGGGCAGTCCCATTCCCTCAGATTCAACGGTAACTTTTCCACAATGTGACCGCAGTTGCCGCACCGCTTAGAACTCGGAAACCAACGATCGATCTTAATCAAAGTGCGATCGTACCATTTACACTTGTATTCAAGTTGCCTTACCAACTCACCCCAGCTTGCATCACTGATTGAAAGGGCGAGTTTGTGATTTTTCACCATGTTTTTGACAGCCAAGTCTTCTACGGCGATGGTTTGGTTTTCACGCACCAACCGAGTCGTCAACTTGTGAATAAAATCTTGTCGGGCATCGCTAATTTCTGCATAAACTTTAGCGACTTTCAAACGCGCTTTTTGCCGATTTTTAGAGTCTTTTTGCTTGCGACTCAATGCTTTTTGAGCTTTTTTGAGTTTGTGGCGAAACGCCTTGAAACATGAGGGACCCGCAATTTTTTCACCCGTACTCAGAGCCATCAAACTCGTAATACCCAAATCAATCCCGACTTCATTAGGAGACTGGGGCAATGGTTCAATCTCGATATCCACCAACAGCGAAACACTCCAGCGTCCAGCGGGCGAGAGTCTCACCGTGACGCTAGAAGGTTCTGCGCCTTGAGGGATAGCCCGACTCCACCGAATCGCCAAGGGTTCAAGGGTTTTCGCCAGAAAAAGTTGACCGTCTCGCCATTTGAAGGCAGACTTGGTAAATTCTGCACTACCACCATTGCGCTTTTTTTTAAAGTTGGGGTATTTCGCCCGTCCTGCAAAGAAGTTAGAAAATGCAGATTGCAGGTGTCTCAAGCCCTGCTGCAAGGGGACGCTACTAACGTCATTAAGGAAATCAAGATCCTCTTGTTTTTTCCATGCCGTCAACAAACTAGAGGTTTCGGTGTAGCCAACTCGCTCTTGCCGTTCGTACCATGCCTCTGTTCTGGCCCAGAGAGCGCGGTTGTAGACCAATCGAGTACAGCCCAAGGTTCTCCGAAGCAAGGTTTCTTGCTCCGGAGTCGGATAGAAGCGGTACTTGAAAGCTTTTTGTGTCATGCTTGCATTTTAGCAATTATTTTGTAAGCAAACGTGAAGATATTGTAAAGCCGTTTTCAAAGGACGGGGTTTTTACCCAAATTTCTGATAACTCGTTGTTTTGATTCCGGCAATACTATTTGTTGACGAATTTTGCTAGTCGAAGGTTGCGGTTGCCAGTTCGATCGAGCGCAACCCCAAAAACCCATAAATTTTCACCCCCAACCATCCTACGCCGCAAAGTGACCGAAATCAATGTAAATAAGCGATCGTCACGCCTCCACCTCCTTCTTTTTGACTGGCGAGCTCGAAGCGGGAAACCTGCGGGTGAGTAGCGAGGAATTCGTGCACCCCGCGCCGCAACTGTCCCGTACCTTTGCCGTGAATTATCCACAAAACTCCGTATTCCACGGCTTTGGAAAGTGCTCTGTCGATTTCGATTTCCGCGTCGGAGACTCTCGCACCCCGGAGGTCGATCGAATTATTAGCAGTGCGAATAGCAATTTCGGGATTGGGTTTTGCAGGTTCCGCCGCTGCTTGCTTAGCTTTAGCCGTAGCGATTGCTTGGGCTTGGGCTGCTACCTTGGCTAGTTGAGCTTTGGTTTCAGGTTTTTGACCGTCGAGGGATTCGATTTCTGCCAGTTTGACGGTCATTTTCATGATCCCAAACCGCACGCTCAATTCTTCGTTAGCATCGGGGCCGCTGAGGACTTCGGCGGTTTGGCCGAGGCTGGGTATGCGGATGCGATCGCCCGTTTTTGGCATAAAACCCGGTTTTGGTTTCGCCGGTTGTTGCCGAGAGGGCAGATGTTTTTGGGAAATTTGATTTAAGGTATCTGTCGCCAATTGGGCATTTTGAGCCGTTTTGTCGCCCGACTGCAAGCGCCGGATGATTTGAGCAATTTCTGATTTTGCCGTGCCTATTGCCTCGTTTACCGCCACTTCCTGAGCAATTTTTAAGTCTCGCTCCCGCTCTTGCAAAGCCGCTGCTTTTTGAGAAACTTCTTTGTGCAGTTTTTCGGTTTGGTGCAGCAGTTGAGTTGCTTCTCTGGCCTTGGTTTCCTGTTTGCGGCGCTGTGCTTCGAGTCCCGCAATCACTTGATTGACGTCGGCAGAAGCTCCGCCTACATAGGTTTGAGCTTCATCGACTATGGATGCTAGCAAACCGAGTCTTTTGGCAATGGTGAGGGCGTTGGAACGTCCGGGAATTCCCCACAGCAAGCGATAGGTTGGCTGCATGGAATTGTCGTCAAATTCTACTGAGGCATTTTCAAAGCGGGAGTCTTGATATTTGAGGGCTTTGAGTTCGCCAAAGTGCGTGGTTGCGACTGTTAATAGGGAATGTTGGGCGAGATATTGCAACAGGGCGATCGCCAATGCACTGCCTTCTGAGGGGTCTGTCCCCGCTCCTACTTCGTCTAGCAAAACTAAAGATTTGGGAATTGGGAATTGGGCATCGGGCATCGGGAATTGGGCATCGGGTATTGGGAATTGGGAATTTTCTTCTCCTTCTCCTTCTCCTGCACTTTCCCCTTCCGATTTATTATGCAAAACTTCTAAAATGCGGCTGATGCGGCGGATGTGGCCGGAGAAAGTAGACAAACTTTGCTGCAAGGATTGTTCGTCACCAATATCGGCAAGAATGTTGTCGAACCAAGGCAATTCTACGGGCTCGCGGGCGGCGACAAACATTCCGGCTTTTGCCATTAAAGCTGCTAATCCCAAGGTTTTGAGGGTGACTGTTTTGCCGCCGGTGTTGGGGCCGGTGATGGCGACGACGCGGATTTGGGGCCCGATGGTTAAATCGACTGGGACGACTGGAAAGCCTTGTTCGTATTGTTGCTGCCAAACTAATAAAGGATGGCGCAATTGGCGCAGGGTAATTTGCGATCGCAAATTGGGAATTAACGATCGACTATTTTCTGCTGTTTCTTCCTCTAAATTTTCCTCATCTAATTGGTCAGGATTTTTTGGTGTTAATTCTGGTTCTCCGAATTCGATAAATTTAGGAGGATTTGCCTGCAGCCAAAAACTGTAACGGGCTTTGGTGGCAGCTAAATCTAAAGTTGTCACTACCACCAACAATCTATCTAAATCTGGTTTTACTGCTGCGACTTGCTCGGTGAGGGCGCGGAGAACTGCTTCTTCTTCGGCTTGTTCTTGCCGGAGCAACTGCCGCATTTGGTTGTTAAGATTGACTGTGCTGTGGGGTTCTACGTAGAGTGTCGCGCCGCTGGCCGAGGAGTCGTGAACGATGCCTGGTATGGCATCTTTTTGGGGAGCTTTGACGGGAATGACAAAGCGCGAGCTTCTTTGGGTAATTAGCTGTTCTTGTACGGCGTTGGATTGGCGCTGCAAAATCCCCTGCAATATTTGATAAATGCGATCGCGCAACTGTCGCATTTGAACTCTAATTCCTGCTAATTTAGGAGTGGCTCTGTCTGCTACTTGAGCGCGATCGTCTATACACCGATGAATTTCTTGCTCGATTTCGGGATAAGTCCGCAATTGGGAAGCCAATTCTTTGAGTATCGGCACATCCGTTGCAGAGTCAACGATCCGGCGCAATTGCCTCGCCCCCGCGAGGGTGGTAGCAATTGCCAGCAATTCTTCGCCGCCGAGTAAACCTTGCAGTTCGGCTCGCTGCAGGACACTGCCGATGTCTTGGATTCCTTCAAAACTCAAAGCACCGCCAGGACGGCTTTCTAACTGATAAGCTTCTTCAGTTTGCGCCTTGAGTTCGGCTGTCTGAGCTTGAGTTTCGGGGATTTGGAGGTCGAGGGCGGCGGCGACGCCGAGTTTGGTAGCCGCGAAGGTAGCCAAGTGCTGACACAGGCGCGGCCATTCTAATAGTTCTAGTGTTTCGGCTTGAATCAAAGTTGAGATGGTGTTGGTAATTGGCATTCCCAGGCGCTGACCGAGAAGGTGAATTTGACGGCAGTATTTTTTTATTTTAAAGTTTTTTATGGTTTCCGCGTGCAACTTAAGAAAGTATCTGCGATCGCCCTCGGTCGATTTTCCGTTTTCGATTTACTCCACAGAGGAATAGAGGTTGAACTAGGCTTTAAAATTTTGATCTTTCCACGGCGGTGGTCGCGATCGGCATCCGTTTTTAGTCTCGGCGCTCAATTATACCATTTTTCAAATTTTATGCTACGTTATTTGGGAAATATTTATGTACGCTCCGCCTCTTACTATCCTCTTTTAAATCCCGAACAGCTTAAAGCAAAACTCGTATTTGTAGTGGCACTTTATCAAGTTGGTATAACATCGCGCAGCTATCGGGGTGAATTGCCACACACAATCTAGATGCAGGACAGCTTAGCGTGTTAGGGAGAAAAGAAACACTCGAATTCAATTGATTGTGCGCTCTGGATATGACTTTTTTGACTGTAACAATTTTTGAGGGCGCTGATTTGCTTGGTTTTGAGAGCGGCAAAATCGATCGCGCGGTTAAGCACAAGAGAGGCAATGCGGGTTGAAAAATGTGGGCAATCACAAGGTTGATAGCGAGACAGTCAACACTCAACACTCAACAGTCAATCTTTCTCAGTAATTCTTTACAAACAGCCTTTGGATATCGAGGCAAAATAGATGTGAACTGTTTAAACTTTCAATAATGAGTAGAACCTTAATTCCTGTGATTCTAGCCGGCGGTAAAGGCGAACGTTTCTGGCCGTTGAGTCGCAAGCAGCGGCCCAAGCAGTTTTTGAGTCTCGACGGTAGCGGTAAGAGTTTGCTGCAGACTACTGCAGAAAGACTTTTGGAATTAGGTAACGCTTGGGAGGATTTGTGGGTGGTAACGTCGGAAATGTTGGCCGACGGGGTGCGGGAACAGTTGCCGCTTTTACCTCAAGAGAATTTGCTGGCGGAACCCCAGGGCCGGGATACTGCGCCGGCGGTGGCTTGGACTGCTATAGAAACTGCGAAGCGTTACGGTGAGGATGCGGTTGTTGGTTTTTTCCCGGCGGATCACTGGATTGGGGAACCGCAGGAGTTTGTCAAGACTTTGGAGGCGGCGGCGGATTTGGCGAGAAATCAGGATGCGATCGCCACTTTGGGTGTCAAACCGAGTTATGCTTCTACTGGTTACGGCTACATCGAACAAGGCGAGGAAATTGGCAGTTTTGGCGGTTTTCCGGCGTACCGGGTGGCGAGATTTACCGAAAAGCCCGATCGCGCAACTGCTGAAGAATTTGTAGCCAGCGGCAAGTTTAGTTGGAACGGCGGAATTTTTGTATTTCGAGTCGGTACGGTCTTGACAGAATTGCGAAATCATGTACCGGAAATGATGGCAGCTTTGGAAGCAAAAGGTGCTGCTGCTTACTCGGAATTGCCGAAAATTAGCATCGATTACGCTTTGATGGAGAAGACGCAAAAAGCCTGTGTTTTGCCTGTGAGCTTTAGCTGGGACGATTTGGGAGATTGGAATGCGATCGGGCGTTTGCTGCAAGGAGACAAGCCGAATGTCGAGTTAGCAAAACACGTCGGAATTGATACCAAGGAAAGCATTTTTTATGCAGCGGATGACAATGAAGTGATTGTCACCATTGGTTTAGAAGATGTGGTAGTTGTCAGGGATGGGAATGTGACTTTGATTGTGAAAAAGGACAGGACGCAGGAGATTAAACAGGTCATCAAAGTGTTGGGAGAAGATGACAAATTGAAAGATTTGTTGTAAAGGGCGGCACCGCAATAAAAAAACAGGTTCGTAGTCAGGACTTCAGTTTTTTCTTACTCAATAAAGCCAGAAAGACTAAAGTCGTTACTACGAACCTAGGAAATTTTAGTGACGCAACTCGCATCTGTCAACTATTTACATAATTTCTGCTAAATCCAACACAAAACCAGGCAGTACATCTTCCCCCGACACAGTAGCAGGATTTTGGAGAATTTCCACATCTTGACCGGGGCGATAAATTTCTACCCGCCGATTTTGCCTGTCAATTAACCAACCCAATCTCGCACCGTTATCTATATATTCTTGCATTTTCTCTTGCAGCTTTTTCAACGAATCAGTCTTCGAGCGCAACTCGACCACAAAATCTGGACACAAAGGAGCAAAACTGTCTTTTTGTTCCGGTGTTAAAGCATCCCAGCGTTCTTTTTTGACCCAAGAGGCATCAGGAGAGCGATCGGCCCCATTGGGAAGTTTAAAGCCTCCAGAAGAGTCGAATACAACTCCCAGTTTAGTTTCACGGTTCCAGACTCGAAGTTGAGATGTTAAATCGGCATTACGTATGCTAGTTTCACTGCCTGTTGGTGACATAATAATTAATTCCCCTGATGCTGTACGTTCAAATTGATAATCGCGGTTGTTCTGACAAAGCTGAAAAAATTGCTCGTCAGTTAAGTTGATGGATAATTCGATCGAGTTTGCAGGAGATTGGATGGCAATCATGTTTTTTATAGATGTGAAACACATTGACAATTTGGCTGGTAATAACTTACTTATTCAAGTTTTTGACTCAACTTTTAAACTCAATAAATTTAATCATAAAAATATCATGTCTGCTTTAACTGTATATTAACATGAGGATTAATGCTACGGCCAAAAACCGATCGCCCTCCCCCACACCCCAAAGTGCAGCGCAGCTATCCCTCTTCAGAAATTGCGCCCATTCCCACCCTTTCGCCCAATTTATTCCTCAAGACAATGGTCAGCTTGGTTAACAGCGCTATCCTAGTAGTTATATTGCTACCAAAGTCGATCGACCAGGAGGCCCCTTGTTCAGCCTAGTTCAAAACACTTCTCGCAAAGGAGAAATCCTAGAGGTCGTCTTCCGCAACGGTTGGGACTACATGAAAAGCCTCCTAACCGGCCGCAAAACCGACGCACCCAGTCTCCCAACTCCCGCTGTTCTCCGCAACATCCTGGTAGAATTAGGCCCAGTTTTTGTGAAATTGGGACAATTGCTGAGTACCCGTCCCGACCTTTTACCCGCCGCCTACATCGAAACCCTCTCGACGCTACAAGCGGAAGTTCCGCCCGTACCTTGGTCGGAAGTAGAATTTATTGTCCGCAAGGAACTCACACAATCTCTCGAAGATACCTTCGCTAAATTTAACACTCAGGCGATCGCCGCAGGCTCGATCGCCCAAACCCACAAAGCTACCTTAAAAGACGGCCGCGAAGTCGCCCTGAAAGTTCAGCGCCCCGGTATCGATATTGTCATCGAACAAGACATCGCCGTACTCCGAGGTTTGGCCGAACTTGTCATGCTCACAGAATTCGGTCAACAATACGATATTGTCGCCCTAGCCGAAGAATTTGCGATCGCCCTGCGTGCAGAACTAGACTTCATTCAAGAAGCCAGCTACACCGACGAACTGCGCCGCAATTTATCTAAAAGTAAATGGTTCGACCCAAAACAAGTTGTTCTACCAGAAATCAACTGGGAGTTGACCACCAAAAAACTCTTAGTAATGGAATGGCTGAACGGAGTACCGATTTTATTAGGCGATTTGCAAGGAGTTGGACACAAAGGAGATATAAATGCCGAACGCGAAGAAATTACAACGCTACTTTGCCGCGTTTTCTTCCAGCAGTTATACATCGACGGATTCTTTCACGCAGACCCGCATCCCGGCAATTTATTTTATCTCAAAGACGGTCGGATTGCCCTGCTAGACTGCGGCATGGTCGGCCGATTAGATCCGCGCACCCAGCAGAATTTGACAGAAATGTTGCTGGCAATTGTCGATTTAGACGCTCAGCGATGCGCTCAATTAACATTAGAAATGGCAGAATTTGCTCAGCCTAAAAGTTTAGCTATTCTCGAAAACGATTTGGCTCGAATGCTGCGAAAGTATTATAATGTTAGCTTGTCGCAAATGAACTTATCGGAAATATTTTATGAAGTGCTGGAAATTACCAGAAACAATAAAATTAGGCTGCCAAGTAATCTCGGTTTATACGCAAAAACTCTAGCTAATTTGGAAGGGTTGGCACGTTCTTTCAATCCAAGATTCAATATTGTAGAGCAGGTAAAACCGCTGATGACCGATATGTTTCGGCGTCAGTTGTTGGGAGATGACCCGGTGCAAGCTTTGCTGAGAACTGCCCTGGATCTGAAAAGCTTGTCTTTGCAATCTCCGCGACAGGTGGAAGTGCTTTTAGAGCGGGTGACTTCGGAAACTTTGAAGTGGAACTTGAGCATAAAAGAACTCGATCCGTTGCGCCGAACTCTGGGAGATTCTGCGAACCGACTTTCTTTTAGTATTGTCGTGGGTTCGCTGATTGTGGGGGCGGCAATTATTTCTTCTAACGCGCAAACTGCTCAATTATCTTTTCTGAGCAACGGTTTGTTTGGGGCGGCGAGTTTTTTGGGTTTTTGGTTGATTATTAGCATTTTGCGTTCTGGTCGTTTGCGGAGTTGATTGTTAAGGGGAGATGGGGGGAATCAGGAGATATAGCAATTTTTTCGGGAGACGCGAGTAGTCCCTCCCAACTTCCGAACTAAGGACTAAAATCCTTAGTACAAACCTATTTAGGATAAAAGTCAAGTTAAGGATTATGGAGAAATGAGCGAGATTAACCAAGTATTGGGAAAGGACAAATTACCGGAATTGGGGTTAGTCTGCATTACAACATCCGATGCTGTTCGCTTTCGCACTGTCACGCGGAAGCGACTTTTACAGCTTGCCGAAAGTGAACAAGAAAAAGTGTTGCGCGAGCTTTATACAGACAACTTAAAACGGCTTGACAAAGCGATTGATTTCTGCCGTGCAAATAACATTAAATTGTATCGCATGACTTCTGCACTTTTCCCTTTTGCAGATACAGATTTGGGGGAAGCAGTGCTGCACTCAATGGCTGAGGAATTGCGGAGAATCGGCGATCGCGCAATTTCCCTCAATATCCGTTTGGTACTCCACCCGGATCAATTTGTTGTCCTCAGTTCCGACAAGCTTTCTGTGGTTGCAAACAGCATTAAAATTCTGGCAACTCATGCTTTAATCTTAGATATGTTGCAACAACCCCGATCGCCCTACGCACTGATGAACATTCACGGCGGTAAGGGCGATCGCGCTTCGCAACTCACATCAGTCATCCGCGACTTACCCGAATCTATTCGATCGCGCTTAACCTTTGAAAATGACGAATACGCTTACAGTTCCTCAGAACTTTTAGAAGTTTGTCTCGATACCGCAGTCCCGATGGTTTTTGACGCGCACCACCACGTCATTCACGAACATTTAGCAAGTTACGACGATCCCAGCGTTGCCGAAATGCTCGCAGCAGCACGCACAAGTTGGTCGGTTCCTGAATGGCAATTAGTGCACATATCGAATGGCAGAGAATTTTTTGCCGATCCGCGCCACAGCGATTTAATTACAGAAATGCCTAATTGCTATTATCAGGCTCCGTGGATTGAAGTAGAAGCTAAATTCAAAGAATTAGCTATTGAAAAGTTGCGCGCCGAATGGTTGTCTGCGAATGTTCCACAATTTAGCAATGTCTCGTAGGGTGGGGTTTTACAAACCATCTTTGCCTAACACGAATAATCTCCAAAACCCGCCCCGCCCAACGGTAAATCCCAATCTACCTTTTTGTTAATACCAACTATAAATTATGTGTGGACGATACACTTTAACTACTTCAGGTCAAATCATAGCCGAATTCTTCAAACTTTCGGCAGTTCCCGACATCAAACCGCGATACAATATCGCCCCAACTCAATCAGTTGCCACAGTCACAGTTTCTCAAGAGCAAATGCAGCGACAGTTCCAATTTATGCGCTGGGGTTTGATTCCAAGTTGGGCAAAAGACATGAAAATAGGCAGCAAGATGATTAACGCGCGATCGGAAACTGTAGCCGAAAAACCTGCTTTTCGCAGCGCCATCAAGCACCGGCGATGTTTGATAGTCGCTGATGGTTTCTACGAATGGCTGCCACAGGGAAAACACAAACAGCCTTACTATTTTCAAATGGCGGAGGGCGAACCTTTTGCTTTTGCCGGTTTGTGGGAAAATTGGGAATCTCCAGAAGGAGAAAAGATTGTATCTTGTACTATAATTACTACCGCTGCTAACGAAACTGTGCAGCCCGTGCACGATCGAATGCCGGTGATTTTGCCCGACAGCGCTTGGGAAGAGTGGCTCGATCCTTCTGTTAAAAATGCTCAGGAAGTTTTGCCGCTGTTAAAGCCCTATGCTGCTGCAATGAAAGCAAAGGCGGTAAGCGCGATCGTCAACAGTCCAAGTAGAGACACTCCCGAATGTATTAGCGATCGGCAATAAATGATGGGAGCGGACAACACCGAGATAGTGTCAGTTATGATGTAAAATGATGTTTGAGTTGTAGCTTTGGTTTTATAAGGATCAGTTTAAGTCAGTTGTTATTTGCTCAAACATTTTTTTATCTTAACATCAGTTAGAGGAGAAAAAATATGATTGGATACGTTACAGTCGGCACCAACAATCTTGAACGTGCAGCCAAGTTTTATGATACTTTGCTTGCGGAAATTGGCGCTCAACGATTCATGGAATTCGACCGATTTATCGCATGGAGCGTTTCTCCAGAGATGCCAGGATTTGCTGTTGCAAAACCCTTTGATGGCAACGAAGCAACTGTTGGTAATGGCGTAATGATCGCACTTCAAGTTGACAGTCCAGAAAAAGTCAACTTAGTTTATAACAAAGCGATCGAACTTGGCGCTAAGGATGAAGGAGCAGTGGGGTCAAGAGGCACGTTACCGGGGTTTTATGTGGGATATTTTCGGGATCTAGATGGGAATAAGCTGAACGTGTTTTATATGATTGGGCCAAACACTTAAGATTTTTATTTTTCGTGAGGCGAGCCTAAAAAAAGCTATTTCCGATCGTTAGCTATTAGTTATCAATCCATACATAAGAGTTGATAACTAATAACTAATGACTGATGACTAATGACTAAATTAGCTGTCGTACATCCGCGCTTCAGCCGCCTCGGGATTTTCCTCGCAATACTCGTCAAAAGCCGTTTTCTCAAGCTTCATCGATCGCTGGTGAGAAGCCTCAGCCTGCATTTCCTCTACAATGTCCCACGCTACCGCGCACTCTCTAGAAGTAGCGCCTTTTTGGGAACAGACTGTTCTAGCATCCGCGATCGCCCTTTCGATTTCTTCCTCAAATAAAACACTTTTCGGCTTATCAACAAAATCGCTTTTTGTCAAGATATCTGTTACCGAAATAATGCCAAGCAGCTTATCCTTAATCACCGGAGCTCGGCGGATGCGAGTATTGGCGAACAACCTCGCCACGTATTCTACACCCAAGTCTGGATTCACCGTAATGCACGGTTTGGTCATAATCTCAAAAACGCGGACTTTTTGCGGGTCTACTCCGTAGGCTGTTACTTTGTAAACAATATCGGTTTCCGTAACAATACCGTAGGAGTCTTGTTCGTGGCGGCGTTCCACAATTAGCGCGCGCAGGCAAAGTTCGTTCATCGTCGCCACTGCTTCAGCTACCGTGGCCGAACCCCGAATGGTAACAACTTCTGTTGTCATAATATCTTGGGCTTTCATCATCATTTTTAATTGCTCCCCGGTTATAAAGTCTAGTTCGTCCCGATTTTAGGTCGAAAATTTGATTTCCTATCACCATCATAAAACTTCAAGACTGAGGCAACTGTTACGATAAATCAAGGATGGCGAAGAAAGAAGGAAGTTCGGCAACGGATTGTGTAACGGATGTAACGGATGAATGTTAAAGGAAGAAGGATGATGTTGAGGCTTGAGGGAAGAAGGAAAATTGTCCCCACTCTCCCCATCTCCCACTCTCCCCATCTCCCCATCTCCCACTCTCCCACTCTCCCACTCTCCCCATCTCCCACTCTCCCCATCTCCCCATCTCCCACTCTCCCCATATCCCCATCTCCCTATCTCCCCATCTCCCCATCTCCCCATCTCCCTATCTCCCACTCTCCCCATCTCCCACTCTCCCACTCTCCCACTCTCCCCATATCCCCATCTCCCACTCTCCCCATTTCCCCCTCTCCCACTCTCCCACTCTCCCCATTTCCCCATCTCCCCATCTCCCCCATCTCCCCTCCGGGTCTGAAAGAAGCAAAAGTTAACACAAACAAAGCAAGTGCTTACGCTCGCAGAGATCCCCGCCTCTGATAAACTTGATGGCTGGGAGTGCAAAAGAGCACAGGCAAGCATCAGAAGTTGGGAGAATAAAGTTTGTGGACAATGTAATCGGTTTAGAGATTATCGAAGTAGTCGAGCAGGCAGCCATCGCTTCCGCTCGCTTGATGGGCAAAGGCGAGAAAGATGAAGCCGACAGAGTGGCTGTAGAAGCCATGCGCGAGCGCATGAACAAAATTCATATGCGCGGCCGCATTGTGATCGGTGAAGGGGAACGCGACGACGCACCCATGCTTTACATTGGCGAACAAGTAGGTATTTGTACTCGCGAAGATGCTAAAGATGTCTGCAACATCGATGAATTGATCGAAATTGACATCGCCGTTGACCCCTGCGAAGGAACTAACCTAGTTGCTTACGGTCAAAACGGTTCGATGGCAGTTTTGGCAATCTCTGAAAAAGGTGGTTTGTTTGCTGCACCGGATTTCTACATGAACAAATTGGCTGCTCCTGCGGCTGCTAAGAATCATGTAGATATTCGCAAAACGCCAACCGAAAACCTCAAAATTATCTCTGATTGCCTCGGCCGCAGTATTGAAGATTTGGTGGTAGTGGTCATGGATCGCCCCCGGCACAAAGATTTAATTAATGAAATTCGGCAAGCAGGTTCAAGAGTTCGCTTGATTAGCGACGGCGACGTTTCGGCAGCGATTTCTTGCGCGTTTTCTGGTTCCAACATCCACGCGCTGATGGGTATTGGTGCAGCACCCGAAGGTGTGATTTCCGCAGCAGCAATGCGCTGCTTGGGCGGTCACTTCCAAGGGCAGTTAATTTACGATCCGGCTGTTGTCAAAACTGGTTTGATCGGTGAAAGCAAAGAGAGCAATCTCGCCCGCCTTAAAGAAATGGGTATCACAGACCCAGACAAGATTTACAATGCTGAAGAGTTGGCATCTGGAGAAACTGTTCTGTTTGCAGCTTGCGGAATTACTCCCGGAACGCTGATGGATGGAGTTCGCTTCTTTGGCGGCGGCGCTCGCACTGAGAGTTTGGTAATTTCTTCTCAGTCGAAAACAGCTCGGTTTGTGGATACTATCCATATGTTTGACCAGCCGAAATCTCTGCAATTGAATTAGTCATTAGTTAGCGGTTAACTGTTGGCTGTTGACTGTTGATTGTTGACTGTTAGCTGTTGACTGTTGACTGTTAGCTGTTAACAGTCACCCGTGATTGGTAATTAGCGATAAACTAAGAACTAATAACAGGTGACTGTTAACAAGTAAGAAATAAATAGTGACAAATCACAGATATGAATATTGCAGTCGTAGGTCTCAGCCACAAAACAGCCCCGGTTGAAGTTCGTGAAAAACTGAGCATTCCAGAACCGAAGATTGAAGCCGCGATCGCCCAATTGCGCGGCTACCCCCACATTCAAGAAGTTGCCATCCTCAGCACTTGCAACCGCTTAGAAATTTATATTGTTACCAGCGAGTCTGAGCCTGGAGTGCGAGAGGTGATTCAGTTTCTTTCTGAATGCAGCAAAGTTCCCTTGCTGTCTTTGCGCCCTCACCTGTTTATTTTGCTGCACGAAGATGCGGTGATGCACTTGATGCGAGTTTCTTCGGGCCTCGATAGTTTGGTGCTGGGAGAAGGACAAATTTTGGCTCAGGTGAAACAAACTCACAAACTCGCCCAGCAGTACAAAGGTGTGGGCAGAATTTTAGAGCGTTTGTTCAAGCAAGCTCTCACAGCAGGGAAGCGAGTTCGCACCGAAACTAGCATCGGTACGGGTGCGGTGTCGATCAGTTCGGCGGCGGCAGAATTGGCTCAATTGAAAGGTCAGCATTTAGCTAGTAGCCGCATTGCGATTATCGGTGCTGGTAAAATGTCGCGGCTTTTGGTGCAGCATTTGCTCTCGAAAGGGGCGAGCCATATTGCGATCGTCAATCGATCCGTGCGGGGCGGCCAGGAGTTAGCAAATAACTTTAAAGATGCCCAATTGCACTTGTATCTGCTGTCGGAAATGATGCAGGTAATTGCAGATTCTGATTTGGTTTTTACCTGTACTGCTGCTACAGATCCGCTGTTAAATAAAGCTAAATTAGAAGCTGTTTTAATCGTGAACCGCCCTTTGATGTTGGTGGACATTTCAGTGCCGCGCAACGTTGATTCGGACGCGAAGGAAATCGCTCATGTCAAGTCGTTTAATGTGGATGATTTGAAAGCAGTGGTAGCTCAAAATCACGAAAGCCGCCGCAAAATGGCAATGGAAGCTCAGGGTTTGCTGGAACAGGAAGTAGAGGCTTTTGATGTCTGGTGGCGCAGTCTGGAAACTGTTCCTACTATTAGCTGTTTGCGGGATAAGATAGAATTGATTCGGGAACAAGAGTTAGAAAAAGCTTTGTCACGTCTGGGCTCTGAATTTTCGGAGAAACATCAAGATGTGATTGAATCTTTAACAAGGGGGATTGTGAATAAAATTTTGCACGATCCGATGGTACAGTTGCGCGCTCAGCAGGATATTGAGGCACGCAGACAAGCGATGCAGACTTTGCAAACGCTGTTTAATTTGGATGTGGATGTCAATCAGCAGTACAGCTAGCTGGTCATTAGTCCTTAGTCATTGGTCATTAGTTATTAGTCATTAATGCTGTCTCCACTCGCGAATGTTATTAGTCATTGGTCGCTTGTTATTGTTGAAAATTATCAATTATTCTCAACTAATGACTCTTCTTAACTAATGACTAATGACTAAGGACTAATGACTACTGACTAATGACTACTGACTAATGACTATTTTTAACTAATTATTAATGACTATTAAGCGAATTTATCAATTAATTTTATTGCTTGTTGGGCTGTGGTTAATTTTTGAATTTTCCTCTCGCGTTGCGGCAGAAATTTTCTGGTTTCAGGAAGTGGGATATCTTCAGGTTTTGCTGTTAAAGCTGACAACTCAAGGGTTGCTGGGGACGATCGCAATTACGGTTTCTTCTGCCTTTTTGCTGGGAAATTTGGCTTTGGCGCGCCGCCTGCAACATCCGGCGGAGGAAATCAAATCGCCGGGGGCGGCGGGGCTATTCGCTTCGCCCTGGGCGAACAAAACGGGGAAGAATTACGACGAATTACCTGTTGCTAAATCTCAAATTACTTTTTATTGGCTGCTGTTGGCGGTATTCGGATTGAGTTCGATCGCCACTTTGACAGTAATTCACTGCGGGCTGTTAGCTGCCAACAGCTTCACCTATCTCGGTATAGGAGGCAATGTGCCTCCACTGCCCATAAAGTTAGGAATTGAGTCAATTCAGCCAGGGCTGGTACAGCTATTTTCTGGGCGGTGGCAGTTGGGCTTGCTGCTGGGCACAATGTTAGCTGTGGCAATTAAGCCGGATTTTTGGCTGCGGGCGATCGCTCTTTTTCTCAGTGTGGCGATCGGGATTGTTGCAGTCAGTCGCTGGACAAACGTTTTACAATATTTCCACCCTACTAATTTTAATACAACCGACCCTATTTTTAACCAAAATATTAGCTTTTATGTATTTATTTTTCCAATTTTAGAGTTGCTAAGCTTAGGGCTGACAGTTGTATTTTTGTACGGTTTAGTCTCTGGTGCTTTAACATATTTGCTGTCGGGAGATAGCCTGAGTAAAGGTAGATTTTTGGGGTTTTCGCGATCGCAGCAGCGCCATTTGTACGGCTTAGGTGCAGCTTTCATGCTAGCCACCTCACTCCGGTACTGCCTGGGGCGCTACGCATTGATGTACTCGCGCGGAGACGTTACCTACGGAGCGAATTACGCTGATGTAACGGTGCGGCTGCCCGTCTACGGATTGTTGAGCGTGTTGGCTGGGGCGATCGCACTTTTGATGCTGTACCAGGTTTGGCAATTCAAAACTCCCAATAAACTGATTAAAAAGATTATTTTAGTGTGGATAATTTTGAGTGTTTTGGGAGGTTGGCTGCTGCCAAAACTTGTGCAGCAACTGCTAGTCAGACCAAACGAAATAGCGCGAGAACAGCCGTACATCAAACGCAGCATTGCCTTTACTCAAGAAGCTTTTGACCTCAAAAAAATAGAAATAAAAACTTTCGATCCAGCCGGGAAACTTACATATGAAGACTTAGAAAGAAATCAACTGACTGTTAGCAACATCCGGCTGTGGGACAAACGGCCACTGCTGGAAACCAACCGACAGTTGCAGCAAATCAGACCGTATTATACATTTCCTGATGCGGATATCGATCGCTACACAATCAAAAAGAAAACCGCAAAAAAGGGAGAAACTGAAAGCCAGCAAGTAATTCTGGCGGCGCGGGAACTAGATTATGCAGCAGTTGCGCCGGAAGCTCAAACTTGGGTGAACGAACATCTGGTGTACACGCACGGTTACGGCTTTACTCTTTCTCCCGTAAACACAGTCGGTGTCGGCGGTTTACCCGATTATTTTGTTAAAGATATTGGAGTTCCAGCCGAGAAAGGAGAGACTGCTTTAGATATAACTAGCGATCGAATTCGGATGAGTCTCCCGATCGGCTATCCGCGCATTTACTACGGTGCCCTCACAGATACAAACGTGATGACACCGACACAAGTCAAGGAATTCGACTATCCCAGCGGCGAAGAAAATGTTTACAACAATTACAACGGTAGAGGCGGAATTGCGATCGGTTCTCTGTGGCGGCGCTGGCTGTTTGCTAATTATCTCAAAAATTGGCAAATGGTACTGACTCGCAATTTTACGCCCGAAACTAAATTATTGTACCGCCGAAACATTAACCAAAGAGTTCGGGCGATCGCTCCTTTTTTGCGCTACGATTCCGATCCGTATTTGGTAGTAGCAAACGCCAATTTGAGTAAAAATGATATAGAAAAAAACAACGCTAAAAATCGTCAAAAAAATCAGCCTTCTTCCTCAAAAACTAATAATAACGATCCTCCTAACTATCTTTACTGGATTATCGATGCCTATACAGCGAGCGATCGCTACCCGTATTCCGATCCGGGTCAAAATGAATTTAACTACATCCGCAACTCAGTAAAAGTAGTCATTGACGCTTACCACGGATCGGTTGACTTCTATGTTGCCAATCCCTCAGACCCGATTATCAACAGTTGGGCTCAGATATTTCCCGGACTATTCAAACCCCTTGACCAAATGCCTCTGACTATCCGCAAACATATTAGGTATCCCGTAGATTTGTTAAACGTTCAATCAGAACGCTTGCTAACTTATCACATGGAAGACCCACAGGTATTTTACAATCGGGAGGATTTGTGGCGAGTTCCTATGGAAATTTACGGTAACGAACAGCAGCCGGTAGCACCGTACTATTTGATTACGAAACTGCCGACGGAAACTTCCGAAGAGTTTATTTTGCTGCTGCCATTTACACCAGTAGGCCGCAACAATTTAATTGCTTGGATTGCAGGGCGATCGGACGACAAAAATTACGGAAAATTGCTGTTATACCAGTTTCCCAAACAGCGATTAGTTTACGGCCCGGAACAAATAGAAGCATTAATCAATCAAGACCCGGTTATTTCCGAACAAATATCTCTCTGGAATCGCCAGGGTTCAAAAGCAATTCAAGGAAATTTATTAGTTATTCCAATCGAACAATCTTTGCTGTACGTCGAACCTCTTTATTTAGAAGCGGAGCGCAATAGTTTGCCAACTTTAGTCAGAGTTATTGTTGCCTACGAAAACCGCATCGTCATGGCAGAAAATCTAGACTTAGCACTCAAGGCAGTTTTTCAAGAAAAATCTACGAATAAACCGCCAATTATTCGACCTGTAGAATCACCAGTTCCGGCGGTGAATTGAGCGGCGATACCGGGAGGGAAACGGTCTTAAATCCTGTCCGGTCTAAAATTGATTGGTTCGCAGTGAGGACGACCGTCCGCTTTTTTACAATACTAATACTGTTCACTTAGGATCGACAATGAGATCAAAAGAAACAGCATTTTTAGGGTCTTGCCAAAGCCCGCCGCACAAAATCGATCGCGCGCTATTCAGTGGCAAACAGGCGCTCTCCCAGGGCTGTAAGGAACCACAGCAGCCGAATTCGCCACCAATTCAATCTCCCCCTTAGCATTAATTATCCAGCCTTGAGCCTCCACAATAGGCTCTTTCACGGCCTCGAAATTATGCTCGCTGCTGACTCGTTCCCTGGGACTAGGGGGTAAACCGCCGCGCCCAGTGATGACAAACCGACTTGTCCTTTGGCCTCTAGTTTGACAAGTTTGTGCAGGTGCCGGGGGAACTCCGAGGATTTCTGGTTGATTTAATCCTTTTACGGGATCAGTATCGGGTGTTCTGAGTTCGACATTACCGTCAATTCCTAATTCTGAACTGGCGTCGATGTCGCTGTCTAAAGATTGAAAAATGCCTTCGGCAGTAATGATAATATTCCCGCCTCGGCCTCGGACTGCGTTGGCGCGGATGTCGCTATTTTCCTTAGCAATTAAAAACTTGGTGTTAATATCGATATTGCCGCCGGTGGCAGTACCGAAGGCATTAGTAGTAATTTGACTGTTACCCTGCAGTTGCAAATCCGGTGCTTGCAAGGTGATGTTTCCGAAATTGCCGGCTTGGGTTGTGGCTTTAATTGCGCCGCTATCTAAACGAATTGAGTCGGCCGCAATTGTTAAATTTCCTGCTGCGCCTTTGCCGTCGGCACTGACAGTAACTGCTGCGCCATCTCGGACAGTTAATTGCCTGGTTTGAACGGTTAAAGTGCCGCCGGCACCTGTTGAATTGTCAGATGTATTGGCATAAATTCCGCTAGCAGCACCGGAGTTGCTAACTAAATCTTGACCGAATCTATTGAGTCGATCGCCAAAAGTGCGATCGCTCCCAGAAAAGCTTATACTTTCAGAAACGTTCAACTGAATATTTCCCGCACTGCCCTCGCGGTTAGCAGTAGTCAACACTTGCGCGCCGTTAACGACTTCCAAGGTGCGGGCATTAATCGCAATACTGCCACCGCTACTGGAATTGAGAGTGCGCGAACTGACAACAGCGCCGTCAGCCAGCCGCAGCATATCAGAATTAATTGTAATTTCTCCGGCGTTGCCGATCGCACTTGGTTCAGTCGGCGTAAATATGCCGCTAGACTGTCCGCCAGCATCAACACCCGCCAGATTGACAGAATTAACATTAATTTGAATACTGCCGCCGTTGCCGACACCAAAAGTATTGGCAATCACAACAGCACCGTTTGTCGCCGACAGCGAATTAGCACTGACGCGAATATTTCCGCCTTCTCCAACTGCTGTGTCTTTGACACTGCTGTACAAACCGCTGGACTGTCCAACTCCCAAAGCCGACGAGAATCGACCGGTACCATCTAAGGTAATGCCGTCGCGGACTGTCACCGTTAGATTTCCAGCATTGCCCCGGGCGCCGGTGCTAGCAGTAATCACAGCACCATTAGTCAAAAACAGCGAACCCGCGGCGATATTAATGCTACCACCCTGACCGACTGCGTTGTCGGATGTCTCCACTCGGTTGTAGATACCGCTGGAGAAAACCTCGGTTTCGGAACTCGTCCCATCCAAAATCACTGTATCGGCGACGTTAACGTTGACGCTGCCGACATTCCCGCGTCCGTAGGTGCTGGCTTGCAGGGCAGCCCCATTAGTTATCGAAAGCGAGGCTGCTGTGAGATTGACATTGCCTCCGTTTCCTGCGGCTGCTTTTTCCACCCGACTGTACGCACCGCTGGAGAAGCCGTTTGTTTCATCAAAGGAAGCTGCACCGCTGAGGTTAATATTGACGTTGCCGGCATCTCCCCGCCCGTAAGTCCCGGCGTATATTTGACCGCCGTTGGTGACAGAAAGCGAGTTGGCTGTGAGGTTGACATCGCCGCCGGTGCCTGTAGCGTCTGACAGCACTGCATTAGAAAGAAATGTGCCTTCACCGTCGATCGCGATCGCACCCAACGCGCTAACATAAATATCTCCACTTCTAGCGCCTGCCGCACCCAGCCCTAGATTGATTCCCGCCCGCACTGTGCTGCCTTCTGAAGCGTTGAAGTTGTGAGCGTTGACAATAACATTCCCGCCGCCTGCTGCGCGCACGTTGATAGCCGCCTCCTTTGTTAGAGATATATCGCCTCTTTCGATGCCGGTGGGAAAAACTAAACTCACATTGTTACCGAGGAAGTTGAGCGGCACAGTTCCAGAGCCAGCAACGGCTGCGAGTTCTACTCTACCGCCGGGAGCAAGTAAAACTCCGCCTTCCAATCTCACATCGCCGCCGGCAAGTATCAGACTGTTGCCCGATCGCACTTGCAATCCGTCGGTCGATCGATTTACGATACTTCCAGAAGGCTGTCCGTATTGCAAGCCCAGAGGCACGCTAACGATTAACAAAGGCGTATTTTGTCCGGGAAAAGTGGCAGAGAAATTCGCCCCACCGCCAAAATCTACAGCATTCGCCGTAGTCGCCAAAAACGAACCGCCAATATTTAACGAAGCATTCGGGCCAAAAATAATCCCGTTAGGATTGAGCAAAAATAGATTTGCAGTACCGTTAGCTTTCAACTCGCCGTCAATATTAGAAATCGAGCCACCGGTAATGCGGGTGAAAATATTTTGGATGTCTGCTGAATTGTTGAAAACAGCCGTGTTTCCCGTCAAAACCGAAAATTCTCGAAAACTGTGAAATAGATTGCTTCCGGCTGTCGTGCCGCCCTCTATCGAGCTGTTTTTGCCGCTGACTGTCACGGTAGAATTGACTGGTAGCGTGGTGTCGGGGACGATTTGGGCTATGCTGGGGGCGATCGGGTTAAAGCTACAAAATATTATACCGAGCCATAATTTGCGAGTTCTCAGTTTCATTAATTAACTATTTTTAAATTAACCTCAAATTGTACTGTTTGGCGTGTTAATTGTATATAGAAATTTTGGCGGGATTTTGATTTTTTTTATAAACCGCGAAGACGCAAAGGACGCGAAGGAAGAAAAGAGAAAAAGCGTTAGATTTTTTTAGCAATATGAAAGGCGGAAAGATAGGAAGCTTTGATGCTGTGGCCGCAGTTTTTTTCTAGCGCTTCTCCCAAATTTGCTAACAAAGAATTTCTCTTCTCTTCTTTCGCGTCCTTTGCGTCTTCGCGGTTCGTTCAAATTACTTATATTAAAATGCAAAATTATGCTTGAGTTTCTGCTTCAGTAAAAATTGGCGGCCACAGTTGACAAATTGGCAATTCCCAACCGGAAAAAAGTTCGGCTACTGTTAAAACATCTTCGTTTCCCAATACAATTGGTTCGCATTCCTGACGGTAAACTGTAACAGTTTGTTCGTCTGGATCGATCAAAATTCCTACTTGCGCTCCTAGTTGGATAAAATTCAGGAGCTTTTTTTCTAGCGGTTTAATGCGATCGCTCTGTGATTTAATTTCTACTACCAAGTCTGGGACTAATTCTCCGAAATAACGGGGACTTTCCCTCAGACGCGCGGCCCGCACAAAAGAAACATCGGGTGCTGTGAGGTTAGCATCCGGTAAAATAAAGCCGCCTGCGGAGTCAAAAATTCGCCCCAAACGGCGGGGATAAACCCAATTGGCGAGCAGCCAAATGAAAAGTACACCTATTTCGCTAGATACAATATCTGATGGGCCCACAATGATAATCTTCCCGTTTTCTAATTCTAATTGGTAATCTTGATCGGCTTCTTTGAAGGTTTTTTGAACTTTTTCTAAGTCTTTGACTGTCATCATAATATTAATTTTTCCTGATTCTTTTCAGGCGCTTTACGTTAATCTCTGTTAGATTTGAGATGATATATTGGAGCGATATTTTACTCTGAAAATCGCAGATTTTCAGCAGATGTAATGCGGATAAACGGAGATGATTTTAAGAAAATTTGGTCGTGAATGCTGGGGGTTTCTTGGAGATTGAAGAATTATCTGCGACTGACTGCTGTTTGATTATTCTTTTGCAGAAAAGGAGTTGCCGCAGCTACAGCTTTGGGCTGCATTGGGATTGTGGAACCGGAAACCTCCGCCCATCAAGTCTTCTGAATAATCTAAGGTTAGTTGATTGAGATATTTTAAGTGCTGGGGGTCGATCGCTACTTGAATTCCCTCGGACTCGTATACAGTGTCTTCTGGGCTGGCGGCATCGTCAAATGCCATTGTATAGGATAAACCGGAGCAGCCGCTAGATTCTACGCCCAGACGAAATAAAGCATTGCGGTTTGAATGTTTTGACTTGAGGCGCTTTACTTCTGTGACTGCTGTTGGGCTCAGATTAATCATGATTGGTTATTAGTTATTGGTTATTGGTTACTGGTTACTGGTTACTGGTTACTGGTTACTGGTTATTAGTTATTGGTTACTGGTTACTGATTGGTGCGAATAACCAACAACAAATAACAAACAACAAATAACAAATAACAAATAACCACTTAATCAGTTACTTGGCCTTTTCGGTGCGGGCGTAATCGTCTTGAAAGCGGATAATATCATCTTCTCCGAGATATTCGCCATTCTGCACTTCAATTAAAATCAGGGGGATAACTCCTGGATTTTCCAAACGGTGAGAAATGCACTGAGGAACGTAGGTAGATTGATTTGTAAACAAAACTTGTTCTGTTTCGCCGCAGGTAACTTTTGCGGTACCGCAAACTACGATCCAGTGTTCGCTGCGGTGGTGGTGCATTTGCAGGCTGAGGCGGTGTCCGGGTTTAACTTCGATTCGCTTAATTTTATATCCAGGGCCTTCTTCTAGGGTGGTAAACGAGCCCCAAGGGCGCAATTCTGTAGCGGCTATTCCGTTGGATGCTGCTGATGCCAGCAGAGTAGATATTTGAGAAATTTCTTGAGTTTGAACCATGATTTTCACTCCTTGAGGATTGCTTGCTGAATCCTTTGGTAAACGACGTTGGGTTTTGAGGGCAGCTAATTTGTTGTTAAAATCGCAGCCCACCCGCGCGGACGAGTTAGCGAACTGTACATTTTTACCGAGAAATCTTATCAGCCCGATCGACCTGCCTTAACAACCATAGCAAAATTACCCTAGCTACTGTCACCCGGTATGCGATCGAATTTACCAATCTACATCAACTCTTCACAGAACTTACGCATTTCAACGTAATTGTGATTAGTCACGCAGTCAAGGCTACGTACAGAATCTCACAATTGCTGTAGATTTAACAAGGGCGATCGCGCCCAGGCCCCGTAAGCTACGGTTTTTTTTACATCGAAGGACGGTTAACTCGAATCAATTTACCGTTCAAAGTATCCAGGGTAGAAATAGCATCATTAATTCGCGTCGCTTGTCTTTCCCAGTTGCTATCTTGAGTACAAATAATAATACCAGCATGGTCGGGTTGCGATCGATGCAGTCGAATAAAATCCCCTCGATTGAGAGTCAAAACTGCTCGCTCATTACTCGCTACAAAAGCCAATACATCCTCATCAGGAATTCCTAATCCTGCGTTTCCGGCTTCTTGAACTGTTAAAACATCGTGATCTAAAGGTCGCAGAAACTCAACTACTGGCAACGGATACTGTTCGTCTGCATAAATTCGTGCCATGTTTTAGGCTTCCTCATTTTCTTTAATTGCTAGTTCAATTTCGTCTGGGTAAGCATCAGCATAAGCCCAAGCATTGACTAAATCAGCAGCAGTCAAATGGGGATAGCACTTAAAAAGTTCAGCATCGCTGCATCCGAGACGGCGATAACCCACAAGTACCCAAACTTGTATGCGAGTATTGCCAACACAAGCATCGCCGCCACACACGCCGGGAGTCTTTTTAATGCCTAGAGAACCGTTGGCTAAAGTTTGAAGTAAAATTTCTATAGCGGCTGCTTTATCGGCTGAATTTAAGGAGGCTAGATCGATTTTTAATTCGGTGAATATCATAGTTTACTATCCCATTTTTACAGATAGAAGATTCTAGCTCAATTATAACGTAATAGGACTTACGCATGGCCCCAAAAACCGGGTTTTTTACAAAAAAACTTCGTTACTGTGCACAGATTCGATCAAAACCCGGTTTCTTTGTCTGAGTCAGTAAGTCCTGAACTTTACTCTATCGGAAAACCAGGAATCAGTCGCTCTATTTCTATCATCAGTTGCATAGTTTCTTTGAGCGCCACCACCACCTTTTGAGAGTGCAGCACATCATCAAAGGATAAAGTGCGTTTGGCTTTTTTGCGGTCTTTGAGCCATTTTTCCAACACCTGATAACCGCCAATTTTAAACTCCCAAACTTCGGATACGATGCCTTCAAAATAGCGGACTTTGTTAAGGTAAACTCGTTGTTCTGCGGGTTTATAGGTAACTTCGGTAACGGCATTGTCACCATCGCCATTCATTTTAATAATCAGCTTATTCAGCGGTTGGGAAAAATTGCAGAGAATGTATTGCTTAAAGCTGTGCACTGACAATCATAACTTGTTCTCTGGTTGCCATTGCTAAAATGGCTAAAACTTTGGGAGCTAAAGGCTTCAAATCTGCCAAGCGATGGGATGGTGCTTACAGAACAATGACCGCAATATCGAACTGTGGGAATTTTTGTGCATAGCGATCGCCCTTAACTACAACCTACGAAATATTCTCATAATAGCGTTGAATCTTATCTGAAAAAACCGGAAATTCTCCCCTCAACCTGACAAGTAATTCATCAACAGTCAGGGGTAGATTTTTCAAATCCTCAACTTGTTTGCTGACTACATTAGCCATCAAATCCGGTGCAACCTCATAAAGACGATTCAGAAAAACATCGGGGTGCATAGCTGTAATTCCCCAAGGATTTAAAGACTCTCGTGGAAAATCTCTCAGGTTGGATGTAACAATAACTTGAGCTTTAGCAACTACCGCAGCCGCAGAGACATGGCGATCCCCTGGATCGTTAGTCATCTGTTGAATCAAATTCTCTGGAACTTCAACCATTGCATTAGAAAAAGCTGCCTTAAGTGCAGCCTCAAAACGCGCCACCCTCTCACTTTTCATCCTTCCAGTATTAACAAGATTGCGAGTTGCACCGTCTCAAATTTCTTGCGACCAATATAAATCATACAACCCAATCTCCGCAGCACGAAATAGCGTATCGCGCAAGTGCATAGGAAATATCACGCAGGAATCCAAAACAACACGATAAGGAATCAACCTGCTAGCTGTATACTCTGGTCTCATGCAATTCCTCTTCCTGGCTAAACTCAGCTAATTCCTTGAGAATTTCACGGCGCTTAACACTACGCTGCTGTTTGTATGCGATCGCACTTGCCAAACTAATCCGCCGCTGGTTTCCTAATTTTCCATAGGTAATTTCCCCGTCATCTAGTAATTTGACCACAAATTCTGGCGACACATTCAGCAAACTAGCAGTTGCTTCAACAGTCATATCTTGCTCAATCGGCCCTAAAGATACTGCTTTACCAGCCGCCATTAAATGTGTGGCTTGACACAACAATTGATAGAGAGATTCAGGAAGTGCGATTTCTTCCCCGCCCACTTCCACAAGTTTTACTTTTAATGTCTCAGAATCACCATTTTCTATCTTGAGGGATAGCATTTTATCCAACAACTTGATAGCAATTGTTTCTGCTTCTGTCGGTAAAACCGGATCTAGGAGTATTTTTTGCCCGTTCATGAAAATGTTTCCTGAATACGTTGAATGCTATTTTGACAATGATGCAAGATTTCAGTTGACATCCTAATTATTTCTCTCTCTTCTCTGACTCTGCGTTCTCTGCGTTCTCTGCGGTTAAATCATTCCAATCTAGACGCGCTAATAATTAGATATTTTTTCAGCATAAATATTTAGCCCGGAGTTCCTAACACTTAACTCATCGGTTATAAATATTTTTGCACGATCGATCGCACCAGCAATAATTTTTTCCTGCATCTACCCAATACAGTAAATCTATATATAATACATCATACTAGATCGATCGTCATCCCGCGCTCTGCTCTAGATCGCAATTTTTTGATCACTTTGAGAGACTTATCCAAATGAATAGCAACGGACTGCCAGCAAAACAAGGCCTTTACGATCCGCAGTTCGAGCACGATGCTTGCGGAGTCGGGTTCATCGTACACATGAAAGGAAACAAATCCCACGAAATCGTCGAACAGGGACTAACAATCCTGCTGAACCTCGACCACCGGGGGGCCTGCGGCTGCGAACCCAACACCGGAGACGGAGCGGGAATTTTGATGCAAGTGCCGCACAAATTCATGAAAAAAGTAACGGCGGCCCTCAACATCCAACTTCCAGAAGCCGGCGAGTACGGAGTTGGCGCGATTTACTCATCGCCAAATCAGACGGAACGCGAAAACGGCCAGCGCATCTTTGAGGAAATCGCGGCAGAAGAAGGCCAAGAAGTGCTCGGCTGGCGCGAAGTTCCCACAGACAACTCGTCCCTCGGCGACACCGCCAAATCTAGCGAACCCTTCATGCAGCAAGTGTTCCTCCGGCGCGCCACAGGTATCGACGAGGCTGCCTTCGAGCGGAAACTGTACGTCATCCGCAAACGCGCTCACAACGCCATCCGCAGGACGGAAGTAGACCCCTATTGGTATAATTCCACACTCTCCTGCCGGACGATCGTCTACAAAGGAATGTTAATGCCGGTGCAAGTGGGAGATTACTATCCCGACCTCCACGACCCCGACATGGAAAGCGCTCTAGCCCTAGTTCACTCGCGCTTCAGCACCAATACTTTTCCGAGTTGGGAACGATCGCACCCTTATCGCTACATCGCCCACAACGGCGAAATCAACACCATGCGCGGCAACATCAACTGGATGCACGCGCGGCAATCCTTGTTCGAGTCGGAGTTGTTCGGAGACGATTTAAAGAAAATCCCGAACTTAATCAACATCGAAGGTAGCGACTCGACAATCTTTGACAACGCTTTGGAATTGCTGTATTTGGCCGGGCGTTCTTTACCCCACGCCGTAATGATGATGATTCCCGAACCTTGGACGGCCCACGAGTCGATGAGTGACGAGAAAAAAGCTTTCTACGAATACCATTCCTGCTTGATGGAACCTTGGGACGGCCCGGCTTCGATCGCATTTACTGATGGAACATCGATCGGCGCAGTGCTCGATCGCAACGGTTTGCGCCCTTCCCGCTACTGCGTCACCAAAGACGACTTAGTAATTATGGCATCGGAAGCCGGAGTTTTGCCGATCGCCCCAGAAAGAATCCTATCAAAAGGCCGCCTGCAACCGGGGCGGCTGTTCCTAGTAAATACTGAGGAAGGCCGCATCGTTTCTGACGAAGAAATTAAGACCAAAATCGCCACAGAACACCCGTACCGCCAGTGGATTGACCAGCACATGGTCGAGATTGCCAAACTCCCAGATGCGCCAGCAGTCGCAGAATCCGACCCCGAAACATTGATCCAGCGCCAAATGGCCTTTGGCTACACCTTTGAAGAACTGCGGTTGCTGTTAGCGCCAATGGCAACAAACGGCGTGGAAGCTATCGGTGCAATGGGTGCAGATACGCCGCTGGCCGTTTTGTCGAACAGACCAAAGCTGCTTTACGAATACTTCCAGCAACTGTTTGCTCAAGTTACCAATCCGCCGATCGATTCGATCCGCGAAGAAATTGTCACTTCTGCCGAAACTACGATCGGCGCTGAACGCAATTTGCTGAAACCAGAACCGGAAAGCTGTCATTTAATCGAACTGAAAACACCAATTCTCAGCAATGAAGAATTGGCTAAACTCAAACACGTAAAAACGGGCAATTTCCGCTCGATTTCGCTGCCAATTTTGTTCGACCCCAAAACCGGGGTAAAAGGTCTAGAACAAGCCTTAGAAGATGTATTTGCAGCAGCAGATAGCGCGATCGCCTCTGGGGTGAATATCATCATTTTGAGCGATCGGGGCATCAATTCCGACAAAGCCTCAATTCCGGCACTGCTGGCGGTTGCGGGCCTCCACCACCACTTGATCCGTCAAGGTACGCGCACGCGGGCGGGACTCGTTCTCGAATCCGGCGAACCGCGAGAAGTGCACCACTTTGCAACTTTAATCGGCTACGGTTGCGGTGCAATTAATCCGTATTTGGCCTTCGAGACAATCGCCGATTCGATCAAACAAGGTTTGCTGCTAAATGTCGATTACAAAACAGCTTGCAAAAACTACATCAAAGCCGCCACCAAAGGCGTGACCAAAGTTGCATCAAAAATCGGGATTTCCACAATTCAAAGTTATCGCGGCGCGCAGATTTTTGAAGCAATTGGCTTGAACAAATCCGTAGTCGATAAATACTTTGCTTGGACAGCTTCCCGGATTGAAGGTGTAGACTTGGAAGTTATCGCCCAAGAAGCAATTTTGCGCCACACCCACGCCTTCCCAGAACGCCCCAGCAGCGGACATACTCTCGATGTCGGCGGCGAATATCAGTGGCGAAAAGAAGGTGAAGCCCACTTGTTTAGCCCGCAGACAATTCACGCGCTACAACAAGCAGTTCGCGAAGGAAGTTACCCGCTTTTCCAAAAGTATTCTGCCCTGGTAAACGAACAAAACCAGCAGCATTTTACCTTGCGCGGTTTGTTGCAATTCAAGCAGCGGGAATCAATCCCGATTGAGGAAGTCGAACCCGTGGAATCTATTCTCAAACGCTTCAAAACTGGGGCGATGAGTTACGGTTCGATTTCCCAAGAAGCCCACGAATCTTTGGCTGTAGCGATGAACCGCATTGGTGGTAAATCGAACACCGGTGAAGGTGGCGAAGATCCGGAAAGATATACTTGGACAAACGATCGCGGCGACTCGAAAAACAGCGCGATCAAACAAGTTGCTTCTGGGCGTTTCGGCGTTACCAGCTTGTATCTTTCCCAAGCCAAGGAACTGCAAATCAAGATGGCGCAAGGGGCAAAACCCGGAGAAGGCGGACAGTTGCCTGGTAAAAAAGTATACCCGTGGATTGCGAAAGTACGGAATTCGACTCCTGGTGTGGGTTTGATTTCGCCTCCTCCTCACCACGACATTTATTCGATCGAAGATTTGGCCGAATTGATTCACGACTTGAAAAATTCCAACCGGGAAGCGCGGATTAGCGTCAAATTGGTGTCGGAAGTGGGAGTCGGGACGATCGCCGCTGGGGTTGCGAAGGCCCACGCCGATGTGGTGCTCATCTCCGGCTACGACGGCGGTACCGGCGCGTCGCCGCAGACTTCGATCAAACACGCGGGATTACCTTGGGAATTGGGATTGGCCGAAACTCACCAAACTTTGGTACTCAACAATCTCCGCAGCCGGATTGTTGTCGAAACCGACGGACAAATGAAAACCGGTCGCGATGTAGCAATTGCGGCCTTGCTGGGTGCGGAGGAATTCGGATTTGCTACCGCGCCGCTGGTGACATTGGGCTGCATCATGATGCGCGTATGTCACCTGAACACTTGCCCGGTGGGTGTTGCAACCCAAGATCCGCTGCTGCGGAAAAACTTTACCGGCGATCCGGATCACACGGTAAACTTTATGACCTTCGTCGCCCAGGAAGTCCGGGAAATTATGGCGCAGTTGGGTTTCCGCACGCTGAATGAAATGGTGGGGCGGACTGATGTTTTGGAACCTCAGCAAGCGGTGGCGCATTGGAAGGCCAAGGGTTTGGATTTCTCGAAAATCCTTTACCAGCCGGATGTTGGGGCGGATGTCGGGCGCTACTGTCAGATGGCGCAGGATCACGGGTTGTCCAAGTCGATGGATATGACTGTGTTGTTGGATTTGTGCAAAGGTGCGATCGAAAACGGCGAAAAAGTGCACGCCAAACTGCCGATTACCAACATCAACCGCGTTGTGGGCACAATTCTCGGCAACGAAATCACCAAACGCCACTGGGAAGGTTTACCCGATGACACGGTACACCTGCACTTCCAAGGTAGCGCGGGACAAAGCTTTGGCGCATTCGTACCCAAGGGAGTCACCCTGGAGCTCGAAGGCGAGGCCAACGACTATTTGGGCAAGGGCCTGAGCGGCGGCAAAATCATCTTGTATCCGTCGCCGGCTTCTACCTTTGTCGCAGAGGAAAATGTGATTGTCGGCAACGTGGTGCTTTACGGAGCAACCGCTGGTGATGTTTTCATCCGGGGGATGGCGGGCGAACGTTTTGGGGTGCGTAACTCCGGCGTGAATGCCGTAGTTGAAGGTGTGGGCGATCACGGTTGCGAGTACATGACTGGCGGCAAGGTTGTAGTTTTGGGTGAAACCGGGCGCAATTTTGCAGCGGGTATGAGTGGCGGTGTTGCTTACATTTTGGATGAGGCGGGGGATTTTGCTACTCGCTGCAATATGTCGATGGTGGATTTGGAAAAATTGGAGGATGTTGAGGAGATTGCTGATTTGCGGCTGATGCTTCAAACTCATGTTGATTTGACTGGAAGTGCGAAAGCGTCGAAGGTTCTTGCTGCGTGGGATGAGATGGTGCCGGTGTTTGTGAAGGTGATGCCGCGGGATTACAAGCGGGTGTTGCAGGCCATTGAAAGGGCGATCGCATCGGGTTTAAGCGGTGATGATGCGCTGACGGCTGCGTTTGAAGAAAACGCTCGTGATGTCGCTCGGATTGGCGGCAGCTAGTATTAGTATGGGTGCGTTACGGCTACCGCCTAACGCACCCTACAAAACTATAATTAACTCAAGCATGGGTTTCTCGAAGCGGGCGCGAAGCAAATTCATACGGCTCAAGTCAAATAATCTCATATTCAAAATATCTTAGGCGCTGACCATGAGTGATTTTCAATCTTTAAATTATGACAACCAATTTCTTAATCTAGCTTCAGAAAGCGGAGCTGATTACACTCAATTACGCAATTTTTTAGCCGAGGGCAAGTTTAAAGAAGCTGATTGCGAAACTAAACAAATTATACTTTGGGTAGCGTGCTGTGAAAAATTAGGCTATTTAGGGCATTCAGATTGGGTAAACTTTCCTTGTACAGACCTCCAAACAATTAACCAACTTTGGGTAAAATACTCAAATGAGCGTTTCGGATTTTCAGTACAAAGGTCTATTTGGCAAGAAGCGGGCAAAGATTATGACAAATTCTGCGAATACGTTAAATGGGATTCATTTAATAGTAGAATGACCTATGAACTCCGCGCTCCCCTTGGTCATCTTCCCCATACTTTTGTATATTGGTTAGGACATAGAAGAGTCATCGTCCCTGGTGGAAATAGCTGGGGATTGGGATTGCATTGGTTAGATTCCAAACTATCTGCTTGTCATCTATAAAATAATTATCGTAAATACAGAAGTAGAGAAAATTGTGAATGGATCAACTAATCGAATATCCCAAACTAATCAAGCGTATTTTGACCGAGTATATAGAATTGTGCAATAATCGCCCTTCTCAACAAGACATCGAGACATTCTTGATTGCAGACGAGCAAAACGGTCATTACATCTGGATAAATCTTGGCTGGCAAAAGGGCGATCGCATTACCGGTATCACTGTTTACGTTCGGATTCGCGATCGCAAATTCTGGATCGAGGAAGACTGGACAGAAGATGGGATTGCAACGGATTTGGTGCGTGCAGGGGTTCCCAAGGAAGATATTGTGTTGGCATTTCACGAGCAGGGAATGCGACAATACACCGATTTTGCAGTAGTTTCCTAGTAATTTATCAAACTTTGAATTGCTGTTGACCCACCCGTTTGATATAATGTTGTTACTAGATTGTAAAATAGCAATTAAAAAAAGGGATAATTATGAGCGTAGAACAAGCCATTTTGGAAAATGTAAAGGTCTTATCGCCCGACCAACAACAAGAAGTCTTAGCTTTTATCAAATTCTTGCAGTCCGATAAATGGGAAGATATCTATAAAGGACGCTTCAAAGAACTGCAACAAAAAATTCGTCAAAACACTGATATCGATCCTGATGATGACCCCACTGAGACAGTCATCGAAGGGATTCAGCAAGGCTTCCATGAGGCAATTACCGGACAAACTCTCCCCTTGTCTCAACTGTGGGACGGCATCGATGACAACTGATCCGCAACCGATCGCAATTGAACTCACCCCCCGATTTCAAAGAGACTTGCGAAATTTAGGCAAACGCTATCGCAACATTCGCAACGACATTCAGCCTGTAATCGAACAACTTCAAGCGGGGGAACTTCCGGGCGATCGCATTCCGGGAATGGAGTACGAAATTTTCAAAGTCAGAATTAAAAACAGCGACATTCAAAAAGGCAAAAGTGCGGGCTACCGTGCTATTTATTACCTCAAAACTAGCGATTCGATAGTTTTGGTGACTATCTATTCTAAATCAGACCTATCAGACATCGCGGCCGAAACAGTTCGAGAAATTTTAGCCCAATACGAGCAAAAATTTCCCGAAGCAGAATAATTATGAACTATAAACTTTATTCGGATGTGATCTTGCTGTTCAACCTTCCAGAAGAAGGGCTTTATGCCGGCGATATCGGTACGGTTGTTGAACAGCATCACGTTGAAGGACTAGAAACAGGTTATAGCGTTGAGTTCTTCGATCTGTTGGGAAACACTGTAGCAGTTGCGACACTACCTGGAAGTTATTTGCGATCGCCCACAAGTGCAGACCGACCTACAGTTAGACTGGTTAATAGTTTGGCTGCGTAAGTAGAGGCAATTGTGGAATGGATAAATTAACAAATTAAAGCCACTTGAATAAAATGACAAAAAAAGGTGCAATAAGTGGCAGACCCTTCAATCCATCAAAAGCGGGCGGAAAAATTCTCAACTTATCTTATCAAAATGTTAAAATTACTGATAAAGGCGTTTCCTTAGTTGAAGCTCATGTTCGCAGATTTAATCCAGTTGGTGAAGCTGAGCTAAAAATGGTAGAAAGGTTAAGAAGTATCGCTACTCAAGCCCTTGTTGCTGAGCCTGTTGATTTACGCTTCTATACTCACGAGTTGCGCGAGTATCTGAGGTATAAAAAACTAGGCTATCCAACGGGACAGCCAACAAACCCCGACGATGCTTATGAACTTTGGAACAATGCTCATACAGCTACTCTTGAAGATTATAAATTAAAAGAAGGATTCGGTATTTTATTTCATCCAAGCGTAGAGGACTTTTAATGAAAAACCTAACTCAATTAACCCAGCTAGAATTAGTGCTGCTGGAATTAGTAGCTAAAGGTCAAGGAAAGTGGAGTTGGTACGAACTCGCGAATGCACTTTCTCGTCGAGATGTACCGCGAGAACCTGACATGATGGTGGTCTTAAAAAAACTGGCTGCTGATGGCTTTGTTAAACGATATATCGAAACAGGTTCGCCGCGCGACAGATGGGAATTGACAGCGGAAGGGTCAATTTTGCTGACAGACGCAGCCGCAAATCGGCAGCGCGAAAGTATGCGTTATGCAATTGCGATTAAAAAAGCCAACAGCAATTATTCTGCTTACGTTCTAGATTTACCGGGATGTGCGGCAACAGGTACAACTCTCGAAGAGGTAGAACAGCAAATTAAAGAAGCAATAGTCTTGCACTTGGAAGAGTTGCGACAAGCAGGTTCGTTTATTCCTGAACCGAGGACTTTGTGCAAATATGTTGAAGTTTAACTTAGAAACTAATTTTGTAGTTTGCATTAACAATCAAGATTATCCAGTATCCTTGGAATTGCGAAAAATCTATCAGGTGATACCGGATATTCGCGCTGCGAAACATCAATATATCCGAGTTATTGATGAATCAGGCGAAGATTATTTGTATCCAGTTGCATATTTTGTGCCGCATTGCCGAAAGCCGTAGCAGCCGTATTTGCATAGCCCACCCGGCGGTTGAAACCAATTTTTTGACTTTTTAGACACTACCTGCAGTCATGATATTGCCCGAAGGCGATCGCCCTCAAAATATTTACAACACTAAATCTGGTAGGCGATTTATATCTAGCTGTTATAATAGATAAACCTGAGCATTAAAATCGCAAATGTATGACAGCAAAAATACACCTCAGCAACTTGGATAATTCCTTAGCTTTGCCAATACCAGACTATATTGTAAAATTGTTCAACCTGAAAGCAGATGATTCAGTAATTTGCAGTATAGAAAATGGAAAAATGGTCATAGAGCCTATAAATCATAAAATTTCAAAATACACCTTAGATGAACTATTAGCAGGCGAAATAGAACCCAGCGAAGAAATCTCTTGGGGAAAACCAGAAGGAGAAGAAGTTTGGTAAACTACATCCCCGAACGAGGTCATTTCATTCGCCTCAATTTCGATCCTCAAGCAGGACACGAACAAATGGGTACTCGACCTGCACTGGTTGTGAGTCAAACTAAATTTAACCGAAAAATGGGGTTTGTGTTTGTCTGTCCCATTAGCACCACACAACGCAAAAATCCGTTTTATATTCCCATTCCAGAAGGTGAAACGGTGACAGGTGTAATTATGACTGCTCAACTCCGTTATGCAAGATTATCGCGCAAGGCAAGCAAGTTTGATTGGTGAATGTCCAGAAGATTTAGTTAAAGAAGTATTGAAGCGAATTGAACCTATTTTGTTTGAAAATATGATTCTTGATGAGTAGTTAATCATCAATAACCAGAAGCGATTTAAATCGCCAAGTTATCTCTCAAAATTAATAGGAAAACCATCCTGAAATACCAGCAATTCTCCCGGCTGAATCTGCGTCCAAACTTCATCATCCGTAAGCGGCAAAGTGGCAATTACAGCCACGCGATCGCCTTCCTGTGTCAATTCCCGGAAATCGACAGTTACATCTTCATCGATCGAGTGCGCCCTAGCAAAAGGTGCTTGTCGCACAATATAATGCAGATTAGTAGAACAGTGTGTAAATAAATGTTCTCCATCAGAAAGTAAATAATTAAAAATTCCGTGCGCTGCCAAAGTTTTAGTAATTTCGTTCAGAACATCGTAAATTTCCGTCAAAGCAGGCTTGTTTTGAGGGAAACTTTCTCGCAACTTTTCTAATATCAAACAAAATGCTTTTTCGCTGTCAGTTTTGCCTACAGCTTGATAAAATCCCGCACTTTCAGGATGAAAATTTTCCAGATTACCGTTGTGAGCAAACACCCAATAGCGTCCCCAAAGTTCCCGACTAAAAGGATGGCAATTTTCCAGAGAAATTTCGCCTTGAGTAGCTTTGCGAATATGAGCAATCACGTTAGTTGAATGAATGGGATAGCGGCGCACTAATTCAGCAACCGGAGAATCAATAGCAGGTTTAGAGTCTATAAAAAGGCGACACCCCAAACCTTCAAAAAAAGCAATTCCCCAACCGTCTTGATGAACGTCAGTTCTGCCACCTCTTGCAGAAAAACCCTCAAAAGAGAAGCAAATATCGGTTGGAACATTGCAGTTCATTCCCAGTAATTGACACATGGCTTTGACCTCTCTGGAGTTGGGATTGATGGCGCAGCTCTTGGCAGCTACAGATTGGTAATGATAGTATTATAGTATAAATTGATTTAGTTTCATAAAATAAACAGAATAATTTGGATTGTTTAACCGTAATGCTACTGAAATCAAAACAATGGGTGAATCGAAGCTATCTGGTTCGCTTGGAAGCATCTCCGGCTTGGCAAAAAGCATTTTTTTACGACTTGCGAAAGGAACCGCTGGCGGGCATTGTATAGCAAGCAACCGGGGAACCTCGCACTACAAATTCTTTCGGATAGATGCAGCCCTGCTATTTGTCCGTTTTTTTTATTCAATTCATGTAAAAGTAAATTTTAGGGAGGGAAATCAGAAAATTGTTTGAGATTGTTTAAAACTATTTGAGGCTTACCTTTGTATTGTTCTATCTTACCGCTGATATACACATATCCCCGTCCCATACCCGCATAACGCTTCTCGATTAGCCGCTTCAAGGGAGCCTTTTCATCAGTTTTAGCATCAGGTATCCACAAATCTAATCTATGATACGAGGAACCCGCATAAATTCTAGCATGACCGCCGATCCATTGATTAATTCCAGACAGTAAATCGCAGAAAATAGTAATAGGTTTAGCTGTCTCAGAAGCTGCTAAAATTTTCTGGTAGTGCAACCTCACAGAAAGCGCTTCTGTAGTTGCTTCACACAAGCGGAAATCTTCAACAATCGAGCCGCGCATCGACCACCAAGGCAGTAAAATAGTATAGTTGCGACAGGGAATTTTGGCATTGGTAATCGGATTCCAAATCATCAAATTGTAAGCTTTTGCAGCCGATTCTGCTTCAGTCATTGGTCGGTGATACAATCGGGAGCGCCCGTATTTGACAAAGTAGGGACTCCAGCCTTGTTGAATCAGTTTGAGGTTGTAATTTTCTCCATCTTTATGTACGTAACAGAGGAGACGGCCGTAGTTGTCGCGATGTTTTTCTAGAGCAAGTTTAACCGGATCGTCTGTATCAAATTCTATGTCAATTTGAGCAAATTTACCATCTGCTGTAGTGAAGTATTTTTTAGCCATTTCCGAAGCTGCTTTGCCGGCTGCTGTAACAGGTTTTGAACTGTTGGAGTAACTTTCTTCTGTATCGACGCAAATTAGCCGCAGAGACTCGGTTTTGCCGTCGAGAGAAATTTTGATGCTGTCGCCATCAACTACTTGAGTTACTTGCAGGTTCTGAATTCTGGTTGCCATATTTTGAACCTTGTTGGACTTGAGATTAGATTCGCATATTTAGGCTAAATTGTACATGAGTTTGCTGCCCAAAGCAATTAGTGAGAACAGATCGCAGTCAAGTGCACCCAAAAACACCCTACTGATTAGTGTTGGTATTTTTGATATTGATTTTTGCAAGTTGCTGCGTAACTTATTAAGTCTGGGAAAAAAGCCGTAAAATCTGATTCAAGCTGCTGATAATTAACTGTCAAATCTTCCACTCCACCTGCTAAGTTATTTGTCCGCTTGATTCTTGCCGACATTCGATGGAGAGCAATATCTATTCCGCTAATTTCCTGATAAGAACCGAGCAAGTCGCGGGCGATTATTTGCGGCATAATCCGCTGAAGTGATTCGGGCAATATATCGCGGTTGTCTTGCAGGACTTTGTAGGCTAGGCGGGCAAAATCGCAGAGTGGAACTTCTGAATATTCCAGCCAATTTTTAGCTAAAAAGTGGTCGTAAAATACGTCTATCAAAACTCCAGCAAACCTGCGTCTCTGGGCGCAAACCAGGCTTGTACTCGATCGCACTACTGCATGAGAGTCCGTGTAGCGATCGACTTTCCGGTGCAAATCGATGCCGTTTCTAATTTCCTCGGAATAAAGATTGACTGCCGAACCCTTGACAAAATCGCCTAAGAGGTTGCCAATCAGCGATGCTGGCGTACCGTCTGATAAGAATAGATGAGCCAAATAATTCATTGCTACAGTAAAAAAATCTAAGATAGCATAGGGAGAAAGAGTAATGGTTATTCTCGAATGTGTAAAACCGGGTGCTAAACTCGGTCAAATTATTCTGGCCGTCGATCTGACTGTTGCCGGTTCAGTCGATCGCGTTTTAGCAAAAATTCAACACTTAGGATATGACCCAGAAATCCGTCATGTCAACTATCCGTCTGGAGTTCACGTCTTAGCAATTCTCAAAGACGAACAGCATTCAGAAGCAGTCGATGATGACTACTTGCTAGAAGATTGGCTGCAAGTAAGGTCGGAAATTAACAGCGATGCCGTTCATTTGTGGCGAGGTAAATAAGCGAATTAACAATTAAACCGCAGATGAACACAGATGTAAATCTTATCTGCGTTCATCCGCGTTTATCTGCGGTTGCACAGCCCTAAGAACCGCCGCGCAACTTATCCAAAACAGTCCGATCTTCCAAAGTCGAAGTATCCCCAGAAACCTCTTCTCCGGCGGCTAAAGAACGCAGCAAGCGGCGCATAATTTTACCGCTGCGCGTTTTCGGCAAAGCATCGGTAAATCGAATTTCGCCGGGACGGGCGATCGCCCCAATCTCCTTAACAACGTGCTGCTTCAATTCCTTCTCCAATTCTGGACTCGGTTGCTGCGAGTCATCCAACGTCACAAAAGCGACAATTTCCTCACCTTTAATCTCATCCGGTTTGCCAACAACCGCAGCTTCCGCCACCGCTGGATGCGACACCAAAGCCGATTCAACTTCCATCGTACCGAGTCGGTGTCCGGCGACATTAATTACATCGTCAACGCGGCCCATTACCCAGAAATAACCGTCTTTATCCTTGTGGGCACCGTCTCCAGCAAAGTAGACAAATTCGCCATTTTTGGGGTGCAAATATTCCCAATAAGTGCGGCGGAAACGATCGGCATCGTTGTAAAGTGTACGCATCATTCCCGGCCAAGGATGTTTGACAACTAAATAACCGCCGCTTTGATTAGTTACTGATTCGCCATCTCGATCGACGACATCGGCAACAATTCCGGGAAAAGGAAGGGTGGCAGAACCGGGTTTTGTAGGAATTGCACCGGGCAAAGCGGCAATCATAATTCCGCCCGTTTCTGTTTGCCACCAAGTATCGACGATTGGACAATTTGAGTTGCCAATTACGCGCTGATACCACATCCAAGCTTCTGGATTGATCGGTTCGCCGACTGTTCCTAACAATCGTAAAGATGACAAATCGCGCGCCTTGGGCAAGTCTTCACCCATTTTCATAAAGGTGCGAATTGCTGTTGGTGCGGTGTAGAAAACAGTGACGCCGTATTTTTCAATTACGTCCCAAAAACAGCCGGGATTCGACGCGCGGGGCGCACCTTCATACATTAAAGTTGTTGCACCGTTGGAAAGCGGCCCGTAGAGGATGTAACTGTGGCCTGTAATCCATCCGACATCGGCAGTACACCAATAAACATCGGTATCTTGCAAGTCGAAGATCCACTTGGTTGTCATGTGGGTATAAAGGTTGTAGCCACCGATTGTGTGGACGACTCCTTTCGGTTTGCCTGTGCTGCCGCTGGTGTAGAGTACGAATAGCATATCTTCGCTATCCATTGGTTCGGCGGGACAATTTGCTGAGGCGTTTTTTTGCAGTTCGTGCCACCAAATATCGCGCCCCGGTTCCATCTCAATTTGTTGTTTGGTACGCTGAACTACGAGAACGTTGGTAACGCTTGGTACGGCGTTATTTGCTAATGCTTTATCGACTTGTGCTTTGAGGCCGACGGCGGTATCTTTGCGGAAGCCGCCGTCGGCGGTGATGACGAGTTTTGCTTCGCCGTCCTTGAGGCGATCGCCCAATGCTTCAGCGCTAAATCCGCCGAATATTACGCTGTGTACTGCACCGATTCTGGCACAGGCTAGCATGGCGATCGCAGCTTCGGGAATCATGGGCATATAAATGCCGACGCGATCGCCCTTTTGCACTCCCAATTCTTTGATGACATTCGCCATTTGGCAGACTTCGCGGTGGAGTTGCGCGTAAGTCAGCGTGCGGGAGTCACCGGGTTCGCCTTCCCAGATGAGGGCGGCTTTGTTTTTGCGCCAAGTGGTTAAATGGCGATCGAGACAATTGTAAGAAATGTTAATTTTGCCATTGACAAACCATTTAGCAACAGGTGGCTGCCAGTCGAGTACGGTATCCCACTTTTGGAACCAGTCTAATTCTTGGGTAGCGAGTTCGGCCCAAAATGCTTGGGGGTCAGCAGCGGCTTTGTCGTAGAGGGCGCGGTACTCTTCTAAGCTTTTGACCTGTGCTTTTTGGGAGAATTCAGCCGTGGGCGGGAATAGGCGTTTTTCATGCAGAATTGATTCGATCGTATCTTGTGACATCGCTGTTAGTTTTTTCTTCAGTTACTCTTTGTAACTATTGTTTGCATAAGTTGGGGCCAAAGTATGTTTATTTTCCTTAAGACAGGGGCAATTTTGTCAATGTTGGGGATGTGTGAGAATTATGGTAGCGGTAAATGCTCAATTTTATCTTGGTACTCATCATCAAACGATCCTTGATAAATCAAAATCAGTTCCTCAATATTTTGACCGATACTCAGCTTGGAATTCAGGATAAATATTCCTGGGATATGGCGATTTTGCTCTAGATGATCTGTTAAATGAACGGGCATAGAGCGGCGATTGTTGGTAACGAGAATGAAATTGTGGATTTCGCACCAAATGAGAATTTCTGGGTCGAGAGTCCCTTTGGAAGGTGCTGTTAGTTCTCCCACTGCGAGAACAACCAGATCGGGATTGCGCCTGCGAATTTGGTTAACATATGCAGGATCGACATTTTCATCAAACAGATACTGGATTGCCATCAGCTTTTCTCATTGCATCTCTTGCTGCTCTCAGTTTGCGGATTTTTTCATACACTGGACGAGGATTGCGGCGCTGTTCTTCTCGCATTTTTTCGCCCCATTCCAGCCATTCGGTTATGTACTTACCGACTGCTTCTTTGTTGTGCAGGTAGTACAAAATTGTTGCATAAACTTGTTCGAGGGTGAGGGATGTATAAATGTTAGCGATTTCTTCGGGAGTTCGGGCGCGAAACAGGTATTCGTAAAGAATGGTTTCGATGCCGATTCGGGAACCTTTGAGCCGAATGTCGTCAGGTCTTAGGAAGTTAAAATATTCTTCTAGCTGCATGGCTGGTTCTGGGTGATATCTGGTATGATTGTATCACAAGTAATTGTCTGTTTGGGGATTGAGATTGTTTACGGTTTTTTCGGAATGATTTAACCGCAGAGAGCGCAGAGGAAGAGAGAGATGAATGATTCTGATACTAATGGGTTTTAATGGTTGCTCACACATCATCGATTTATCCCAATTTTAAGATGAGATTATACCAAGTTTGCAATATACTTGACAGGAACAGCCGATCGCACAAAAGCCATGATTCAAAATTGAGAAGCCAGCCAACTTTCCCTAAATGACGTTCGCCGCCTTCTCAAACTGGAAAGACAAACAGCAGGTTCTTTTGCTGAGTCTTTATTTCTGGAACCGCTGACTGATTTTGAACAGCAGGAATTATTGCAAATCAGCAATGACTTTTGGCGCTATCTAGAAGTGGGGAAGGTTTAGGAAGAATTGGTTAAGTTTTTATCACTTTCACCGTTGATGAGATTAACGGAATTTTTAAATTTCCTGTTGTGCTGACAATGGAAGATACGATTCCGATCGAGGTTTAAGATGGAGATACTTTGATTAAAGGGCGGTTGGATATTCTCGCTGTGAATGGGCCGGAGGCGGAGATGGGGACGGCAAAGTAGACTTGAGTTGCAGAAGTCACGGGTTAGATACATAAACCGCAGGTTTATGGTAGATCAATACTGATTGACGCAGATGATTTTAGAGTATTTTCCGATTTTTTAAATTCAATGCTACTGATGCCGACAGTCAAAACTGAAACTTTCAAAAGCCCGATCGCCCGTAACCCATTTTCAACTCATCGAATCCGCGCCGCAACATTGAAATAAGATTAACAAAAGTTCGATCGCGCGCAAGTACCAAAAAATCGGCAAGGAGTCGCACCAGTGGCAGAGGGCGAAGGCACACCAACACCAACACAGACAGACAATCGGGACTATTCCTGGCCATTTTGGCCGATCGTCCCAATATATCCCTACGGCAAGCGGCGCACCATCCGCAAAGAAATAGTCAAAGACAAAATCTGGACTTTTGACCAACTGCAAGGCATTTTCTACGTGATTGTGCCGGTGCGGATGACAGTTATTAAACTAGAATCCCAAGGCCTTCTAGTCTACGCCCCCGTCGCGCCGACTCGCGAGTGCATCCGCTTGCTAAACGAGTTAGTAGCAGAGCACGGCGAAGTTAAGTATATTTTGCTGACAACCGGTTCGGGCATCGAGCACAAAGTGTTTGTCGGCCCGTTTGCGAGGTGTTTTCCTGCAGCGCAGGTGTTTGTCGCCCCGCAGCAGTGGAGTTTCCCCATAAATTTGCCCCTGAGTTGGCTGGGTTTGCCGGCAAAACGCACCTCTGTACTGCCCCGTGACAGCAGCAACACGCCCCTCGCAGGTGAATTTGACTGGGCAATCCTAGGCCCGATCGACCTCGGTTTGGGCCGCTTCGCTGAAGTTGCCTTATTTCACAGGCAGTCGCGCACGCTGATGCTAACAGATTCCGTCGTTTCCATTCCGGAAAACCCGCCCGCGATTCTCCAACTCGACTCTTACCCGCTGCTGTTTCACGCCAAAGACACCGCCTCGGATGTGGTGGCAGACACCGAGGAAAATCGGCGCAAAGGATGGCATAGAATAGCCTTATTTGCCATGTATTTTCGCCCCAGCGTGCTGGAAGTGCCGCCCTGGTCGGGGGTGTTTGACAGAGCTATCAAAGCGCCAGAACGCTCTAGAAAAGCTTATTTTGGGTTGTATCCGTTCCAGTGGAAACCTGGTTGGGCGCGATCGTTCGAGGCTTTGCGGGGCGGAGGGCGGTTGTTGGTTGCGCCGGTTTTGCAGGCTTTGATTCTCAACCGCGCGCCGAGGGAAACTCTCGATTGGGCGGATCGAGTCGCGAGTTGGGATTTTGAGAGGATTGTACCTTGTCACTTCGATCGCGCGATCGACTCCCGCCCCCGCGAATTTCGGCAAGCATTCTCGTTTCTAGAAAAATACTCGCCTGTTAATTCTTTACCCGAAGATGATTTAAAATTGCTCAGGGATATTGATGCCGGTTTGAATAAAACGGGTTTAGTTCCGCCTGCAAAAGACAAGGTTTGAAACGAGGCCACGGGAGTCAGATCCTCCATATCTGCCTTCCCAAGCAGAGCACGGAAACGAGAAACCGAAAAAATTAAATCTTTGACAATTGCTGGAGGTTTATTCAATTATCTCATTAAATTATCGATCAGCTCATCCACCCTCAAAAGTTCTTGAATAATTTGCTCTACCCTCTGCAATTCATTTATAGGATTGAGAACTCTAATAGTTTTAGCAGATGTCGCTGAAGTATGTACCGCAACACCTCTTTCCTCCCCAAACGTATTCATCGTACCTAGCCAAGCAGAATCTAAATCATCGGTATCTATCCCTATTGGCAAAAGCAACGCCAGAAGGTTAGCTTCTTTAATTCCATGATTTTGGTCAATTACTCGCTTAAAACTCTTAATAGCTAAATCTATTTTTTTGTTTATTTTTATTTTTTCCTCCTTAACTTTTGTACTTCCCTTCGTTGGATTAAGTGTATCTGGCGGTACTTCCATCATTTGACCTGAAAAGGCAAGCAAACAGATTAAAGTATGGCAAGTCTTACCCTGGCTATCCCAATTATTTTTAGCATTAAGGGCGACTTCCCAAACTCTGTCCTCAAAATAAGCCTCAATTTCGGCATGAACGAAAACTCTGTAAGTAAGAGTTAATGCTAACTGCCGATCCGAATATAAACTTGTAGGGCTAACTTTAGGAATAAATTGTTTTTTTAATCTATTTAACTCCTTGGTTAGAGTCCGAAATCTCACTGATTTTGACATACCTATGAATAACTTACCTCAACCTCAAACCGTTAAATATAATACGGTTATCCACAAGTTCAGGTACATTAAACTTTACATCCAAAACCTTTAACAAAGCTTTGCCCCATAGTGAAAGACGAGTATGAGTTTCACGAATGCTAGTTGTGCTTTTCTCAACAGATTCTCTGAATTCGCTATTAGATGATGAACATAACTCTTTAAAAGCATTTGCCACAGCCACCGGATTCTTTTCAGCAGCGTCTCTAATAACTGGATATGAAAAATAAAAAACCATGACATCTAAAATGGCTCGATTAAACTTGCTTCGGTAAGTATTAGAACTACTTAACCACACACGAAATATATTTTCTTGTCCAAATATTTTAGTGGTTGTTTTCACTGCCTTTTCAAATTGGCTAACTGTATATCTGACCTCATTTTCTTTTTCTTTCCAATCTTTATTTAATTTTTTGCAAGTCATATCCAGGAACACTTTAAGATTACCGCGATACTCGGATAAGAAATGATGAAATCCTACATATCGCAGCAATAATTCGACATCGCGCATCCGAGGATCGGGATTTTTGGACTTAAGTATTTTTCTTAAAGCCGGATTTTCAATTGATTCATCATCTAAAAAATTGATAAAATCACCTGGATGTAATGCCTGCCTTAGTTCTTGTGGAGATAGCGGAGTATTTTCTACATTCAAACGTAGAAAAATTTTGTATAGTAAACTTTCTGTCTTCCAATTCCGAATCAATGTAGTACGAAGAGTTTGATTATCGAGTGCATCAAGTACAGAACTATGAATAAGATCGTTTTTTAGATCCTTATGGGTACAACCATTGAGTTCTGGCATAAATTCTAAGTCTTTCAAAGCAAAACTATCGTTAGTAGTTTCGCTCATCCCGTAAAATTGTAGAATCGTCAGCAAGCGTTGTTTGCCATCAAGGACTACAAATTTGCCGCGTCTTTTGTCTGGAGAAGCTAAAACTATTTCTGGAATAGGAAATCCTAGGAAAATTGATTCAATAAACCTACTTTTACGAGTTATATCCCAGGCATCTCGTCTTTGAAATCTGGGATTTAGTTGAATATTATCACGAACAAGTTGATCGAGTATGGTGGCTGTTGTCCAGTCATTTCCAGCCACAAGAATTTCGGATATCTCGTCTAATACTGATTTTGGGTTGCCATTAGATTCAAGCTCATCATCTAGAGCTTCATCTTCCTGCTCAAAGCTTACTTCTTCTTGTTCTTGTTTTTCCAAGAGTTTTAGTTCAGGCATGACTGTACTCTACTCGTGAGTTTAATTTGGATAGACTATGTATTACCTAAGTATAGCACAAGTCAAAAGACTGAAGTTTGCTCTTTACCGACAGCGAGAGTATTTTCTACCTAAATTATCAGTTTCGGAACTTCCATAACCTGTTGAAATATTGTCGATTCGTGCGTCGCTGTAATATTTTACATCTTTATTTGGGGATGTCAATAGCGACGCACTCTACGAATATTTTGTAACTTAAGCAACTACCCAATTTCACGAATTTTTCAACTTAAACTCATCAAATTTTACAACTTTTGACTGCGGTTTCCGCGTATCAAAATAATAGCTGCTAACCGTACCGTTCCCAGTTTCAAAAATACTGAAAGCCGTAAGATCGTTGCTCTCAATATACGGCAGCGGCAGCCCGGTTTTCCCCAACAAAGGCGCTACAGTCGGCACCACAGGTTCCAATCCGTTCGGGTCTCCAATAGCGCTGTAATCCTCCCGATATGCCGGCGGCACAAATCGGCGCTTTTCCCCTACAAACGCACCGTAACTGTTGCCTACATTAGAAGTCTCCAAAAAGTGCATTCCGCTGGAACTCACAAACCGATTCCACAAATGCGAGTGTCCGTACAATACCAACTGCACGCCCGCTGTTTCTAGCAGCGGCACCACATCCCGAATCAGATAATCTTGCTGTTTCGGATATTCGTAACGCACCATCTTAATCTCGCCATCCTCAGTGCGATCGACTATTTGTACCGGGTCAGTATAAGCAGGTACAATATTGTCGCCGAGAGAATGTGGCGGGTAGTGAAACATCACAATTTTATATTTTGCCTGCTGAAATTGGACACTGTTTAATTCTTTTTCCAGCCAAGTATATTGATCGCTGCCCTTGACAATTGGCTCGAAAATATGCTGTCCGTATCCCCATTTTTCGGGACGGTCAAAATCTTCGTCCCGTTCCCGATATCTGCCTCTGGCCTCCGGGTCTAAATTCGGAGTCCGCCAGATATTTGTAACATACAAAGTCACTAACCGCACGTCCCCAAAAGTCACGGCATAATAATTTTGGTCGCTTGGTAAGCTAAAAATTTCGTTGTAGGTATCGCTGTTAAAACTATTATTTTTTAACAAAACATCTTGATTTTTTACCCCATATTTTTGAGTGAGGTATGGATATATTTTCTGGACTGCAGCGCGGGGGAAAGCATCCTTAAACTGGTCGTTCAGGGTGCTGGTAGTTGAAAACCTCCCCATGATTTCATGGTTCCCAATTGCCGGAAATAAGGGCGCGTGCTGGATCAGTTCGCCGCCGCCGTACACTGTTTTGATGCCGTTTTTGTCGAGCTCCGAGAAGGCGCGGCCTTGCAAAGCCGGGAAAAAGGCGCGCCCTCGGTAGTCGTCGAACCATTCGGAAGCGCGATCGGCTATATTAATTAAATCCCCAGCCATGAAAACCGCGTCAACTTTATCAATTGTTTCTGTTACTTTCTGGAGATTGGCTGCTGTCATCGGCATCAATTGATGGTCGGAAGTGAGAAGGATTTTGAGCGGTATTCCTGCTGCTGGTGTCGGAGAAAGTGTAAAAACTTTGCTGCTGACAGATGTGCCGTCTTTTTTGTAGCTGGTTACTAGATAAGGAATCCGCACATCGGGCGTTAAATTGCGGACTTCTGCTTCATGCCGCCAGATGTCGCGCACAATGGGATTGTTGTTAGTTATTCCCTGTTTCATTTCATCGGGAATTTGCGAGTCTTTGTCTTCTCTGGTGCGGCTTAGCTTGGTAGTATTTGCTGCGACAGTTTTATTTAAGTTTTTTCCGTAACTAACAGTGTTGCGAGTACCTATAAACTCGGTAAACCACACAACTCGCACCGAGTTTGCTGTGGGAAATTGCAGAAACGGGTCGGTTAAAAGTTGGGGTTTATTGAAGAATGATTGTACAATCAAACTTAGTAAGAGGACAATTAAAATCAAAACAGCAAAAAACCACAGGTTGCGAGAAGAACCTTGGGAAATTTCTGATTTATCTGGTAAGGGTGTTAACATAAGTTATTAGTTATTAGTTATTAGCTTGTAGGAAAAAGTTTCATTTGTCAAATAGAAATCCTAACAAATACATCTAAATCTGCCTTTTAAAAAATAAACTGCCAACGCTATCAAAAAGTTAAAAAATCAGTAAAATATCTCACATCTAACAAACCTCAACCATTTTTTCACATCTTCTCATCTCTGCATTCCCTTTCTCTGCATTCTCTTTCTCTGCGCCCTCTGCGTTCTCTGCGGTTCATAAAAAAAATACTTTGCACCAATTATTTAGACTTGCTACACACAAATCTTACCACCATCTGACACCTAAAATATCCAATAGAACAGACGGTTTATGGGTTGTAAAAGTTGGCAGGTTTCAAAGAGGAAGATGCTGATGTTTTGTGTTCTATTGCGGTAATTTTTCGCATGGCGCAGGCTGTCAACAATCCCCAAAAAAAGTTCGCGGAATGGTGCCCAAGTCTATTTTGCCGGAGGTAAAAATTTGTGAGAGCCAACTCTGAGGTGGTATGATAGCACGCGACTGAGTAAACAAGCTCGATCGCGATCGCACGAATTACACAAATTTATCACTGCGGTGGGTCGATCGCGATCGCACGAGCGTTAAAAATTCAGCTTAAGATTGGGATAAGTTGCAAATCTTATTTCAATCGAACTCAGCATGAAAAACCACACTGACGATTTTGCCAAACAGGATTTAGTCGATCGGGCTTTTGGAAGTCCAAACATCCCCGATCCCACAGCGTGGGTAGACGAACATTATTTTCTAGCTAATTTCGCCAATACTCTGGCCCACCTTCAAGAACATTTATCTGATGACAGTCGAGAAATCGGCGAGAGTGGCGACTCTGGCGAAGCGAGATTGTCGATCGACGGTAAAATTAGAGATATGTTGAAAGCTACTTTTAGCGATGACTGCTGGCAGTATGTCGAAGGTTTATTGTGAGTTGGGTCAACTTGTACCTCGATCGCTTTAGATCGCAAACTAAGCTGTACTGCATTTCAATTGTACATTAGACAAGATTGCAAAAATCCTCAACTCTTCAGGAAATTATTTGCGTTGAGTTCGGTTGATCTGCTTGAAATGTGCGATCCTGTGACTTATGCCAGAGATGATTAAAACTCATCAAATCATCTGCTGTCTTGACCTCGGACATTTTTAAAATCCTTGTGATTTATTATACTTTAGGTTTCGCGTAAATTAAGGTCGTCAGGAATTTTAATCGATCGCAAAAACTCGGCACTTTCCTCCGGCAAAGCACTATTGATAAACATCCCGCTACCCAACTCAAACCCAGCCTGCTTTGTGACTCTGGGAATAATTGCGATATACCAATGAAAGTATTTGGTTCCTTGTTCGGCAGTGGGAACCGATCGAATACTATAATTATAATCTGGATCGTTCAATCCGTAATAAAGCTGAGCGAGTACAGTTTTCAAAGTATCAGCAAGACCAATAATTTCCTCATCAGTAATATCATCAAACGAAGACGAATGCCGGCGCGGAAAAATCCAAATATGAAAGGGCGAAAGTGCAGCAAAAGGGATACAAGCGACAAAATCTTTGCTTTCAAAAATTACTCTCTCACGCGCCGCTAACTCATCTTCCAAAGTCCGGCAAAACAAACATTCTCCAGTGTCGTCAAAATATCTAATAGCTTCGTCGATCCGCCTGCGAAATTGGTTAGGCACAACGGGCGTAGCTGCTATTTGCGAGTGCGGATGTTCGATAGAAGTTCCGGCAGTTGGGCCGTGATTTTTAAAGATCACAATTGTTTCAATATAAGGATATTTTCTAATTTCTAAATAGCGCTGGCGGTATACTAAAAGTATGCTGGCAACTTCTTCAACGGTCAACAAAGCAGTAGTCAAATCATGTCGCGGGTGTTCGACAATTACTTCGTGAATGCCGATTCCCGACATCGTGCGGTAAATTCCTGATGATATCCTGAGCCGTTCTGCTGTCGGGGAGAGGGCGGGATATTTGTTAGCCATTGCTCTGACTTTCCAGCCAGTGTGCTCATCTGTCAAACGGCAAGTTTCTAAGGTTCCGTCTTCTTCGTTTCCCACACAAAACGGGCAATCGGCACGGTATGGCGGCACTGCTACAATCGTTTTTTTTGTGTTAGCAAATTTGTCCGGTCTTTTTGCCCGTTCGGTGGCGATGATTACCCAATCTCTGGTAATTAGATTTTGTCTAAGTTCAGACATTTTATTACTTTAATTTAAAAGGTTTAATCGTTTTTAAGTATAAATAAAAACTTGCATTATGTCAGTAGCTGGTTGCGGATATTTAATAAATCTTGATATTGAGGTGGGAAGGTATTAAAGAGATGGTGATGAATAAAGTTAACTAGAGCAATAGTGAATTGCCAAGAATTATGATAAAATAGATTCATCGCCACAGCTAGGAACTAATCTATGGTTCTCCAAATTAATCCCGCGAAACAAGAACCGGGGGCAGAGAAACCGCGTTTTTCACCTAATTAGTCTGCCCAAACCAAATATTTTCCCAAAAAACCTGGTTTCTAAACCTCCGAGTGCATAATTTTATCTAAAAAATTATTGCCCATTCCTCCCAATGTTTCTCAGAACTGTAAGTAATAGTCCGCCTCACCGAACCCGCATCTAAAACATAAATACACAGCGAATTCTACACCTGCTTAATCAACATTTAAATCTTCTGCTGAAGCTTCACAAAGTCAAAAAATACTCAAAAACACTGTACTGCATCCACCTTCGGTATCCACACAGCAACTTGTGCAGCCTAGTCCGCCGCTTGGGGATCACCAGCGGAGACTGTTAGCGATGGTTCTGATCGACACAACATAGATGAGTTTTTCGGGAAAATCGAGGTTTAGAGATTGGCTGAAGAGCAAAAGGGCGATCGCACTTTCCGTTTTTCCCGAACCCATCGCCACCCTCAGCAGCACATTTTCGCGGTTGAGAATTTGGCGGATTGTTTCTATTGGGAATTGTCGGGGTTGAAATCCAGTCAGCGCGCGAAAGTATTCGTTGATGTCAGTACCTGTATAGAATGTCTTCAGGGGCAAAAATCCCGTTTGTGCGATCGCGCACAGAAGCTGATATAATCCTAAGTTTCTGTACGCCATATTATATCCGCTCAACTACCATAATAAAAATGGTTTGTAGTCAGGACTTTAGTCCGCATCAATGCGAACACTTTAGCCCTCATTACAAACTAATTTTATGACAATCGTGCGAGCAGATATAATATAATTCCTCAAGAATCTACAATCAAAACCCCAAAATTGATATGACTCAAAACTACCGCATCACTCTTTTGCCGGGAGACGGCATCGGCCCGGAAATTATCGCTGTAGCGGTAGATGTCCTGAAACTTGTCGGCAAACAATTGGACATCCGCTTTGAATTTCAAACAGCATTAATAGGCGGCGCTGCTATTGACGAAACAGGCAATCCGCTGCCCGAAAAAACTATGGAAAAATGCCGCAACAGCGATGCAGTATTACTAGCAGCCATCGGCGGTTACAAGTGGGATAATTTGCCGCGCGAACAGCGCCCGGAAACAGGATTATTAGGAATGCGCGCCGGATTGGGATTGTTTGCAAATTTGCGTCCTGCAACTATTTTACCGCAATTAGTCGATGCTTCTTCCTTAAAAAAAGAAGTTGTCGAAGGCGTGGATATTATGGTAGTCCGCGAACTTACAGGCGGCATTTATTTCGGCAAACCCAAAGGCATTTTTGAGACAGAAACCGGGGAAAAACGCGGTGTAAATACAATGGCTTACACCGACTCGGAAATTGACAGAATCGGGCGAGTCGCTTTTGAGACTGCCAGGAAGCGCGGAAAAAGGCTATGTTCCGTTGATAAAGCGAATGTTTTGGATGTTTCGCAACTGTGGCGCGATCGCATCATTTCCCTTTCCCAAGAATACCCCGATGTCGAACTTTCTCACCTATACGTTGACAACGCAGCAATGCAGTTGATTCGCTGGCCAAAACAGTTCGATACCATAGTCACTGGCAACTTATTCGGCGACATTCTTTCCGACGCGGCGGCGATGTTAACTGGTAGTATTGGAATGCTACCTTCTGCTAGTTTAGGAGCAAGCGGGCCTGGAGTTTTTGAACCAGTGCACGGTTCCGCGCCGGACATCGCCGGACAAGATAAAGCAAATCCCATCGCCCAAGTTTTAAGCGCGGCAATGATGTTGCGCTATGGGTTAAATCAGCCAGAAGCTGCTAATAAAATCGAGCAAGCAGTTATCAAAGTTTTGGATAAAAATTACCGCACGGGCGATATCATGTCAGAAGGCATGAAACAGGTCGGTTGTCGGGCGATGGGCGATGCTTTAATTGAAGTTTTGCAAGGTTAATTTCGCTGCTAGGGTGCTTCTTACCCTTTACTCGTTATATCAATTCCGGTTGCACTCATACATGATGTGAACTGTTAACTGTTAACAGTCAACAGTCAACAGTGAATTTACTATTCCGATCAAGAGAGGATTTGATATTACTCGTTCCCAGGCAGAGCCTGGGAACGCATTTCATGAGGCTCTGCCTCCATTAAAACAAAGCAAACGAGACAGAATTTTGGAGGCTCAGCCTCCAGATATCAATTACCAGGATCTGCCTGGTAATTATAAATTATATACTTTAACCTTCCGCAGTCAACATATTAAATTGCTCCGTATTAATGCGATTTGCTTGATACAAAATTTGAGCAATTTCTGAAAGCGCTAGTACAGAATGCGCGCGATAACCGTTGGTCTGCAATTTATCTTTTACACCCTGTTCGTGGTCGATCAAAACCACAATATCTTCTACATTTAACCCCGCAGATTTTAACTTGCCCGCACCTTCCATCACGCTTTTGCCACTAATCAAAATATCATCGACTACGACAATCGTTTCTCCCGCCTGAAAATGCCCTTCAATTAACTTACCCGCACCGTAAGTTTTCACTTCTTTGCGCGGAAAAATCATCGGGCGTTCCATCCGTAATGCTAAACCAGTTGCTGTGGGTAAAGAACCGTAGGGAATTCCGGCAATGCGATCGAATTTTAAATCCTTGAGAATGTCTGCATAGGCGCTGACAATTTGATGAAAGATTTGCGGAATTGAGATGATTTTTCGCAAGTCGATGTAATAGGGAAATAGTGCGCCCGATGCTTGTACGTGGTCGCCAAAAACTACGCAGCCGATGTCATAAAGTTGCAAGATTAAATCGCGGTTGGGTTCTGGTTGCAAAAAACACACGTCGGGCAGCCACAATTCGCAAGTTGGACTGCCTGCGATCGCCCGCAGCCTCTGTTCGTTAATTTTATCCCGCAATTTCTCAATTTCTCGGCGCGGCTCTTGTTTCGCGAACAAACTCGGAGGAATTGGCAGCAATAAATCCTCACCATTCTTGCTTAAACCGGCCGCCAGCAGTTGTACGAGGTCGTTCTCTTCTGCGATGTCATTTTCTTCGGCGATGTCTCCTTCAACTAAAATCAGCCGTTCTGGAGCCGCTTGGCGGATACGCGCCAACAAATCGGGCATTACTCCTACTTCCAAACCGAGTTTTTCGGGAGTTCCCCAAGTCTGAGAGAGTCGGACTAATTGCAAGTACAAAGGGTTGTCTGCTGTCGGGTATTCTTGCAATGCGGCGGCTGACGGGTTGGCAGTGGCACAGAGGACAAAAACAGTTTTTCCGGGATATAATAAAAATGGTGCTACTTCGTCGAATCCGGCATAGGGACTTAGAGTAATAGCGTCAAATTGCCAGTCTTCAAATACGGTTTTGGCAAACACTCCGCTGGTGTTTAAATCGCTGTGTTTGGCATCTAAAATTACGGGAATATGGCGGGGAATTATTGTTAAAATTTGTTGCAGCAGTTCCCAGCCGGGGATGCCGAGAGATTGATAAAAACCGAGGGTGAGTTTGCAGGCACAAATTAAATCGGCTGTTTGGTCGATCGCACTTTTGAACCTTGCCAACAAATCAGTCACAAAACTTTGAATTTCTTCTCCAGTCATCGAAACCAGCGCCGGCAAGGTTTCTGGGTCTGGATCTAGGGCTAAATACAGCAAACTTTGATTGCTTTCAACAGCCGCTAACAGTTTATCGAAAAAGTGGCTTTTATTGGTCATATTTGGTAGGGGAGGTAAGGGGAAATACAAATTTGACTCAAAAACTGGGATTGGTGTTGTGCCGCAATCAACCGAGCTCCGTTGAAGTTTAAATTAAGAATCTTTTATAATTGTAGAAGGTAAAGACCATGAAATCTGTAACTTTTGGAGCAGTTTTATTTGGACTGCTTTTCGGGTTGGCCGCAGGGGTGATTGCAGGTAATCTTCAGCAACTAAATTAGTTGCTGCAAACTAACCAGTGTCGCGGATGCGATTTGAGAAGCATTCCCCTGCCACAAGCTAGTTTAGTAAATGCCGATTTGCAAGGGGCGGATTTGATATCGTTTCCGGTTGCATCGGAATGATGTTGACTGTTGACTGTTGACTGTTAACTGTTAATTTACTATTCCGATGAAGCGAGGATTTGATATGAGAGGTGCAAATCTCAGAGAAGCTAATTTATCCAGGGCAAATTTCAGCGGGGCTTTTTTGCGACAAGCTAATTTAATTGGGGCAGATTTGACCGGATCAAATTTGGATAATGCTAAGCTAAAAGGGGCGACTTAGGTTGACGGTAGTATCAAATAAGCTGTACTGTATTTAAATTTAACTTTTGGGCTGCGTCGGAATACCTAGTTTACTCATTGTTTAAAAAAAATAAGCGTACAAATAGAACTAGAACCTAAAGCAATATCCGCCTTAGAATGTGGATGGTAATGAATGATAAATTCGATCGACTTTTCGACTTGGGACGACTTGCTGCAACGCTACGTTGATGCTGGGGGCCGTGTTAATTATGGGCGCTGGAAAGCTGAGGGGGCAGATGTTTTGAGCGCTTGGCTGGCAACTTTGGCAGATGTAGATTTAGCTGCTGTTACGGATGCGGATGCGCGGCTGGCGTTGTGGCTGAATGCGTACAATGCGATCGCAATTTCTCAAGTTCTCGAAGTATACCCGATCGCGTCCATCCGTCCCAAAATTTTAGGAATTCCGAATTGGCTAGCTTTTTTGGATTTCTTCACCCGTTCAAACTCGATTATTGGCGGCAAAAAGTACAGTCTCAATCAAATCGAACACGCAATTTTGCGGCCCTCCTTTGCGGAAGCGCGCATTCATTTTGCCTTAGTTTGCGCTGCACTCGGGTGTCCGCTGTTGCGTCGCGGCGCTTATTTTCCAGAGTCGGTACGGGCGCAACTAGAGGCTGATACCAGCAGTTTTATTCGCAATCCCGATAAGGTGCGGTACGATGCTGCGAAAAAGACGCTTTATTTGAGCAAAATTTTTGAGTGGTACGGGGAGGATTTTGTGCAGGCGGCGGGTTCGGTGGCTGAGTATGCGGGCGGTTATTTGAGGCCGGAGGTGGCTGTGGATGATGAATGGGCGATCTTTTTTTTGCCTTACGATTGGAGTTTAAATCAAGTTGAGATTTGAGATTTTCCCAAAGCAGCAGTTATTTTTGATGGTTGATATATAGCCTTTCTCGTAAAGATGAGGTATGTCCGGTAATTGGGAATTGGGCATTGGGCATTGGGCATTGGGAATCGCAAGTGCCTATAGAACCCATTTGATATCTATTCTGCGTAAATCTCAGAAACCGGGTTTCTCTCTATATTTATCGTCATCCAAAAACTCCAAGAATACCCGGTTTCTAGCCCCTTGCGTAAATCTCAGAAACCAGTTTTTATCTATATTTATCGTCATCCAAAAACTCAAAGATGTCAAATGGGTTCTATAGACAAAGCTGCATAAATATTTGATTGATGAGTTAACCGCAGATTTCAAGCGGATAAACACTGATGGACGCAGATAATTTAATATAGTCTGCCAATGAGTTTCAACAGTTGACAGCTTGCTTGTTGACAGTTACCTCTTCCTTCCGCGAAGAGGTTTGCGGGTGAGGGAAATTAATTTTTCCATTCTTCCGACAAGGGGGAAGCTTTAAACCCATTTTTTCTGGTCAAAAGCAGGATTTTAGCCTGCGCTACAAAAGTTATTGGAGATGTCTAATGAACAAATCTACTCTCGCTCGATCGCTCTTTTTCCTGTCTGTGTTCGCCTGCATCCAAATTCCCGCCGCAGCATTTTCGCAACCTGCAACTCGCTCTGGCTACGAAACAATTAATCCTAAACGGTTCATAACCGATCGCAAAATTACGGTTTCCAACCCCAAAGATATCGCAGCCAAACTCTTTATTCTCGATCGAGAATCTGAAGGCAGAAAAAGCGATGGCATTTTGGTTGAATATCCCACGCGAGAAACCGCCGTAATTGTTCATACAGTCGTCGGCTTGGCTGACGATTCTGTTGCGGGAATGCGCCACCGCATCGAACTCAGGCTCAGGCAAAATAAGTGGGAAATTGTCTGGATTGGCCGACAATCGAAGTGTCAGCCAAATCGCGGACACCAAAATTGGGCAAGCGGCCGCTGTAAGTAGAAAGATCGATCGGCTTTTTGCTCAGTACCAATCAGCGCCCGGAGAAACCGCACCGCAACAAGATGAATCACCCACAATTAAATTGGTTTGTAGTAAGGACAAAGAGTCCTTATTCGCTCAAATGCGGTTGAGAAGACTCAAATCCTCACTACAAACCGATCGAACTTCTCAGTTTACTTGCACATGATCAAATTTCCAGCCGAGATAAATCCCGGAACAGGCCCTGAAATCTCAACCCAGTTGCGGTTTTCTCCATTCTTGTCTTTCACTAACTGGAAATTCGGCACAAGCGTTACTTGACCGTTAGCTGCTACGCCACCTTTAATCGCAGCAGTCTTTGAAGGCTCTGCGCGAATAGCCAGACCCTTGGGCGCTACCCGAGGTTCTACCTGGCGGCACAGACTGACGGGGCCTGTCGCTGCTGGTGCTGGTGTCGCTGCGGGCGCTGGTGTCGCTGCGGGCGCTGGTGTCGCTGCGGGCGCTGGTGTCGCTGCTGGTGCTGGTGTTGGTGCGGGCGCTGGTGTCACTGCTGGTGCTGGTGTTGGTGCGGGCGCTGGTGCGGGCGCTGGTGAGGGCGCTGGTGCTGGCGTTGGTGCGGGCGCTGGTGAGGGCGCTGGCGTTGGTGCTGGCGCTGGCGCTGGTGCCGGTGCTGGTGCGGGTGCTGGTGCGGGCGCTGGACTTGGGGAAGGATTTTGACTAATTGTGCAGGAAGCTATATTAGCCTCGTTGTTGGGGTATCCGGTAGCAATGTATCCTTTTACCGGAGAGGTAATTTGAATCCAGAGGCGACCGTCGGAGGCTTTAACAGAAGTCGCACCTTGGAACAGTGTTATCTGAGTATTCATTGCTACACCGCCCACTCTTGGGGATTTGGGGTCTGGGTTCTGACGAACGGTCAAACCTTCTTTGGGAGTGACTTTGCGGCAAAGGGGGCCTGTTTGGGCTATTTGAAAGGTGGCGCTGTTTTCAAAGGAAATATTTTCAGCATCCTGACTGGTGGTGGATATGGGTGGGGCAGCATGACCGATCGCCCGAGCCTGCAAACTTCCGGCTACAAGTGCGATCGCGCCCAGCAATACAGCGGGCTTGTTCCAGCAATTCAAGTTTTTCATCCGTTCAACTCCTCATCTCATCAAAACCATTATCTTTATTGCAGGTCAATATAGCAAAAAAATCGATTTGTATTCCATAAAAATGTTTTACATAACATTGTTTATCCTTTTTACTAAAATTTTATTCAAAAAAATTAATCTTTGCTGAATTAAGCCAAGACAAATTAAGGTGCTGCACCTGTCAATTGCTGGCTATCTTAGAACCGGAGAGGGAAAAGGGAAAAGGGGGAGGCTCAACAGTCAACAGTTAACAGTAGCTTAAATGCGTGAGTGTCGATCGCACCTCAGTCGATCTAGCCACCACAAGTCCCAATCGCTAGCATTCCTGAAAATTCCCTAATCTGTAGATATAAAGTCAACTGTTCAATCGCCCATCACAAATCACAAATCTAAAATAGACTGTTGAAACCCGCAAAACCTGGCATTTGAAATCTATTCTAATAATTTCCAATCTAAAATCTAAAATCTAAAATCTAAAATTGATAGACTGATGTTTTTTGTTTCAATCTATCAAAAGACTGATCTTTTTAAATAGAGCGTCGTTGCATAAGCTCTATCTAGAGAATGGTTCAGTCGATCGCTGCGATAGGGTAGAAATAGAATGTCAAACTTCAATTTTTAATCTATGAAACTGAATTATTTTACCAAAGGGCTTTCGACTGTCGGGCGCTATCTAGCTGCAACCGTGCTTTCCGTATCAGCAATGGCATTTGTTTGGCAGGGTGCGTATTTCTCGAACACCGCAGCCCTAGCCTCTCCTGCTATAAACTCCATCGCAGCAGCAGATATTGGCGATAACGTGCAAGAAAAAGCCAGCAAAGATGCTGGACGCACCAAGAATTTCCTCAAAGATACAGAAGAAAAAGTTAAGGACGCCGCCAAGACAAATGCCGCCAAAGTCGATCGAGCATCGGATAATGGTAGTTTCGTAGAGCGCAAAGCGAAGGAAGATGCAGCTACGATTGAGAAAAGAGCCGAAGAAGATTCTGCTCGCACTCAAGAAGCAGTAGATAACACCAAGAACGCTGTCGAGCGCGTTGTTGACAGCATCAAGGATGCTTTTAACTAGACAATCAATAATATAGTGTTGGCTCGCTCCACCACTGTCAAACTGGTTCGTAGTCAGGACTTTAGTCCTTTTTGCCCCAAATACTAAAGTCCTCACTAAAAACCAAAAGTATTAAAGGTTCGTAGTGAGGACTTTAGTCATTCTTTTTAAGGTTTGATCGTTCGGAATGCGAGTCCTTCTTTTCCCAAATACTAAAGTCCTAACTAAAAACCAATCCAATTCGGGTGAAACTCTTCAGAAATCAGAGCGTGTTTTTTGGCCCTTTTCTCATCCCCCGAAACCCACAGCATCGCTCTGCATTTACCCAAACCTCCAGACAGAGCCTCAAACCGATCGCAATTCATCATTTAAAATTGCCGCAAAAAGCGCAAATCGCTAGAATAAACCCGGCGAATATCGTCAATTTCATAAAGTACCATTGCGAACCGCTCCACACCAAAACCAGCCGCAAATCCAGTATATTTTTCTGGATCTAAACCGACTCCTTTAAGAACATTCGGATCGACCGCGCCGCAGCCCAAAACTTCTAGCCATTTGCCGTTCCACTGCAAATCAACTTCAGCAGAAGGTTCTGTAAACGGAAAGTAACTCGTGCGGAAACGAATCGGCAAATCTTGCCCAAACATTTGCCGCAAAAACTCTTTAATTGTGCCTTTTAAGTCAGTAAATGTCAGGCCTTCACCGATCGCTAAAAGTTCGATTTGGTGAAAAACTGCTGCGTGAGTAGCATCCACAGTATCGCGGCGGTAAACGCGGCCGGGAGAAACAATCCGAATCGGCGGTTTGTGCTGTTCCATGTAGCGAATTTGCACCGATGATGTCTGAGTCCGCAGCAAGTCGCCTCCCGGCAGATAAAATGTATCTTGCATATCCCGCGCCGGGTGGTCGGGCGGGGTGTTCAGCGCCTCAAAGTTGTAATAATCTGTTTCCATTTCCGGGCCGTTGGCGACGGTGTAGCCGAGACCGACAAAAATATCGAGAGCGCGGTCTATGACGGCGTTTAAGGGGTGAACGCGGCCTTGGGGGCGAAAAATCCCCGGCATGGTGACATCGAGGGTTTCTGAGGCTAATTTGGCTTGGATTTGGGCAGTTTGGAGGCCGGCGCGTTTGTCTTCTAAGTCGGCTTGCAGGGCTTCTTTTACCGTATTGGCGATCGCGCCTACTTTGGGCCGCTGGTCTGGCGACAGTTTGCCCATCATGCCTAAAATCTGAGATAGTTGGCCTTTTTTGCCAAGGTAGCCGACGCGCAACTGTTCGAGTTGTTCGAGGGTATTCGCCGTGGCGATCGCACTTTTGGACTCTTGACCGAGGATTTCTAGTTGAGTTTCAATATCGCTTAGTTGGACAGTCATCTTGATTTTAGATTTTAGATCTGAGATTTTAGATTGAAGGCTGTTTTGAACCAAGCTGAGTTTACCGCAATCTTGGCACTACCGGCTTGTATATTTGAGATTTTAGAACAAACCGTGAAAAATGGGCACTGCGGGCGATCGTTAGTCATTAGTCATTAGTCATTAGTTAACAGTCAACAGTCAACAGTCAACAGTGCCACCGGAATTGTTGATACAATTAATCTGCGTTAATCTGTATTTATCAGCCCTCATCTGCGGTTTAAAAAAAAGATAATTTATCACCGCAGATGACAATTGATTGACGCCGATTCACGCAGATGCAGAGAAATCATTAGTCAATTGTAAAATCCTGTCAACAGTCAACAATCACTGACGTTGCAACCAGGGTAAACGCATCTTGGTAGACAATGCTGTGCGTGTGAGTTTGTGCGCGATCGCAATTATCGATTTTAGCCGGTTTAGCCACCCGATCGACCGCGCGACATTATTTTGGGTATTTTTGCTTAGGCGATCGTGGATGGGGCGATCGACCTTTCGGCTCAAATCCGCTGAAATATAAAGTATTGCGGGTATGCAGACAGCAGTGGGCCTTCCTGCGGATATCGGTAACAGTCGATCGAATTTGAATTCAATTGCCGACAACTCAAGAGAATCTATTAAGATATATAGACTTGCCCAAATCTTGCCAGTTCAAGATTGCAAGTTCAGACTCTACTGGAGCTTCTCATGTTAGCCGAGCTAATCTCTTCCAGACGCATACTCAAAGCCAAACTCCTCGACTTCTTAGGACTTCCCGAAAATTGCGAAGACAAAACAGATAACATCGTCAACCGAATTGTATCCGTACTAGAAATAAACGCAGCCGAACAACAAAGATTTTTGGAGACATTCAAAAGTGAATTAGCCGTCGCTCCGGTAGAATTAGAAGCAATGCTCAAGTGTTCGCCAGCAGAACGGCAGCAGTGGATCGAACAAGGCAAACTTCCTATTTTAGAATACCGCTCTTTCCTCAAATCTGGAATTCATTTAGAATATCCCGTTCACGACAGAAGATTCATCTTAACTCTCACGCCAGCAGACATTAACAACTGGCGCAAAGAGCCCAAAGCGCCGCTCAAAACTAATGGCCAAACAGCGGCTGCTGTCAGTACAAAAAACCCCGAAGAAAACGAACAATCCCGAATAGCTTTTAGTTCAGCTTGGGAAAAAATAATTGCCGACTGGAAAGAACAAGGTTCGGCGGAAATTTCTGCAACCTTCCAGCTAGCTTACTGGACAGTTTGGGCATCACGGTGGGCAAAAGAAAATCAGATCAAAAGTCAAGGAAGTGAATCTAAGAAAATCTACGAAACTCACCAGCAGGAATGGTACCACCGCAAAAATCAAGCAGTTAAGTTACTGATTGAAATGCCCTACGCCATGCTTTACTTTTATCGTCCTCCCGATGGTGACAAATTATATCTGGAACTGTGCGACGACCACCAGGATATGATGAAAGATGACTACTATTGGGACAAGTGGGAGTTTTTTAATCAGAATCGCAAACTGGTAAATAGATGCCGCGAATGCGTGTACTGCGAAACCAAAGATTATTACTCGCTTTACTATCTCGAAATCAAGAGCGATAAGTTTCCCGATTTTAGTTTTTCTTACCACACGCCGTACACCATCGGCCGAAAATTTTTGCCGCATCCCGAAACGCTTCCTCCCGTTGACCACGTAGAACAAGACGGCATTTTTCGCTTTGGCCGCCCGCTGCTACAACAAGAAAAAGTTATTCACACAGAAAAGGATGTGTTGCTCAAGTTTGAGGCGGCTTTGGCTGAGGCCAAAAAGTTTGTTTAGTCAGTAGTCAGTAGTCATTAGTCATTAGTCATTAGTCATTAGTCATTAGTCATTAGTCAGTAGTCAGCAGTCAGTAGTCAGTAGTCATTAGTCATTGGTTTAAAAGTAGAGTAATGTGCACGCGCGCCGACTTGAGAAACCGGGTTTCTTTTAATATTTATCGTCACTCAACCCACAACTTGTAAAAGCCCGGTTTCTTGTTCGCGCACTCACGACCAGAGAAACCGGGTTTCTTTCAATATTTATCGTTGCTGTTACGAATAATCGTAGAAAACCGGTTTTTTACCGTGATAGATCCGTCCGTTACTACTAACCAATAACCAATAACCAATAACCAATAACCAATAACCAATAACCAATAACTACTAACTATTTTTCAACTTGGATTACTTGAATGCTGCCACCCGCATAAAGTTTAGCTTGTTGATTTGCTTGGGAATTGTTAGGTTGAAATCCAACTTCGGCCAACAAACTATTCAAGTCAGTTTCGATTAACTCCCAAGCAGTTTCAGTCTCAAACAACCACAAAAATACAGCTAACCCCGGCCAAAATACTGGATTTGTGGGCCGATGAAAATCTACCAAAGTGAATACACCCCCCGGCTTGAGTACGCGGTAAACTTCTTGAAAGATTTCCCTCAACTGTAGGGGCTGCATTTCGTGCATCGCCACGCTGCTGTGTACCAAATCAAAATGACAGTCGGGAAAAGGCATGGATTCGGCAAAAGCTTCTACATACTTGGCTGACGGTACATTTTTTCTGGCCCGTTCGAGCGATCGCGGCGAAGCGTCAAGTCCTGTGACATCCTGGGAATATTGCACGAGAAACTGCGTAGTTTGACCGCTACCGCAACAAAGGTCTAAAATTTTAGTTTCCGCGCTAGGGGTCAAATTTTGCAGGGCTAGCTGGCGAAAACGAGCCTCGCCACCTACGCTCAAAGCAGCCAGACGGGCGATCGCGTCGTACAGCCACTGATACCGATAACTTAAATCTCTAAAAATTGTTGCCATAGTCAAAATTATGTATAGCTTGTTATCGACTTAAGATATCATGAGGCTATATTGTTAAAATAAGTAACAGAACTGAGACGATGGGAGAGCTGTAACTGCTATGGGCCGTGTGGGAGTATTGCTATTAAACTTGGGCGGGCCAGATCAAATCGAGGATGTCCGTCCTTTCCTGTTCAACTTGTTTGCTGACCCGGAAATCATTCGCATTCCGTTTCCGTGGATGCAGAAACCGCTCGCCTGGTTGATTTCGACCCTGCGATTTCAGAAATCCCAGGAAAACTACCGCCAAATCGGGGGCGGCTCTCCTTTGCGCCGGATTACCGAAGAACAAGCCGCTTCGCTGCAAGAACTCTTGCAAGAAAAGGGACAAGATGCCCGAGTATACGTGGGGATGCGCTATTGGCATCCTTTTACCGAAGAAGCGATCGCCAAAATTAAGCGCGATCGCATCGAACAGTTGGCAATCTTGCCGCTATATCCTCAATTTTCCATCAGTACCAGCGGTTCTAGCTTCCGGCAGTTAGAAGAAATGTGGGGCAAAGATCCAGCCCTCAGCGAGATCGAATACACCGCTATTCCTTCTTGGTATCAACGGCCTGGTTACATTCAGGCGATGTCGGAACTGATCGCCCAAGAATTAGACAACAGTCCACATCCCGATCGAGTTCACATCTTTTTCAGCGCCCACGGTGTCCCCCTCAGCTACGTAGAAGAGGCTGGAGACCCCTATCAGCGCGAGATTGAAGATTGCACTCGTCTGATTATGGAACATTTGAACCGATCGAACGAACACACCCTCGCCTATCAAAGTCGGGTTGGCCCGGTGGAATGGCTCAAGCCTTACACCGAAGACGCGATTACCGAATTGGCAGAAAGTGGAGTCGAAGATTTGTTGGTAGTTCCGATTAGTTTTGTTTCGGAACACATCGAGACTCTGCAAGAAATTGACATGGAGTATCGAGAACTAGCAGAAGAATCGGGCATTGAAAATTTCTACCGAGTGCCCGCACTGAATACTCATCCGGTGTTTATTGAGGCCTTGGCCGATTTAGTCATCGAGTCGATCGAATCTCCCAGCGTTAAATTCTCTGATGTAGTACGCCCTTCCAAGAGAGTCAAAATGTACCCTCAAGAGCAATGGGAGTGGGGTTTGACGACGGGGGCCGAAGTCTGGAACGGTCGTGTAGCAATGATTGGTTTTATAGCATTAGTGATCGAGTTAGTTACGGGTCAAGGCCCGCTACACTCGATCGGCTTGCTTTAAACAATCGGTTGTGCGATCGATCTTTAGGGACGGCTTAAGCCAGCAATCAGTGGTCTTAACTTCAATCTGAAATTCTTGATATCTCTGGTTTGTATTTAAGTATCGATCCCCCCTTAGCTTGCTCTCTACTCCCCCTTCCCTAGGGGGATATGACCCCGGCAAGAAACGAGAAATACAAAGGGGTTCCAGACAATTGTTAACACCAACAGCAGACAAACAACCTGCGCCTAAAACCCGCCCCCGCCCCTGAGAACCGCCAGAGGGCGGTCTTTGTATCTACCTTAAACTAATCTGGATCGTGCTTGTGGCGGCGGGGATTTTCCCCATCGGCCACTATTCCCTGACTTCTGTACCAGCGATACCACTCTTTAGAACTGCGAATTGCCAGCCACAGCAGCAGCATAGCAACTAACGCTCCCTGTCGCGGGGCATCAAAGGCAAATAAAACCAAAGAAATGCACAGAATATCTTGCAAAAAAATTACCCAAATCGGCAAACCCCGCAGCCGGTAAAGCCATCCTGCTTGTACCAGTTGCAGCACTAAAGCCAACAAACCTCCGACAATACCAATAATCCACAGCATCCAGGGATGAGCAATAATTTCGTTGATCGAACTTACCTGAGCGATCGCAATTCCCATAATTGCTCCTACAATGGGACTAAAAATAATCTGCACAACTTGCAGCACCCGCTGTCCCACAAAAGTTTTAGAAGCAAATAACTCTAACAGCGACCAACTCACTAAGATGGTAATAGCCACTTGGGGAGGAACCCCCGATAATAGAGGTATTTCCGACCAAAGTTTATCAATCCGCAACAAACCAATTAACAGCAGGGGCAGGGCAATTCTCATACCCCCCGCCGCCGATGCAGATAACGCGGCTAGGAGTCCAACCATAATAATAATTGAGTTTAGAACATTTGCTAGAGCCTCGATCTATGTCACAATTTACTTCCCCTAGTGACTGGCTGTGATTTGAGCGATCGAACTCAAATTACCCCTTGAGCTTAAATATATCTCTCTATTTTAAGTGTATTTGCTTAATCTCTGCTTGGGAGTGCGGTATTGTCGAGCGACACCAAGCAGTTTGTCAACAGTTGACCGTTGACAGTTGACAGAATTCAACCTAGATTGTGATTAAATTAAAATGTATAGGAAAACCAGTAGGTCAGCCGAGATACTTAAAATTAAGATGTCAGCTATTCTTCCTTCTTCACTCTTCTTTCAAAATCTGACGGGCACTAAATAATTAATCCGTGTATCCGTGTCCAAATCCGTGTCGTGGTTTCCTTCTTCCTTCATCTTATGTCTGATTCATTATTTGCCGATGCCAGCCGCCGATTAGAACGAGCCTTAAAATATGTATCCCTTTCCGAGGATACGATCGAACGGCTCAAATATCCCAAATCCAGCTTAATTGTATCGATTCCCGTGCGGATGGACGACGGTTCCCTGCGAATTTTCCAAGGTTATCGAGTGCGCTACGACAACACCAGAGGCCCCTCTAAAGGAGGAGTGCGCTATCATCCGGGAGTATCCCTTGATGAAGTGCAATCCTTGGCATTTTGGATGACTTTTAAATGTGCGGTTCTCAACATACCATTCGGAGGAGGCAAGGGCGGAATTACTGTCAATCCCAAAGAATTGTCTAAATTTGAATTGGAAAGGCTGAGCCGGGGTTACATTGATGCGATCGCAGATTTCATCGGCCCCGATGTCGATATTCCCGCACCGGATGTCTACACCAATCCCATGATTATGGGCTGGATGATGGATCAGTACAATATTATTAAGCGACAGCTTTGTCCGGCGGTGGTGACTGGAAAACCCGTGACAATCGGTGGCAGTTTGGGCCGAGATACCGCTACAGCAACCGGCGCTTTTTTTGTAATAGAAACTATACTGCCAAAATTCGATCTAAATCCTCAAAATACAACCGTAGCAGTACAAGGTTTTGGTAATGCGGGTGCAGAATTAGCAGAATTGCTCTATCAAGCCGGTTACAAAGTTGTTGCAGTCAGCGATTCCCAAGGGGGAATTTATGCCAAACAAGGCCTGGACATCCCCAGTATTCGAGGGTTTAAAGACTCTAATAAAGGTATCAAAGCTATTTACTGCAAAGGTTCAGTTTGCAATATTATCGAACACAAAATCTTGACAAATGAGCAACTTTTAGCATTAGATGTAGACGTGCTGGTTCCAGCAGCTTTGGAGAATCAAATAACTGAAGCCAATGTTAACGATGTCAAGGCTAAGTTTATTTTTGAAGTAGCTAACGGGCCGATCGATTCTGCTGCTGATTTGATTTTAGAATCGAGGGGGATTCAGGTAATTCCTGATATTTTAGTCAATGCTGGGGGCGTAACGGTTAGTTATTTTGAGTGGGTGCAAAATCGCAGCGGGCTTTATTGGAAGCTGGAGGATGTCAACCAGCGGTTGCAGCACAAAATGGTCGAAGAAACTGAGGCAATTTGGAAGATATCTCAGGAATTTTCAGTTTCCATGAGAACTGCGGCTTACGTGTACGGGTTAAATCGACTCGGAGAAGCGATGAATGCGAAGGGAACCCGGGATTATTACGTCAACGGTTGAGAAACAAAATCCCCGACTTCTTTTGGTTATCTTCGTGAAATATCGAAGTAATTTCAGAAGTCGGGGATTTGGCTATTGGCTATTACATAGCCTTAGTCTCCGGCATCAAACACTTATCTGAATCGCAGCCCGCCGGCCCCGAATCCATCATTTCACCTAAGTCATAACGGCTCAAAGCCGCGTGAAAAACATCAATTTCGCGGCGCGCTAAACTCTCTTCCACCATCTTGGTGTAAGTTTCCTTGTTTATCGGTTCAAATGGCAAACGTGGGAAAGTTTCAAGAGCATCAAACCGAGCTAAAAGCGCTGCGGAAATGTAGCCTTCGTCGTCGCGAATGGCTTCGTAAATCCGAGTGCCCAAACTTTCAACTTCATTTTCCCGCAATTCAATGGTGGCCGAAGTGTTATGTCTAACATAGAACTTTTGTACCTGCATATAAAAGTCCATTTGTGCCGCCGCTGAGAATTTGTTAATGTCAATTTGATCGGCACCGGGTAAATCAGCCCAACTTACCGCAACGGGTATTTCTACCAGCCATTCCGTGCAGCGTTCGTCGAAGGGATTGTTCAGCAAATTGCCGTTTTCATCCTTGTCAGATTGAGACGGAATCACGTTGTATCCGTAGTCTATGCAGGCGAGGGCTACGGGGTCGTTTTTGCCGAAAGTGATCCGGCGAATAAAACGCTGGGCTTTCGGCGGATGCCACCCCGGAGAAGCGCCTGTGAGCAGAGATTTGGTACCCGATGGTTGCACGGTTGTGCAGCGATTTGGGCGTTTTAAGGAATGGCGATCGCAATAATCCCATACTACGCGATCGACAATTTCCCGCCAACCAGTCAAATACTCTTCTTCCCGCTGTTTAAACGCGATTCCCTGCGGAGTTTGCGGGCGGCCTTCCACCCACCAGTGCAGCCACTCAACACCAAAAGCATGAACGAAGAAATCGAACAATCCCGTGAAAGATACGCCGACAATCGGGTCTAATTCGCGGCTGTATTGATAGCGAGGTTCGAGAAATTTGTGATTGAGAAGTACCGCAACAGATAAACCTGCTGCGGTGAAAGCTTCCTCTTGTTCTTTGAAGTTGTAAGGATCGATTTGATTGAGGTGAACCTCCCCCAGATTACAGTGAAAATTAGAGCCGATGATTTCCAGTTGTGTTATCCTAAAGGCTTTTTATCCTTTAGTTCTACAGATTCTATTTTCCCTGTAGCTCGGCGTACTTTTTCATTTACTTTAGTTATAAATGCCCCGCACTCTTGCCAGGATTATATTCTTCAATCAAGAAGGTTCACCCGGTACGCTCTACGGTGGCAAAGGATTTTTAATTCCCTTACTTACCTCGGAATTAACATCTCAGTCTTCTCCGAATTTGCGAGGTTTTTAACGTGAGGCAAAATTACTTACCACACGGGTTTAAGCCCAAACGAACTGACCGATGCTCTAATTCTTCCGCAGTCATGTCAGGATAGCGTTCCTGCAACCAATGTTTAGCTTTTCCTTCGTCGTAAGCTTTCAAGAACTGATTTTTAAGACTCGGTGTTGAAAGTAAATCGACGTTAGCTCTAGCTACAGCTTCACCAGCCCACTGAATCGCACCTTCACCAGAATAATACTGTTTGCGAACAGCATCAATACATTCTTCCAGTGTTGGTTTGTGATGGAAAACGCGGGTATGATTTGCCATTCTCAAAGCATCGCGTTCTCGATCTATTCTCCAGTTGCCTTTATCATCTTGTTGCCACAGGTTGTTTTTAGCATTTGCCCCCAGTTCGTCGTCAGAATAAAACTGACGTATTCCGGCAGACCGCCTAATATTGCCTGCAACAATTGTGACCGCAGCTTCGTCAATCAACACGCAGCATTCAACTGAATTTAACTGCCGCCCTAAAGCTTTATTCAAAATTGCTGAACAACGTTGATAAAGGTCGGGCAATTTTACCGGATTTGCGACTCCGCCAAAACCTTTTAAAGGCTCTCCCACCGGGCGAACGTCGCTCAAATCGATGTAAACTTGAACTTCGCCTGCAAATCTTTCATCTGTGGATAATTCCAGTAAAGTTTGATAGGATTGCACCCAACCTTGGCGAGAATCTCCGACATGGATAGTGGCGGTTTTTTTGTCTATTTTTACTTCGGTTGCTTGGCGGCGCGACTGGGCGGGTGTAGAGCCGATTTCGCCTTGCATTGTCACGGTTAAGCGGTTGCGGATTGGCGGCAATTGGTTGATATATTTGGGTTCCAAAACTGCACCGGTGCCGCAGCCCATCATTGCCAAATCCATTAACAAGCCAAAGGCGCGCCAGTCGATAATATTGGTTGAGGAACAATTATAGGCGCCGGAAAAGTTTTCGGGTTGTTCTATCCATTTGCTGCCGCCTACCCACAGCCAGCGCCCGGAAGCGAGGGTTTTGAGCTGGTTTTGCATCCGGTGTAGGAGCTCTGTTTCTTCAGCAGTGAGGTTTCCTAGCGACGCTAAGCCCTTAACTGTTCGATCGCACACTTGGGCCCAAGTCTCCCGCCCTGTCTCGGTACGGCGGCTGTACGTCCTGAAAAATATTGGATTTGCTGTGGGTACTGTTTCGGGAAAATCGGACTGGTTGCGTTTTTCGCTGACACTCGATCGCTCTAATTTTGGAACCATAATTTATGTACTGACGCGGAATATATCAACAGACTACGAATATACAATAGGATTCAGATTGAGAGTTAAACGTTAATATATTGGATGAATTGCACTAAATAGGGTGTTTTGGGCTTTGTCAGATCCAAGACTTACGCAGTGTCAAAGAAACCCGGTTCCTGCTCATCCGTGCGCCGGCAAACTAAGAGTCCCCCAAAACTTGACGAAAAAACCCGATTTCTTCCAGAAACCGGGTGAAGCGCAAATTTTGTCAACTGTCAATTATTTGTCAATAAAAACTCAATATTCGGTAACAGCGGGTCTTGAACGATCCCCACACCCTTAAAGCTCCAACGTTCCAGCAACTTTTTTACCTGAGAACCAGAAATTGATTCTACTCCGAATCGATCGGCAACATCAGCAGCATGGGTGTTGAGATAGCTCAAAGCGTCATAGTCTTCGCGAAACATTAACAAGTAACTAACTGCCGAATCAGGATTGGGATTGGCGGATAGATATTTGCCGTCAGCACGAGAACGGAGCAAGTAAAAAACTTGGGATAACATCTTATCTTTTTTGTCAAAATAATAGATTAACTCAAATTGGTAATGGGAAATCGGGAATCGGGAATCGGGAATCGGGAATCGGGAATCGGGAATCGGGAATGAGGAATTGGGAATGGGGAATTGGGAATCGGGAATTGGGAATGGGGAATTGGGAATGAGGAATTGGAAATGGGGAATTGGGAATGGGGAATTGGGAATCGGTAAATTAAAAAAGTTTAATTATTTTTCTTTCTTCTTCCTTCTTCCTTCTTCCTTCTTCCTTCTTCCTTCTTCCTTCTTCCTTCCCTATTTAAATCAAAGTCAGTGCCAAACCTTTAATCGATCGCCCGTCGCCAATTGGACCGACGATGGAAGCCCGACCGGTCGTCAAATTAATATTGTACAGGCTCGAAACTCCGCCAACTTCGATCGCAGCCAAAGCCGTCTCGTTACCGCCAACACTCCTGACATCAAAGCCGAGAACGGTACCAGCATCAACTCCCAAAGATCCGATCGTATTCAACACTCCATTATTCGGCGGATCTTGCCGCACCAAAACGTCTAAATTGCTGTCGATGGCAAACAAAGTTGTCGAATTTACCCCCGGCAAGTTATTCACATAAGCAGCAGACGCCACCCCCGGAGAATTTCCAAAATTGCGATCGCCCGCAGCATAAGCCAAATTCCCGTCGAGTTGAATTCCCCCCGTCAGCGTGTCAGTATCCACAACTGCCCCCGTATCCGGGTTGAGGCGGGCGTTTTGACCGGCTTGATTGACAAACCGAATGCGATCCACCGTCGGATTGAAATCAAAACCCGCAGCCCCCGGAGTCAAACCAACAGGAAATTGCCCGCTACCGACTTGACTTGCAGCCCCAGTCACCGGATCGATCGCGTACAAGCGATTACTAGAACCAACACCGTAAAGTTGGCCGTTAGCGGGGCGAAAATCAATTCCCAGCAAACTTTCTCCAGGCTGCAAACCAGTAACAGTCGCGTCGCTGAGAATCGCCTGCGGTGCCCCCTCGTTAAAACCGACAATTGCTTCAGCGCCATTTCTGACAGTCAAGGCGTAAGCTGTAGGCAAAGGTAAAGCCAAACCGTTAATCTGTCTTCCGTCGGCAATTTGGCCCGCGAAGGAAGCTTGACCGGTTGTCAAATTGATATTGTACAAACCGGAAACACCCCCAACTTCCAGCGCCGCCACTGCCACCTCGCGGCCGCCAATACTCCTGATATCAAAGCCGAGAATGCTACTAGCATCAACTCCCAAAGATCCGATCGTATTCAACACTCCATTATTCGGCGGATCTTGTCGCACCAAAACGTCTAAATTGCTGTCGATTGCAAACAAAGTTGTCGAAGTTACGCCGGCCAAATTGTTAGTATAGGCAGCAGACGCCACCCCCGGAGAACTTCCGAAATTGCGATCGCCCGCAGCATAAGCCAAATTCCCGTCGAGTTGAATTCCCCCCGCCTGCGTGTCAAAATCCACAATTCCCGCCGTATTCGGATTGAGGCGGGCATTTTGACCAGCTTGATTGACAAACCGAATTCGATCCACCGTCGGATTGAAATCAAAACCCGCAGCCCCCGAAGTCAAACTAACAGGAAATTCCCCGCTACCGACTTGACTTGCTTCTCCAGTTCTGGGATTGAGAGTATACAAGCGATTGCTGCTACCCACACCGTAAAGTACGCCATTCGCCGGCCGATAATCAATTCCCAGCAAACTTTCTCCCGCTGGTAATCCAGTCACGGGCAAATCTGAGATGACACTTCCCGGATTGGAAAGACTAAAACCGACAATCCGATTAGTAGAAGTTAAAGCATAAGCCGTTGTCCGCGGTGCAGGCGGGAGAGTGGGAGCAATGCTGCTAATATTATTAGTGAAATTTGCAGGGCCGATCGAGTTTCGATTAACACCTTGGAGAACCGCAAAAAATTCTCCAGTCACCCGGTCTTGAATAACAGTATCGTTTCCTGCTTCCAGAATATTCAAGTCGCTAAAACTGACACCTTCTCCCAAACCGATTAAATCTGTACCTGGTGCAAAATCTGCGATCGCGTCAGCATCGCCCAAACTTACACCGCCGCTGGTACGAAAAGGATCGGCATCAGCGTAGCGCCTCAAAACAAATACGTCTGCCCCCTCGCCGCCGCTTAGGATATCAGTACCGCGATCGCCCGACAAAACATCATTGCCGGAGTTGCCTGAGATGAAATCGCTGCCTTTTCCGCCAACTAAAAAATCGCTACCTTCACCGCCGTTAATAGTATCGTTATCTAAATCTCCAAAAATCGAATCATTGCCAGAATTTCCCTCAATGGAATCGCTTTGCTTTCCTCCAAAAATGCTGTCATTTCCCGAGTTTCCCGCAATGGTGTCATTTCCCATTAAACCAAAAATTAGGTCATCTTCTGGAGTTCCGGCTAGCAAGTTTGCTTGTGCGGTGTCTCTTATTTCTGCCATGCTGTAATCACCCTCTAATTTTGATACTTCCGTTGCCTAAAAGCGGCGGTTTTTTCATTTTAACATATCACAAATTCGCACTTTTAGGATAGTTTTTCTTATTTTCGGCTGTGTGGGCTGCCATAAAAGTATTACACGCAGGTAAAATGATATATAAACCCGCCCCCAGATTCAAATAAACTCACTCCTAAATACAGATCACTTAGCCGTATTTTATAGTTGGCTGTGTAGCTGGCGCGCGATCGCAGCTCAACTGCAAACAGGCAAGCTCAACTTTTTAGCGATGCGAACCTATGAAATTTTGTACTGCGTTCATTAGTAATATACGCTGACTCTATAATTTTGGATCTGTACAGTCAGAAATTATTTTGCAACTTTAATCTTAAAGCCTCCGAAGGCGGGCTTTTTGTGTGTAGTGGCGACAACCATCGCTCAATATAAAGTGAATTATAAATGCGGAATTGGCATAATAAGTGGAACAGTCGTCTGAAGAGGAGTTAAGGTTTCCTGCAAGGGTTTAAACCCCATACCGCAATCGGGGTTTCACATTAAGTTGACACCAAAGAGTTTTGCCTGCAAACGCAAAAAAGCAGTTTTTTCGCTTCTTCTTTCTTCCTTCTTGCTCAGGACTTACGCAGGACTTACCCAAGCACAAATTGCGACTGCTAATCAAACTTGATTTAATTATATACTGCTGGCGCAATTAGATCAAGTCTGCACGGAAAATTTCTTTGGATCGATATCCCAATTTACCCAGCGAATTGCCTTCCTAGCTGATCTCAGGTTAGGTGGGACTCTCAAAGCGTGAATGAATCCCGTACTTGGACAAGTCATTTTTAACAAACAAATCGGCTCGACATCGGCATTATCTATTTGTAATAGTGCATATTCCTGCCAACTATCTATTTGTTTTGCTAACAATTCTTGACAAATGCGATCGTAACCAATCCCTTGAATTAACACTCGCCTCAGTTCGGCATTCTCTTCTGTTAAAAGCCATTGGGATTGCCATTGATTTGGGGGGACTTGGCCGTATTCTTCAGGCAATCTGACACCGTGATAATAGTAAAAATTCCATCCGTCGGCAAACTCGATCGCAGGTTCTGCTTCGGCGTGCAAGCGGTTTTGACTGTCAAAGCGCAGGTGGCGCGGGCGATCGCACACCGCGCAAATCTTTTCAAAGGGAAATATCCAACCGCAATGCTCGAAAAGCAGCTTTTGGTAGTGATGTATTTCTTGTGCCTTTTGGGAAATATTGACGCCTGAAGATATATACAATTCAGTTAAATAGATTTCTTTAAACAAATTCGTGGAGGTTTGAGGGTAGTTAAGGTAGAACAAATCTTTGAAAAAAACATTCCATATCGTTCGTTCCGATCGCATATAGCTGTCAACCACTTTGTACATTTCCGAATGCAGTGTGCTGTCGGCTTGGGACTCGAGCGTGATCCTATGGATCTCATACTCCCACGAAATTGCAAATTCTTCCATAGGGGATATCCATATCTGGTTTAAATTTTCCCCCAATCTATTTCTGTATTCGTCTGAGCAGTTTTGTGAATGCTCGCGTTTGAGCCTTTTGAAGATTTGGGGACAAACGTCGCGGGGACTGCTGCAAATAATAACTTCGGGTTCTTCTAGGCCAATAGCGGCATAGACAACTTTGATGGCTTCTGTGGCTTTTTGAGCATCAATTGGTCTAGTCGAGAGAGTAAGACATTTCTGTGCGACTTCGCCTGACACGCATATAGCGGTAATTTCATTGTCGTGGAGATTGAGTTCTGTCAGATTGGTGAGCGATCGCAAGGCGCTGACATCGGTAATTCTATTCTCGTAGAGATTGAGTTCTGTCAGATTGGTGAGCGATCGCAAGGCGCTGACATCGGTAATTCTATTCTCGTAGAGATCGAGTTCGGTCAGATTGGTGAGCGATCGCAAGGCGCTGATATCGGTAATGTTATTGCAGCCCAGATGCAGTGTTGTCAAATTGGTGAGCGAGCCGAGGGGGCTGATGTCGGTAAGATCTTCATAATGGCCGTAGAGATACAGTGTTGTCATCCTTGAAAGTATCTGCTCCGCTGCTTCAGGGTCATCAGTGCCAGCCCTTTCTAACAACTCTTTAACTGTGTACCTTGCCCCTTCTGAAAGGCTGTCAATATGCCTGCACCAGTCGGCAAAGCGGCTAAAACTCATTGGTTCGTTTGGTTGTTTTTCTGACATAAAACACTCCGAGATTGGTAATGGGAATACTGTTGACTGTTGACTGTTGACTGTTACAAATCGCCATTGTGTACTTTTTGTTACTGAATTAAGTCTTCTATTTAAGATTTTCCAGTTTAATTCTAGGGTCAACTGCTTTGAGTAGTAAATCCGCCAACAAATTACCAACAATCAACATGGTCGCGCCCATCATCAAACTTGCCATGACTAAGTACAAATCTTGATTAGTCACAGCTTCCAAAGTCAGCTTTCCCAAACCAGGCCAATTAAAGAAAAATTCAGCAATAAATGCACCGCTCAACAAACTAGCAAACTCAAAACCCAATAGCGTGACTAACGGATTAATCGCATTCCGTAAAGCGTGAACGTAAATTACTCGATTGTCGGGTAAACCTTTGGCCTTGGCGGTGCGGATGTAATCTTGACGCAGTACGTCCAATAATTGTCCGCGCATCAATCTTTGCAAGCCTGCAAAACCAGTAACGCTGAGGGCGACTGTTGGCAAAATTAAGTGCCAGCAGTAATCGAGGATTTGACCCCACCAAGGTAAGTCTGCATGGTCGATGCTGGTCATTCCTCCGACGGGGAAAAGAGGGGAAGTATTTTGAGCAAAAAATAGCAGCAGCAAGGCTGTGATAAAGCTGGGAAATCCCTGGCCGGTGTAGCTGACTACTTGCAAAACTCGATCGACAGTTTTATTCTGATTGACGGCGGCGACTATTCCCAAAGGAAGCGCGATCGCCCAAGTTACAATCAAAGATGCGATCGCCATCAATAACGTCGCCGGTACTCTTTCCCACAGCAGCGAAGCTACGGATCGCTGATACACAAAACTCGTGCCAAAATTCCCCCGCGTTACAATTTGTTGCAACCACAGCCAATACTGCACAATCGCTGGTTTATCCAAGCCGAACTGCTGTTCGAGTTGCTTGAGTGTCTCCGGCGAAATCTTGGGATTTTGGCTCAAAGTATCTAAGTAATTTCCTGGTGCCAACTCAATAATTGCAAAACAAAGAGCCGAGGCTAAAAATAAGGTTAAAAGTGCCTGCAACAGTCGCTTGACTACATAAGTAAATGTCTCGCTACCCAACACAGAATTCAACATTCGCAACTTTCGATTAGATTTAATAGAAGTCATAGGATTTTAGATTTTAGATTTTAGATTTTAGATTTGTGAATGATATTAATTCCAGTTGCATCGGAATGATTTAACCGCAGAGATCGCAGAGATCGCAGAGAAAGAAAAGAGAGAGATGAATGATTCCGATGCAAAGGTCAAGGATATTATTGGTCAACAGTCAACAGTCAACAGTCAACAGTTAACAGTTAACTGACTAATACTCAACTAAGGTAACAATTGGCACATCAGGCAATTTCTGCCTGCCGCCCAAAGCCTGCAATTCAATGACAAAAGCAAAACCGATAAGCTCGCAGCTTGCTTGCTGCAACAACTGAGCCGTTGCTACCGCCGTTCCGCCAGTGGCGATTAAATCGTCCACAACCAGCACCCGGCTGCCGGATTTCATCGCGTTTCGGTGCATCTCCAGTCGATCGACACCATACTCCAACTCGTACTCAGCAGAATAAACTTCTCCTGGCAGTTTCCCCGGCTTGCGGACAGGAATAAAGCCTATTCCCATTTTATAAGCCAAGGGCGCGCCAAAGATGAAGCCCCGCGATTCCATACCCACCACATAGTCAGCAGACATTGCAGAGCATTTTTCGGCTAAGCTGTCAATGGTGTAGCTGAGTCCTTGCGGGTTGGACAGCAAAGTTGTAATGTCTCGAAACATTATTCCCGGCTTGGGGAAATCAGGAATGTCGCGAATCAGAGATTTGAGATCCATAAGCTTGCAGGTCGGTGTTGAAGGTAACGAGGAATCAAAAATGGTACAATCATAGCGCCAATCGATTTGAGATTTTAAATTTTAAATACTTCGGCTTCGCTCAGTAGAAGTTTGAGATTTTAGATTCACACTAAAATCTAAATTTTCGGCGTCTAAATTTTGGGGCTACGGGCGAACCTCTCCAGGGTTTGTCTCCCTATGCAGGTGAGGTGAGTCGATTTGAAATTTGAGATTTACCTGTCAACAGTCAACAGTCAACAGTCAACAGCCAACAGCCAACAGTCAACAGTCAACAGTCAACAGCCAACAGCCAACAGTCAACAGATGCAATCTGGGCCTTAAACTAAGGTCTAAATTTTTGCTGAGAACTTCTTTAATTTTTATTTGTAAATTGTTTAATCCTTTGCGTACTATGTAAACAAATGTCATAATTCCCTAACACCAGGGTTGAATATCAAGATTTGTCAACCTATGATCTAAAGTCAAAAATATAGTATCTAAAATCCAATGATCGAGTTGACAGCACGAGTGGGTGAGGTTCTTCCTTCGATAACCTTGGCGATCGCAGCTAAGGCGAAAGCCATGAAGGCCGCAGGAATAGATGTCTGTAGTTTGAGTGCGGGAGAACCAGACTTTGATACGCCCGAACACATTAAAACAGCGGCTAAGCAAGCTCTGGACGCGGGGAAGACTAAGTACGGCCCTGTGGCTGGAGAACCGCTGTTAAAGGCTGCGATCGCCCGCAAACTCCGCGAGGACAACAATCTCAACTATCAACCGGAAAATATCATTGTCACCAACGGCGGCAAGCATTCCCTCTACAATCTGATGATGGCTCTGATTGAGTTTGGAGACGAAGTAATTATTCCGGCTCCCTACTGGGTGAGTTATCCAGAAATGGTCAAACTCGCCAGCGGCACACCCGTAATTGTACCGACAGATGCTTCGACAGCATATAAAATTACACCGGAACAACTCAACCGAGCGATTACTCCCAAAACCAAGTTATTTGTGCTGAATTCGCCTTGTAACCCGACGGGAATGGTGTACTCTCCAGCGGAAATCAAAGCCTTGGCCGAGGTGATAGTCGATCGAGATATTTTAGTCGTTTCTGACGAGATTTACGAAAAAATTATATATGACGGTGCTCAACACGTCAGCATCGGTTCCGTGGGTAAAGAAATCTTCGATCGCACGATCGTTAGCAGCGGTTTTGCCAAAGGTTACTCGATGACAGGCTGGCGCATTGGCTATTTAGCCGGGCCAGTCGAACTAATCAACGCCGCGGGTACCATTCAAGGTCACAGTACCTCAAACGTGTGTACCTTTGCACAGTACGGCGCGATCGCAGCTTTGGAAAGCAGCCAAGAGTCTGTCGAAAAAATGCGACTAGCTTTTGCCGATCGGCGTAAAGTAATATTTGAATTGCTCGATGCCATCCCCGGAATTAGCTGCATCAAACCAGACGGTGCTTTCTATATGTTTGTCAACATCAGCAAAACGGGAATGACTTCTCTAGAATTTTCCGACGCTTTCCTAGAACAGCAACAAGTAGCAGTTATTCCTGGGATTGCATTTGGTGCAGACGACCACATTCGTTTATCTTACGCCACCGATTTAGACACAATTAAAAAAGCTGTAGAAAGGCTCGATAAATTTGTCGGAAGCATCTAAAAATTAGTCATTAGTCCTCAGTCATTAGTCATTTGCTACTAATGACTGTTGACTGTTGACTGTTAGCTGTTATTTGTTATTGGTTATTTGTTATTTGTTATTAGGAATTGAGAATTGGAAATTGGGAATTCCTAGCAAGTAACCAATAACCAACAACCAACAACCAATAACCAACAACCAATAACCAATAACCAATAACTAATAACCAACAACTAGCAACTAGCAACCAACAACCAACAACCAACAACCAATAACCAACAACCAATAACCAATAACCAATAACCAATAACTACTGACAACTGACAACTGACAACTGACAACTGACTAAAGCTGCTTCGTCATAATTTCCTTGAGCAAATCGAGTCCTTTCTTAACTCGCCGAGAAACTGTTACCGCACTGATACCCAAGCGTTCGGCGGTTTCCTTCTGAGTCAAATCGTAGAGAAAAACAAACTCCAATATCTCGCGAGTCCGTTGTTCCAACATCGCCAAAGCTTGCTGTACGCGAATTCGATCCTCTTGGGCCAACTGAAAACTCCGATACTTGCTATCGGGCATCAATTCGCCCAGACTTGTCGCACCCTCATCTTCATCCTGCATCGGCGCGTCCAAACTCAGAGGCGATCGGTTGAGGTGGGCTAACTTAATTTCTCGCCATTCTTCAACAGAAACCTCAAGCACTGCTGCTACTTCTGCATCCGTAGGTTTGCGGTTGAACTGCACCTGCAAATCCTTGATTGCTGCGACAGACTTGCGTTCCAGGGACTGCCAGTGGCGGGGAAATCGCACCGAAGGGCTTTTGTCTCGCAAGTAGTGTTGAATTTCGCCCCGAATGTAGGGAATTGCAAAGGAACTAAAAGCGTGTCCCCTCGACAGATCGAATCGCTCGATCGCCCTAATCAACCCTATACACCCGACTTGCTGCAAATCGTCGTAGCTTTCACCGCACTGGTTTAGCCAGTGGTAAACTTCTTTTCTCACCAGTCCAATATTCAGTTGAACTAACTGATTGCGGACTTCATTCGAGCCAGAATCTTGGTACTCGCGCAACAATTGAAAATTTTCGTTTTTTAGCTCGTTCGGGGCTGTGGTAGACATGGCGGCATAAGGGTTGGTAGAGCAGAGGACTGATGTTGCTTTATATCTAGTTTCCAATCTAGCTTAACAAAAAATATTTATAGGTGGTGTAATCCTAGCACTTAATCGTTGTGACAGCGAACACGCGAGTTTGATTTTGGGAAGACGCAGGGATTTGAACTGATTATCCCAAGGTAGGAATTCAAATTTAACGGGAATTTTTTCACACCGCATTATAAGCTGAAAACGGTTTAAAAGCAATACTTTAAATAATTAAAAATCGTCTCTTAATAAATTGCAACTCAATCATAGTTTAATCATAAATTTATTCATTAGTCAACAGTCTTCAGTGATCTTGCTAAAGACTGTTGGCTAATGAAGAGCGAGCAGTAGCTTGAGGCCAAAAAACTGCTCTAGTTCGTTGGCGAAGCCCTCGCAGAGGATCGATCCAAAAAGCCAATTTTACGAAACAGAAGGCTCGATGCGAGCGTAAAATAAACCGCGAATTTTCACATCCAAAGCAGGTCTAGCTCCCAAATCAGTATCAGAAGTCTGCAAGCTTTCAAAAATCCCGCCTATTTCGCCAGTGGCGCTGTTGACTTTTGCAACTTGGAGAGAAATTTTGCCCGCCTTTGTGTTGGTGTCAGCCAACTTCACATTAGAGCGTTTGAGTTTGGAGTTGTCAGTAGCCGGAAGCGCTACAGCATGGTCGTAACCAGAGGCTACCCCGCGAGCTTTAGGGTCTAAAAAGGTACCGCTACGGTAAGAAGGAACGTTAAAATTTCCTCGCAAATCGGTGGAAGTATTGATAGCAACCACTCCTGGCTCGGAACTGGCTACCAGTTCTTTAATAGTGAACAAGAAAGGTACTTGCTCTCCGCCCGGTAACAGAATCGTAATTGCTTGAAAGTCCAAGCCATCTTCTTCTGTAAAAGTCAGAGTCCCATCCTTACCAACATCTAGCGTACCTTGAACTTGGTCAATGCTCGACGTGAACCGAGTCAGCACTTTACCAGGCACAAATTCTGCCTCTTGGCGTTTGTTTGCTGGTTCTTCCTTCACAAAATAAGTTGTGGGCTGCAAACACATACCAGTCAGTTTATAGGTTGCGCCCGCTTCAATAGGGATAGATCCGCGAGAAGTTTCTGCCAAACTAGGGCAGTTATTTGCCAATCCAGTACCTCTGATCTGGTCGTAGGTGAGTAACTCGGTAGTCGCCACCGTTGTATCAGGAGCCGAAGAACAAGCAACCAGCGCACTCATGCAAAATGCTAAAAGTGCAACAATTAAAGCACGATATTTCATTGCCAACCTCAATCTCCAACATCGGATTATATTAAGAAAAAGCCCTATTTCGAGCAAAATACAATTGCTCACGGGCAGGCCCTGCCCGTGCAACCATCCGAAAGCCATCACCGAGTTTGACTCAAACAGTCGAGCTAGCTACTGCGGTGAAATTAAGCCTTGACTTAGGATTTCTCAAAATTTTCGGATCGTCGCCCAATACACATGGTACGACGGGTTGTGCTCTTTTCCTGACTTGAGTTGCAAATTAATATTGCTTAGGTCAACCTACTTAAGTTACGTTGCTCCTAGCCCCGAATGCCGATCGCCACTAGCTCGATTAGTCGGTTGACACCAGTGGCCCCGGAAAAACGCCTTGTAGATTTCAAAGGAAGCAGCAGTATGGACAACGGCAAAAATTTAGAGTCAGAAAAGTTGCAGTCTCAACTGCAATCGTTGACACAGGCGATTCGGACTTTAGCCGAAAGTTGTCAGGGAGACAGCGTACTGCTTTTGGCTTTGCTGCGAGCTTTAGAAGCTTCGCACCAGGAAATTCGGGACGGTTTGTTTCAAGCGTCTTTTCCCGACAACCGCCAAGCAATGTACAAACTGATCAGGAATATTGAAGCCAATGGCGGCTGGCCTTACATCCAGCGCATGAAACTTCGATCGCTCTTGGGGTACAGCAAACAATTATCTCCCCTAGAATACGATCCCGCCGAGCATGAAAACGACTCGGCCGAGACTGAGCAAGACCTTAAATAGCCTGAGCGATCAGTGATGAGTTATGAGTTTTGAGTTGGTGAGTTTGACATTAACTCAAAACTCATAACTAAGCTGCCCTCGCGCCCCTAGAACCCGAAAGGTGTAGGAGGTACGGGTGTCGGACTCGGCAGCATCGAAGGAAAAATCTGCGTCTGGCCAGGCATTGGCAACAGCCCGGGAGTAGGAGTCGGGGCGATCGAACTAATTGACACCATCGAATCAGGCGCCGTAATAGTCGGCGCAGTCGGAATCCTCGAAGCAGTCGGAGTCGTCACCGGAGTCGGAGTTGTCGCCGGAGTCGGAGTTGTCGCCGGAGTCGGAGTTGTCGCCGGAGTCGGAGTTGTCGCCGGAGTCGGAGTTGTCGCTGGAGTCGGAGTTGTCGCCGGAGTCGGAGTTGTCGCCGGAGTCGGAGTTGTCGCCGGAGTCGGAGTTGTCTCTGGAGTCGGAGTCGGAGTCGCAGTTGTCGGAGTCGGAGTTCCTATCGTAGTCGTAGTCGTAGTCGTAGTCGTAGTCGTAGTAGTCGGCCTGGGGCTAGACGTCGCGCTCACAGAGATAAAATCATTGGCATCAATCAGCGCCGATGGAGTGTCTACCAAAATTGCTAAAAGCTTGCCGTCGATCGTAATTACAGTATCTCGGAGATTTGCGCCGTTACCTTGGCTCACTTGCAGTTGACTGAAAGATAAACTGCTCGGCAGTCCAAAGAAATCCTCTGCCTCATTGTAATCAGTAATTAAAACCAAACTTCCAGGGCCCGCTCCCAATCCAAAGACATCGCTGCCGCTACCGCCAGTCAGAGTATCCGAACCCTCACCTCCGATCAGAGAATCATTACCCTCTGCCCCAAATAAATTGTCATTACCGAAACTGCCCAAAATTGTATCGTCACCGAGACCACCGGCCAAGGAATCATCGCCAAAACCGCCGTCTAGAACATCATTACCTTTGCCACCGAAGAGGAAGTCGTTGCCTTCATCTCCCATTACCGAGTCATCGCCTAAATCGCCGCGAAGCGTATCGGAACCGCTGCCGCCAAAAACCGTATCGTCAGCCTTCCCCCCGAATATTTGGTCGTTGCCGGAGTCACCGAAGAGCGAATCAGTGCCGTCATTGCCGTACAAAGTATCATCGCCGTCGGCACCGAGGAGATAGTCGTTGCCGTCACCGCCAAACAGTTGATCTCCGCCGCTACCGCCGTTGAGAGAATCATTCCCCGAATCTCCGTAGAGAAAATCGTCATCAGCATTCCCGAACACCGAATCGTCGCCGTCACCCCCCACCAGGCTGTCATTGCCAGTACCGCCGGCAATCACATCAAAGCCCGCGTTGCCGCGAATCACGTCGTCGCCGGCATCTCCGAATACAGTGTCTAACCCGTCGTTGCCTTCGAGGACGTCGTTGCCCAAACCGCCGAGAATTGAGTCGTCGCCGTTTCCGCCTAAAGCAAAATCGCGGCCTTGGTTGCCAATGAGTTCGTCATTTCCTTCGCCCCCAAACAGCGAATCTCCTCCGTCGCCTCCGAGCAGTTGGTCGTTGCCGGCGTCCCCCTCTAGGGTGTCATCTCCTCCCGCACCCAGGAGCGTGTCATCGCCATCTAAAGCACGAATTCGATCGCCCTGCGGAGTTCCTAAAATAAAGTCGTTGCTGTCTGTGCCGATCAGGTTTGCCATAGGGGATACACCGCTCCTTAATCAAATCAATTGTTTTAAAGTATGTCAATCGCCTTCATGACAAGGCATTGCTGCTTGCCTACGTTAGCATAGTTGAGATTTGGGCCATCTTGCCTAGGAGTGGGGGAGATGGCTGCGAGTGTCTTGATGGGCGATCGACAAATAGGTTCGTAGCGCGGACTAAAGTCCGCGCTACGAACCTAATTTTATTAAATGACGAAGGGCTGCAATTTTTGTTCGCTAATAGGTAAAACTATCACAAATTCAGTTCCCTCTCCCTGATGGGAATTCACCTCAATTGTACCGCCGTGGGTTTCGACTACAATCTGGCGGGCGATCGCCAATCCCAATCCCGTCCCCTTGCCCACAGCTTTTGTAGTAAATAAATGGTCAAATATCTTTTGTTTTAACTCTTCATTCATTCCCTTGCCATTATCAGCAATGGTAATTTTTACAAAATTATCGACAGTTGAAGTAGTGACATTAATTCGATTTTTATTTGCTTTGATTGAATGAAAGCCTTGTCCAATATTTGACTCATCTAATGCGTCAATAGCATTAGCTAAAATATTCATAAATACCTGGTTTACTTGTCCGGGAAAACACTCGACTTGAGGTAAATCGCCATAGTTGGTAATCACTTCAATGGCGGGACGTTGGTCATTAGCTTTCAGACGATGTTTGAGAATCAAAATCGTGCTGTCAATGCCTTCGTGAATATTAAAAATAACTTTATAATCGCGATCCGCACGGGAAAATGTTCGTAGTGAAGTGCTAATCTTACTTAACCTTTCGCACGCGACAGACATGGCATCAATGACTTTTGGCAAATCTTCCAAGCTATAATTCAAGTCAATTTCTTCGGCATGAACGATAATTTTTTCAGGTGGATCTGTTAGCGTTTCTTGATAGAGTTTTAAGTGTTCAACAATGTCATTAAATGTTGGTTTTGCTTGGTGGAGACTAGCAGAAATAAAACCCAAAGGATTATTCATTTCGTGAGCCACCCCAGCCATAAGATTACCCAATGCAGACATTTTTTCACTTTGAACTATTTGTAATTGAGCGTTTTGTAACTCGGTTAGCGCTTGTTCTAAATCTTGCGTTTTTTGCTGCACAGCAAGTTCTGCTCGCTTGCGATCGCTAATATCAATTACCACTCCATCCCATAAGATTGCACCATCTGCTTGGCGCGCTGGCCTAGCAGCAGAGAAAACCCATTTTACGATTCCTGAAGGCACAATAATACGCCATTGTTGCTCAAATGGTGTTAGATTTTGGGCAGAGTAGATCATTGCTTGTGTAATAGTTAGGTCATCATCAGGATGATGCATAGCGTTAAGGCTATGTACACCTGCCATCACTAACTCTGGTGCTAACTCATATAAGTCGAAACAGCCAGAGCTGACATAAGGTGTTGAAATTGAACCGTCAGCCCCCAGACGTAATTGGTACACCGTACCAGGAATATTATTTGCTAAATTTTGAAAACGGATTTCACTAGCCTGCAATTTTGTTAGAGATTGTGTTAACTGTTGTGCATATTTTTGAGAATTTTGATAGAGTCGCGCATTTTCTAGAGAAATTGCAGCTTGAGCGCAAAGTAAATTCAGCAGTTCGACGCGATCGCTCGTGAAAGCACCCTTTGCTAAATTATTTTCTAGATATAAAATGCCCATCAACTTCCCTTGATACAAAATCGGGCTGCACAAAATACTCTTCGGCTGCTGGCGCATGATATAAGGGTCATTGGCTAAAGTCAGATCGGTACTCGCATCAACTATTACGGTAGTCTGCCTGTTGTGCTTGACTTTGTAAATCAGCTTCAGAGGAATTCCCTCACTCTCTTCAATGGGAAGGCGCTGCAACACGACTGGCTCTGTCCCCAGGGTAATCGAGCCTTTAATCAACAGGCGATCGTCTAGCAACAGCATTAACACGCATTTATCGGCTCCCGCATTTTCGATGATAATGGAAAGCAACGATGAAAGGAGTTTTTCGAGTTCGATTTCGCCTGAGATAGCTTGGGAAGCTTTGAGAACCGCAGCTAAATCTAAAGCCACATAAGCACTGCTACTAGAAATAGCGGAACTGGTGGATGTCACAGTCCCCAAGGCGAAGATAGTTTCGTTAGTGCAAAGAGCAGAACGAGTTGGCTGTAATACGGGAGCAAGTAATTGCGGATAGCGTTTTTCTAAATCAGCGACTTTGGCTTTTGCACCCCAACGAGCATAAGCATAGTAAGCTTCAATCGCGTATTCTTGCGCGATGCGCTGTTTATTCCATTGCAAGTAAAACTTGGCTGCCAATTCATTGGCGAGAGCTTCTTCGTTGATAAATTGATGTTCTTGAGCAAGATTTATGGCTCGGTCATAACACTCGCTGGCTGCGATTTTTTCACCCAAAACTCGATAACGTTCAGCCTCCACTAGATACCATTTATGCAAGTGGTTCATCGGGGCATGGTGCGCCCACTGGTGCAGAATCGTTTGATGGGTGGCAGCAACAGCAAGCAGTTCGGCTTGCTCCGGTTCTGGTTGGGTAGGGAAGAGTGCTAGATGAGTTAGCGCGGCATAAAAATGGAAAATAGGAACAAAAATCGATCCCGATACTGCCATTAAACACAGCTTGGCTTGGGCAATATAGTTGCGTGCATCTGTATAATTACCAAAATAGTAAGCAAGCAGCAGTTTGTAGATATAGGCTTGCGCCATCGCTGTTAAATCGTTATCTTGCTGGTGCTTAGTTAGCATCAACGTTTCATTATAGGCATTGCCGATCAAGCAATATGGTTGACTGACTAATTCAATCAAGTTTTCTGCTGTTTGTTTTCCTAAATTTACATATACTCGAGCCGATTCTTGTTTCACCTGAGCCAATGCCACACTATAATCAGCCATGTCTTCAATAAAACTATTCAGTTCTTCACCGCTAAAAAATCTGCCATTACTGTGACCACCGAGAGCAAAACCAGCGTGTAAAAAATCTCCAGTTTCTATGCCAGCCTGGTAAGCTGTTTTTAGAGTCGGGATCGTAGCATCCAACCGCTCTTGGTAATGTTGAATAAAGCAACCAAATAGAGACATCACGCTGGATTTAATCTTTTGTATATTAAATTTTTCCAGTAAACTTAGAGCTAATTTACCAAAAGCATAGCCTGCGGAAGGATCTTCCAAGAAAGCACACAATACCATGCCATGAATACCATACCCAGTTGTTGATGCCAGGGTATTGCCCGATCGAAGGGATAAATTCACCATCATCGAACTCAGCAAGGGCAATAGACCGGGCATTCCTTGAATAATTGGTGAAAACAACATTGCCATCAATTCCATTGCAGCCTGAGCGTTAGGATCTGTCATTAATGGCAGATCGCTCAAGTCTTCAATTTGTCTACCTTCGAGTTGGGTGGCAAGGCTTTGTAGCATTCTGCTAGTCTGGGATGGATCGGGTTCTGCAGGCAGTTCAACCCCCAATTGCTCCAATGCTTGTCTGCCAATAGCGATCGCCTCCAGCACATTACTTTGCAAAACTTGCGCTGCAATTTGAATTTGATAAATTTTTATTTTATCTAAAATCGTTTTAGCCGATCGCAACACGATTGTTGCTATCTGTTCCATGCCCTCAAAGTCACTATTCAAATAACTAGCTTCAGCCGCCGCAATATGGAGGTTTAAAGCTAATTCATACTGGCTGTGCCAACAGTTTGTTTGTAGTAGCTCGATTCCTATTTGGAAATATGTCCTTGCTGCCGCGTATGCTGTAGAATGTATCGCCTTACCTCCAGCTTTTAAATTTAATTCAGCTAATCTTTCTTGTTCTTTCGGTTCAGTAATTAACTTAATTCCTTTGTTACAATGCTCCACAATATCAAACAGTTTTTCATCTTGTTCTATTTCTGATAAATTTTCTCGAAGTAACTGTCCAATTTTGAGATGAGTTGCTTGTTTTTGATAGTCTGGAATCAAAGAATAAGCCGCTTGTTGTACTTGGTCATGTAAAAATTTGTAGGTAGCTGTCATTTGTACTCGGTCATTGGTCATTTGTTGTTCTTCGTTGACAAATGACCAATGACTATTTACTAATGACTCTTGTTGATAAAATTTATAAACATCACTACTCGGTAAAATCAATCCTTCTTCTAATGCTTTCCACAACTCAGTAGCAGTTTCTATTTCTGAATGTTCCGAAACAATTGCCAAAATAGCTAAATCAAATTGATTGCCAATACAAGCTGCTAATTTTAATACATTTTGAGTCGATCGCGGCAATTTTTGTAATTGCAATGCCATAAAGGTCACTACATCATCTGTAAGTGCCTGCTGATTCACTTGGGCAATATCGCATTGCCAACAGCCTAAATCAAAATTAAATTGAATGAGATTTTCTTGATGTAATGCTTTGAGAAACTGGGTGGTAAAAAACGGATTTCCTTGAGTTTTTTGATAGATCAATTGAGAAAGATTTACTGCTAAATTTCCCGGACATTTCAGCGTGTCTGCAACGAATTGATTTACGGTTACTTGGCTCAGGGGCGCTAAAGTAATTGTATGAATCGTTGCTTGTTTTTTTTGCATCTCGCCCAAAGTCAGCATCAATGGATGTCCTGGGTTGACTTCGTTATCGCGGTATGCACCAATTAATAAAAGATAACCCGTATCAGCCATTAAAAGCTGCATTAAGTTCAGCGATGCCAAATCTGCCCATTGCAAATCGTCTAAAAACATCACTAAGGGATGTTCGGCGCTGGTAAAAACTTGGGTAAATTTTTGAAACAATAAATTAAATCGATTTTGTGCCGCCGTTCCTGATAATTCTGGTGGGGGTGGTTGTTGACCGATAATTATCTCTAGTTCGGGAATGACTTCAATAATTACTTGTCCATTTTCTCCCAGTGCTGATAATATTTGGGTTTTCCATTGTTGAATTTGTGCATCGCTTTCGGTTAACAACTGTCCCATTAAATCCCGAAAGGCTTGGACAAAAGCACTGAAAGGAATATTCCGTTGAAATTGGTCATATTTCCCTTTGACGAAGTAGCCGCTCCACTGAACGATCGGCTTATGCACTTCATTGATAACGGCAGTTTTGCCAATGCCGGAGAAACCGGCCACCAGCATCAGTTGAGACCCACCATTGGCCACATAACCAAAGGCTTCCAGTAATGTCTGCACTTCCTTTTCTCGTCCGTAGAGTTTGTCGGGGATGATGAAGCGATCGCTAATATCGCGCTGTCCCAAATCAAACCAGGTGTGCTTGCCTGTTTCTTGCCACTGTTCTAAGCAGGTAACAAGGTCATGTTTTAGTCCCAATGCACTCTGATAGCGGTCTTCGGCATTTTTCGCCATCAGCTTGCGAATAATTTCTCCGAGCATTAAGGGAATCTGTGGATTTAAATCACAGACACAAGGGGTTTCTTTAGCAATATGGCAATGCACTAATTCCATCGGCTCGTTTGATTGAAACGGTAACTCTCCCGTCAGTAATTCATATAAAGTCACGCCCAAGGAATAGAAGTCTGTGCGGTAGTCAATTCCCCGATTCATTCGGCCTGTTTGTTCTGGAGAAATATAAGCCAGTGTTCCTTCTAAGACATTGGGATTCATCAGTGTTTGCGTTTCTCTTGGGAGTAAAGAGGCGATACTAAAGTCGATTAATTTGACTTCTTTGGTTTCGGGATTAATTAAGATATTGGCGGGTTTAATATCTTTATGAATAATCCGCTCTTGGTAGAGTACATCTAAGGTATCGCACAGGGTTCTGGCTATAACTAAAAAATCTTCTAGAGATTGTATGTATCCTAGGGCTCTCCATTCCTTGAGAGAAATCCCGCCAAAGTCTTCCATGACTAAGGCATAGCCATTTTGGTACGGTTCTAGGCTGTACGTTTGGACGATTAATCTTGAGTTGAGATTTTTCGCAATAGTGTATTGATTGCGAAATGACACCAGTTCGCTGAAACTGGGATAGGGATTTTTCAGTAGTTTGATAACAACAGGTAATCGGTCATCGCTACGGATAGCTCGATAAACTAAAGTCCGACTGCCTGAATAAAGGGTTTCGATAATTTGATAGTTGGGAATTTGACAATTTGTGTTTATGTTAGGTTTTTTAGGGGAGTTATTCATTGCTATTGTTGACGTAAAGTTCGTGTTTTGTTGGTAAAATGAGTCTGAGATACAGGGGGAAAATTATTTTTTTGCTCTACTTAAGTTGGTAAGGTGATGATAAATTCTGTTCCCGCTCCTAGTCGAGAATTGACATGAATTGAACCGCCGTGTTTTTCTACCACAATTTGACGGGCGATCGCTAATCCCAATCCCGTGCCTTTTCCCACAGCTTTGGTCGTAAATAAATGGTCAAATATTTTGCCTTTAACTTCCTCCCTCATGCCCTTTCCATTATCAACAATGGCAATTTTTACCCCTTGATTTTCCCGGACAGTTGTAATGGTAATGCAGTTAGGATTGGCTTTGATTTCGGCAAAAACCCGACCGATATTGGCTTCTTCTAAGGCATCAATGGCATTGGCCAGAATATTCATAAATACCTGATTTAATTGCCCAGGGAAGCATTCGAGCGCCGGAATATTGCCGTAGTCTTTGACGACTTCAATAGCGGGTCGCTGATCGTTGGCTTTCAATCGATATTTGAGAATTAAGAGCGTGCTGTCGATACCCTCGTGGATATTGAAGGGCACTTTGTAGTCTTTGTCAGCCCGAGAAAAGGTGCGGAGTGAAGTGCTGATATCTTTGATGCGATCGCATCCCAGTTGCATCGAGTCGATGATTTTGGGCAGGTCTTCTATGATATAGTCTAAATCGATATCTTCGGCATGGTCGGCAATCTCTATTTCCGGGGCGCGAGATCGATAGAGATTGAGATGTTCGGTTAAGTCTTGAACGGTGGATTTAGCTTCATTCAAATTGCCAGCAATAAAGCCAACCGGGTTATTAATTTCATGAGCAACGCCAGCAACTAAATTACCCAAAGCCGACATCTTTTCGCTTTGAATCATTTGCAATTGGGTTTGCTGCAAGTCATATAAGGCTTGCTCTAGCTGCTGAGCATTGGTTTGTGACTGCTCATAAAGTTGGGCATTTTCTAGGGAAATGGCAGCTTGAGCGCATAGCAAATTTAGCAGTTCCACGCGATCGCTCGTAAACGCCCCCGTTACTAAAGTATTTTCTAGATATAAAATGCCCAACAACTTGCCCTGATGCAAAATCGGGCTGCACAAGATACTAGAAGGCTGCTGACGAATAATATACGGGTCATTAGCTAAAGTCGGATCGGCACTAGCATCAATCAGCACAGCAGTTCGCCGCTCGTGCTTGACTTTGTAAATTAGTTTGTGGGGAATGTCTTGGCACTCTTCAATGGGAAGGCGTTGCAATACGACTGGTTCCGTTCCCACAGTAATTGACCCTTTAATCAGTAGGCGCGAGTCTCGCAAGAGCATTAACACGCATTTATTGGCTCCCGCATTTTCGATGAGGATCGAAAGCAACGATGAAAGCAGTTTTTCAAATTCGATTTCACCTGAAATAGTTTGATAAGCTTTGAGAATTGCAGCTAAATCTAAAGCGACAGAGACACTGCTACTGCTAGAAGTTGCTCCAATTGTGGAAGTGAGACTTCCCAAGGCGAAGATGGTTTCATTAGTGGAGAGGGGAGAACGGGTTTGCTGTAATATGGGAGCCAGCAGTTGCCGATAGCGCCTTTCCAAGTCGGCAACTTTAGCTTTAGCACCCCAGCGAGCATAGCCGTAGTAGGCTTGGGTGATGTATTCTTGGGCAATGCGCTCTTTGCCCCAGTCGAGGTAGAACTTTGCCGCCAGTTCGTTAGCAGGTGCTTCTTCTTGGATATAACCGTTTTCTTTGGCTCCTGAAATGGCACGATCGTACAAGTCCATCGCTGAGGCTTTTTCACCTAACACTCGACATTTTTCTGCCTCCACTAAATGCCACTTGTGCAAGAAGTTCATCGGTGCATGGTGCGCTCGCTTCTGCAACGAAGTCTGATTCTCTGCTACCCGTTGCAAGCGATCGGTCAAATCAGAATCCCCACTACAATCTCCAGTTAAAGCAGCAAGAGAATCATAGAAGTAAAAGATTGGCACCGTAACAATACCTGCCCCTGCTGCTAAATACTGTCTGCCCTCAGTCGCAATCTCTGACAGGGATTGCGCCGTTTCACCAAACAGGTAGCCAAGAATCAGTTTATGCAGATAGAAGAAATGAAGCCCCTGCAGATCGTTCGCTGCCAACAACTGGGGTAGGAACTGCGCCTCGTCGCACATATCGCCCACCAAAAGCTGGGAATTGTGAGCATTGCCCAACAGTTTTAAAACCGCCTGTCTGAGTATTTGAAAGCAGTTAAACGTCTGAACCTGCTTGAGATTCTTCGGCATCTGACTGTAGACGTGGATATCTCGCTCCAGCGTTAAGAGTTCCTGACCGCTGAAGTAGGCATCTTTGCAGCTATGAAATGCGCCATAACCCGCAAATTCCAAATCTCCGGTATCTAATCCAATTTGGTAGCTTTCCCGTAGAACTGGCACTGACATTTGCAAATGAGTAGTTCCATGCAGAACAAATGCCCCCAATATGACGCGGATTCTACATTCAACCTCCTTGGCATTGAGTTTTTCGATTACCGCTAACGCTAGCTTGCCAGCCCGCTCTGCCGCTTCCATGTCTTCTAAAATGCCATTCAAGAGCAGGCCATAGCTGACATAAAAGAAGGCAGAGAACGGTGCGTTGCCATGTTGAATCGAGGCATTTACCTGCGAAAAAATCAGTAATGGATATAACAAAGGATTTGTATTATAAATGCCTGGTGCAGCGCTGGCGGCAATTCTCATCGCTGCCAGGGGTTCAGATGCCGTCATGGGGGGCAGGTTTAATAACTCCTCGATCGGTCTACCTGCCAACAGGTTCACCGTATGCTCAAATCCCCTCTGAATATCTTCCTGAGTAGGACAATCGGGTAATTGAATACCCAATTGACTTAGCACTTGTTTCGCCAAGGCGAGCGCATCCAAGAATTGATGCTGGAATATATGGTTTTGAATCTTTATCTCGTAGATTTTCACCCGATCGAGTAGTGTTTTGGCTTGCTGTAATACTATCTGAACCCAATGTTCCATTTGCTCACGTTCTCCAGCCAGAAAGGCATTTTCAGCCGCCAATTCATGCAACATTAGAGCCAATTCATATTGACTTTGCCAGCAATCGGGCTTTAGCAGCGTGATTCCCGTAGTTGCGTAGGTCATAGCAGACTGATATGCGGTTGCAGACCTGGCTCTTTTGGCAGCGAGTCCGTTTAAGTGGGCAATTTTCTCTCGTTCTGCGGGTCGGGCGACCAATTTCAATCCCCTGTTCAGGTGATTGACTATATCAAATAGTTTGTTGTTCTGTTCTATGTCCGATGTACGATCGAGCAGCAGTTGACCTATTTGCAGATGGATCGAGGCTTTCTGGTCATCGGGAATCAGGGAATAGGCGGCTTGTTGTACTCGATCGTGTAAAAATTTGTAGGGTACGGCAATCTCTTGTGCTGATGTTTCTATATCAGCAGCTTGGAAGAACTTGTAGGTTTCGGTAATTGGTAAAATCAAACCTTCCTGTAAGGCTTTCCATAACGCCGTCGCTACGTCTATCTGGGATTGTTCTGAAACAATTGCCAGGGTATTCAAATCAAACTGCGCCCCGATGCAAGCTGCCAGTTTGAGAACCGTTTGGGTTTCTAGTGGCAATTTCAAAAGTTGCACAGCTACGAACTCTACGACATCATTGGTGAGCGAGAGCGATCGCACCTGGGCAATGTCGCACTGCCAATAGTTACCCTCAAAGTTAAAGGTAATTAATCCATCTTCATGCAATGCTTTGAGAAATTGTGTGGTGAAAAAGGGATTACCTTTTGTCTTGCCAATTGCCAGATCTGTCAACGGCAATGCCAAGTTCAGAGAACAACTAAGCGTATCTGCAACTAATTCGTTTATTGATGCCCGATTCAGGGGAGCTAGCGTAATGGTATTGATGGTTGCCTTTGCTTTTTCCAGCTCTTGCAGCATCAACATTAATGGATGAGCTTCCGAAACTTCGTTATCCCGGTATGCGCCAATCAGCAAGAGATACTGACTATCAGTTTTACTCATCAGCAGGTGCATCAACTTCAGTGATGCTGAATCTGCCCACTGCAAGTCATCAATGAAGATGACTAGAGGATGTTCTTTGGTGGTAAACACCTGGATAAATTTCTCAAACAGTAAGTTGAAGCGGTTCTGGGCAGCACTGCCAGAAAGGTCGAGTACAGAAGGCTGTTTGCCAATAATGTGTTCTAGTTCGGGAATCACCTCAATAATTACTTGTCCATTTTCTCCAACTGCTTCTAATATTTGGTTTCTCCATCGCTCTAGCTGGACATCACTTTCTGTTAATAATTGCTCCATTAAATCTCGAAATGCTTGGACGAAAGCAGAGAAGGGAATATTCCGTTGAAACTGGTCGAATTTTCCTTTGATAAAATAACCGCGTTGCCGCACAATGGGTTTATGAACTTCATTAACTACCACAGTTTTCCCAATCCCAGAAAAACCAGCTACTAGCATCATTTCTGTTGTTCCGGTACTGACTCGCTCAAATGCTTGCAATAGAGTTGATACTTCGGCTTCTCGTCCATAGAGTTGGTCTGGGATCAGGAAGCGATCGCACAGATCCTTTTGAGCTATTTTAAAGCTTTCAATTTTCCCATTTTTTTGGAGTTGAGTTAAACAATTTTGTAAATCATCTTTCAATCCAGATGCACTCTGATAGCGGTCTTCCGCATTTTTTGCCATCAATTTGCTGACCAGCTTTGAGAGTAAAGAGGGGATTTTGGGGTTGATTTCATGGACTAAAGGTGCTGGTTTAGCAATATGACAATGCACCAACTCCATCGGGTCATTGGATTGAAAGGGTAACTCTCCTGTCAGTAATTCGTAGAAGGTGACACCTAAAGAATAGAAGTCTGTACGATAGTCAATTCCTCGGTTCATTCTGCCGGTTTGTTCGGGAGAAATATATGCAAGTGTCCCTTCTAACACATTGGGATTGAGCAGGGTTTGCGTTTCTCGTGGCAATAAAGAGGCAATACTAAAATCGATTAATTTTACTTGCTTAGTTTCAGGATTAATTAAGATATTCGCAGGTTTAATATCTTTGTGAATTATTCGCTCGCAATAGAGTATATCTAAGGTATTGCACAGGTCGATCGCCACTGGCAAAAACTCGCTCAGAGACGGCCCAGTTTCCCCTTTTTCCATCCATTCGTTCAGAGAAATTCCCCCAAAGTCTTCCATTACCAGCGCATAGCTGTTTTGGTAGGGTTCTAAACTGTAGGTTTCGATGATTCCGGGCAAGTTGAGATTTTTGGCGATCGTGTACTGATTGCGAAATTGCACCAGTTCGCTGAAGCTGGGATACTGACTCCGCAGGACTTTGATGGCTACTGGCTGTGTGTCGCCCGTGCGGAAAGCTCGATAAACTAGGGTGCGAGTTCCTGAGTAAATGCGATCGAGAAGTTGATAACCTTTCAATGTAAAATTTATACTTGCCATACTTTTATTGTTCCCGTCCTCAGCGAGCTATTTCCACATTAGCAGAAGCCAATACAGTTTCCCAGTCCCGTGATTATTATTTTAAATCAAGATGACATATATGGCTCCATATTTGTGATAGGGATCACTGAAGTAAGGCAGTTTAAAAACTGAGCAATTATTATTTTTATTAAAAATTAAATATTCTCATCCATAGGGGAATAGTGAATAATAAACTAACGCAGCCGATGCCGATCGCAGTTACGGCTAATTCGCGATCGAGATTGAAAGCTTCTGCCAGCAATGTAGTACCAAAAGCCGGAGGCATCGCCATTTGCAGGACTAGCACAAGTCGCGGCGCGCCCGCGATCCCCAAAAATGTTAATCCCGTGCCAATTACCAAGGGAATTAACAACATTTTAATCACGAGACAAGCCACAACTTGTTGGAGGTTGTGCAAGGAATTCAACTTGCTCAACTGCATCCCGATCGTAATTAAAGCTAAAGTAATTACACTCCAAGCACTTGTTGTTAACAATTCTGCGATTTGTGCCGACAACGGCAAGCTGCGCGAGACAAACCCTAGACCAAAAGCCCACAGTGCCGGATTCAGAACAATTGCGCGCACCGGATTTAACCAACTCTGAGGGCGATCGCTTTTACCGCAGTGAGAAGCAATAGCAACTCCCAGTATATTGATTCCCATGGTAGTGCCTAGCAAGTCGTAAAACAACGCCCAGGCAAAGTGTTCCGAGCCTAATAAGGACAAGGTGACGGGAATGCCTAAAAAACCCGTATTACCCACCATCGTTGCCAATAAGAAGCTGCCTTGAGTGGGCAAACTCCAAGCGCTGGTGTGTTCCGGGCTATTTTGGGCGATCGGATTAAGAGTCTTGAAACGTTCCTCGCCAACACCGAAATTTATCAAAATCCCAGCGAGTCCTCCACCTGCTAAAATTGCCGCCCAAGCTATCAGCGGCGCCATCCAAATAGCGCCAGACAAATTGGCGCTGCGGATAAAAGCAACAATGCTCAAGGGCGTGCCAAAGAAGAAAAGAAACTTGGCTAAATATGTAGAATAGCTTCTCGGTAGCTGGCGGCCGAGAAAAAATCCCAACGTCACCCATCCGATCAGATTTAGATAAAGTTTGAGCAGCGGATTTTCTAAATAAAGCATGATTGACTAAATATTTACTAAACGACTTACGCAGATCCACTACTTTTGTCAAAACAGCCCACCTTTAGCCTAGCGCCGCAATTTTCCCTTGCACCGCAGCGCTCAATATTAATGCTTATTCAGTTTCGCAAATAATTTTCCACACAGGCCTTGACATCCACATAAGCGCGTGTCATGATTAAGTTGAGGAAAAAATCAACATAGGTGAAAACTATGGCACGGCAAGCGAAACAATCATCTCAAGTCAAAAGTTCCAGCAGCCAAGCAGCCTCCAATACTCGCACCAAATTTACCCTCTACAATTTTGCCGGAAACGCAAAGGCATTCTATCTAGTCGATCGCATTAATTTAGAAAGAAAGCCCGGCGATATCCCAGAAAAATCCGTCGCTCACAGCATCATCATTATCGACCGTTCCGGCTCAATGTACTATGACTTAGAACCGCTGAAAGAAACCCTAATCAAGCTTTTGACCTTAGACGAATACAACAATTACCAGCTAATTGTCAGCCTGATTTCCTATGCTGACAAGGGGAACGTAATTTGTCATTTCCAGCGAATTCCCATTCAAGAAGTGCTGAAGTTTGACTCTCAATACATCAAAGAAATTCAAAAAATCCACACGGCTGGCAGTACCTGCATATCGCAGTCGATGCAACTCGCTAAATCTCTGGTTAAAGCGGGAGAAATGACAGCGATCAATTTGCACACAGACGGCTATGCAAATGACCCCAGTGCCAATTCGGAATCTGCAAAACTAGGGGAAATTTGCGAAGAGCTCAAAGACATGGATGTGTTTGCCAACACTATCTCCTATGCCTGTGCTGACTTCAAACTTCTCTCCAAAATCGCCAACACATTATCGGGAAATTGCATCCGGGCTGGCGAAGTCAAAATGGTTTATGATGCTCTTTACGACAGCACAAAGCTGTTAGGCAGTTCGGTTGCACCTGCGCTGGAAGAACCGTTAATTAAGGAATACGATTATCAAGTTTTTGTTTCCAAAAGTGGCAAGAAAATCAACGGTTCATCGAGCACGCTGAAAATCTGCGGGCTGAAAGCAGACGATCCGGGACTGTTTTACAAATATCAAAAAGTCGCCAAAGAAGAGTATGACAAAGTAGATGTTCCCGTTGCTCAAACTGATGATTCGGTGTTTGCTTTTGCGAAAGCTAACCTCGCTGACGGCAATTTAAATACGGCTAAGTATGCGCTGGCGAGTACCTTCGACGCTACTTTGACCCAAAAACACGCGAAAGCTTTGACAAATGCCCAAATAGCGGACTTTACGGAAGATTTGGAACAGGCTGTTTTTGCGCCTGATGTGTTGAAAAATCATCAAATTGGCGATCGGGTAAAAGTCAGCGAGAAAATTACCCTGCTGGAGTTAATCAAGATATTGGAGGAAAACAGCAACAGCATCATCATTAACTTGAAACACTTGCAAGAAAATTATCAGCGAAAAGGTTTGAAGCGAATTGAAGGAAAGCGAGACGAAAACGGCAACCTTATCAAGCCTTGGCTGAAAACTGAATTCTTAGATGGTGGCGAATACGTGCAAATGGGTTCCTTTGCCATCAATCAAAATACCGCTACCATCAATATGCTGATTACCAGAAAAGCTAAGCTGGTAAAAGTTGAGGATGAAACTTTAATCGCAGAAGTGGCGGGAATTCTAGTTACCGATCTCAATACTTTCAACAATTATACCATTGTCAGCGACGGCGAAGTTAATATCAAGTCGCTGCGAACCAAAATCAGCAGCAAACCAGTGTTTGATTTGCTCAAAAAATGCGGTGTCCTTGAAAAAGACGGTTCGCCCGTGCAAGAATTTGACTTCCGTTGCGAGTACGATATTAAGTTAGAGACTTTGCCTCTCGTGCCTTTTGACGGGCGTTACGGCAGCCTTGACGGAGTGTTTGAGGAACTCGCAGAAATCAAAATTCTCTCTAGCATTCTCTCGGCTCATTTGAAGGAGGAATCCGAGGCTTACACTGCGGAACAATTGGAAGAATTGAAACAGCATTATCTGTCAAAAAGCCTTTACATCAATTTTCCGACGACAACGGAATACACAGATTTAAAAAGTGCGATCGCCAACGGTTCAGTAGATTCGCGAGTCAGCTACAAAATCGACATCGGCAGCAAAAACATCCTGAACTTCGGCAAATTGCACTCTGCCAACAAATTTCTCGATCGCCTTTATGAAGTTTACCACAAAAACACGGGCGAAAAGCTAGCAAAACCGACATTTGACATCACGTTAGATGAGCCTGTTGTCTTCGCCCACAAAACGCTGTCATCCCGAACAAAAATTACCAAAGTTGACGACTTGATGAAACTGATTTTCGATGAGTTTTTGGGGTTGGAGGATAACGGAATTGTTAGCGCTACTTTAGCCAAAGTGGGTGCAGATAGTTTGCTGCGCCTTTTGCAAGCGAAATGGCTGGGAGAAGATGTCAAGCGAGAGGAGTTTGTCGCTGCTTTAGCTAATGCGAATGAGCGACTGGAAGCTTATGCTGAAAAAGTGTACAGGGAAAAAGTATCACCGCTGGTTTTCTATATCGGTTCTACCGGACTGATCCCGGATGAAATGGAGGCAAAAGCGGCGACTGCTGAGGAAATTAATTCTAAATACGGCAACTTGCAATTTTCTAAAGATGAGCAAGAGGGGATGTTTTTTGAAGTGGGCGACTGCATTATTAGCGTGTATGCTAAGAATGAGTATTTCACGGTAGGAAAGTAGAAATTAGGGTGGGCTTTTGCCCACCTTGGTTAAATATGGGTGATTGAAATTAACCGCAAAGGCGCAGCCCCTAGTAACAAATCAGGTCAAAAAATATGGATACACCACCACTCCCACAACCAAAACTCGATCGCACACCGATCACTTTCGATCAATATGCAGCCTACACCCCCCAAAAGCTAGAACTGCGGCATGGTTTCTATGGCTATGGAGAGCAAGACTTGACAGGTTTTTATCTTGCAGTATTGGCAAATATGGGGTTACGGGAAGCGGTTCGCCAGGTACCGCTTTCACTATGGCTAGAAGCAATTCAAGAGTTAGCTTTCCAAAATCCTAAACTCAACTTTGATACTGAAACTGGGGAAGCTATGCTTAACAGCTTGAATCGAGGATTGGAAGATTTGCAAGCAGTTGCAGAGTATTTGGAAGAACAAGGTTAATTGCGATCGGTACAAACAGCAAAAACGAAACGCTATTCGTTTATTGTATCAGGTGCGTCGCTGTAATATTATCGATATTTCTTTGGATATTTTTCATGGCGACGCACCCTAGGACTTAAAACGGGATTTCCTCATCTTCATCTTCCACAGTCTTCGCCGTCATCCGCCAACTGGTAATATACTCAATTTGCACATCAATTTTGTTAATCGCATCCCCTAACTGCCTTTGAATGTATTGAGTCAGCGTCACCATAAAATCTAACTCAACTCCCACAGATAGCGCAAGTTTTGCCAAGCTAGCAAAATCTACCTTCAAAATTGAGGAACTGGATAACTTAAAATGGGGAGTATTTTCCTGATTTTGCACCAACATTGCTTTTTTAATGCGCTCTTTCAAATGCTCAACTTCAGAATCCAGCAACTTCCATTCAGGCAAAATTTCTTTGTACCTTTCCCCCAATGCTGTTAAATCCTCACTCTCCGGTTCCGGCGCAATTTTCTTAGTAGATTTTCGCCGCTGCTGTAGGTTGGAATTCAAGCGCCAACTAGCAATCTCCTCAACTTCCAAAGATGGATCGGCGATGACTTCCCCTAACTGTTTTTGAATTTCTTTTGTCAGCGTCACCGGAAAATTCAACTCAATTCCCTCAGCTTGCGTTAGTTTCGCCAGCGTCATAAAATCAACTTTCATCGCTATCGAACTGGAAAGCTGAAAATAAGAACTATCTTTGAGATTTTGCGCCAGCATCCCCGCTTTAAATCGTTCCTTAACTTCAGCAATTTCTGCATCTAGGGGCTTCCAATGAGATTCTATTTCCTGATATTTTTCACCCAAGGCGGTCAAGTTTTCCGCTGCGGGTTCGGGGTAACATTGGGCAAGAATTTCTAGCAGGCGGCGATGCACTCCAGCTAAATAAACCGCATCCATCTTGGCATATTCTAGCTGCTTCTGGGTCAGGGGACGCTTTGCCCAATCGCCGCTTTGTTCGGTTTTATCTACATAAGTAATGCCGCAAAGTGTTTCTATTAAAGTTTTGAGTTGTCGATTAGGTAAGGGCAGAATGTAAGCTGGAATCTTTCTCGCCATTTTTAATGTGCAAGTGACATTTTGAGCGTCGTCATTGCCCAGAAATCTGATGTCATAGCTGGCGTTGTGGAAGACTTTTTCAATATTTGGATTTACCATGATTTGGCTGATGAAATTTTTCGCCAATTCAGGTTTATCTAATACATCTAGTAAAAACGTGGCATCTCCTGTCGCATCGGTGGAGTCTGCTAACACTTGAATCAGAGATAATCTGGGGTTGGATTTATAGTCTGCTATTTCTGTGTCAACCCACAGAATTTTAGCTTGGGAAAATTGAGAAATGACTGCTTTGATGTCGTTTGCTGCTGTTAAATAAGGCATTTTTACAGACTTTTGCTATTAAATTTAGACTTATATTATGCTATAGCAATTATCGGAGCAATTGTCAATGATTGAAGTGCCGGACACAGGTATACCTCAGAAGCCCGGTTTCTACGAGTTTTGTGTTTACTATGACAAATATACGAATAAACCGGGTTTCTAGCCTCCCGTTAAAAAAAGAATGCAGTCGATCGCACTATTGAGGATTCCCGCGAACTTCCTCTAAGAACCAGTTACCTACTTCTGTATTGTCCGTCTGGCGACTGCGGCGCAAACCTTCCTCTAATAAAGCAACTTTTAGCCCCGGCAAAACTTGAGATTCCGTCAGACGTTCGCTTCCACGGTTAGCAATTATTTTGAAAGCAATAACTTGCGCTTTTTGTACGTCTACTACCCAATACTCAGACACTCCTAATTCTTCATAAATCATTCTTTTTGTTCCCAAATCGTCAACAAGAGAACTGTCGGCAATTTCAATTGCTAAATCTGGGGAAACTGCGCTATCCAAATTCACTACAGAACTGCCGCGAGGTGCCGTTTGCACCCGGTCTCCGATGTAGTAAGAAGCATCAGGTTGAGCGCCTCTGACACCTGTTTTGGCGTAGCTACAGTTGACCAGCAGTCTCATTTTTATACCTTTAGCAATGCCAAATAAATTGATTAAGATGACGATAATTCCGTTGTCATCAGCATGATCTGGCCCGACTGCTGCCATTTCAATCCTCAACTGTCCGTTGTAATAGTAGCATTTTGCTCGATCGTACTCCGGCTGTTTAATAATTTCTATATATTCATCCCAAGTCGCTGTAACCCAGGTATCAGTTAGTAGTTTGGTTTGGAGTTGACTCATCATTACCTCACCGGAAAAAATATTTGACTTTTGAGGGAAAACTTCTGAGTAGGGGCGATCGCACTTTTAGCATTCAACAGCAGTAAGGTGCACCGCAGCGCACCCTACAAACTATTAACCTATGACTCCTCTGTCGCTTCCTCAGATGCCGATTCTTCGATCGACTCTTCACCCGAAGCCGGCACCAAAGCCACAGCTACAATTGAATCATCCTCATCCAACCGCTGCACCCGCACGCCTGTTGCAGTGCGCGATTGCGTGGAAATTGCACTCACAGCCTGACGGATAATAATACCTCGGTTGGTAATAATCATCAACTCATCATTGTCGTTGACAATTCGCAGCGCAGCCACGTAATCCTTAGCCTTTTTCGACTTGAATTTAGTAGCAGTCAATCCCTTGCCAGCGCGTCTTTGCAGGCGGAATTGAGAAACTGGAACCCGCTTGCCGTAGCCGTTGCTAGTGATTACCAACACCGAGGGAACTTCGCTGCTAACTGCGGGAATTTCTTCGGCATCTTCGCCTTCAGTTTCCTCGGCTTGCAGTTCTAATTCTTCCTCTTCAAATTCCACATCTTCAGCTTCTAATTCAGCAATTTCTGCTCCTTCAAATTCCAATTCTCCCGATTCTAACAGAGCAACTTCTGCTCCTTCAAATTCCGATTCTCCCGTTACCAATTCAGCAATTTCGGCAATAATTGAACTTGGTAAAATGTCCATGCTGATCAGCTCGTCGCCCGATCGCAATTTCATTGATTTTACACCCCGCGTCGCGCGGCCTACCGGGCGCAACTGCTCGTGATTGGTGCGGAAATGAATCGCCATACCTTGGCGCGTGCCGATGATAATGCTGTCACCAACTTTTGCTCTCCGTACCCAGCGCAGTTGGTCGCCTTCTTCCAGAGAAATCGCGATCAAACCGTTAGTGCGGATGTTGCCAAAAGCAGAAAGTGCGGTTTTCTTGATATAGCCGCCGCGAGTTAGCATCACCAAATATTCTTCGCTGGTAAATTCTGTCACTGACACCATAGAAGTGATTTTTTCTTCTATAGGAATCGGCAGCAGTTGCACCACGGGAGTGCCGCGAGCAGTCCGCGAACAGACGGGGATTTGATAAGCTTTGACAGAGTAAACTACGCCCCTGTCACTGAAGAACAAAACGCTGTCGTGATCGCAACAAGAAAGGAAATGTTCTACTCCGTCATCTTCCTTCATTTTCGCGCCTGCTTTGCCGCGAGTAGCGCGACTTTGAGCCTCGAAAGTGCTGACAGGCATCCGCTTGATGTAGCCTTGTTCTGTGATCAGAATAATTGCTTGTTCGTTAGCAATTAAATCTCTTTCATCGATTTCTCCCTCGGCGTGTTCGATGACGCTGCGTCTAGGAGTAGCGATTTTGGTTTGGATTTCGACGGCTTCAAATTCGGCGATTTCTAAGATGCGTTCCCGGCGCGCTAAAATATCTTCCAAATCTGCTATTTTAGCTCGCAGTTCTTCGTGTTCTTGCTGAATTTTTTGCGCTTCCAAGGCTGTCAAACGCCGGAGCTGCATTTGCAGAATTGCGTCAGATTGCTGTTCAGAAAGACCGTAATTATCCATCAATTCTTGTTTGGCTGCTGCGGAGTCGGCAGCGGCGCGAATTAGGTGAATAATTGCATCTAAGTTGTCTAGGGCAATTAATAAGCCTTGCAGAAGGTGGTCGCGTTCTTCTGCTTTACGGAGCTCATATTGAGTCCGACGAGTAATTGTTTCAATGCGGAAGTCTAGGAAGACATTGAGGAATTGTGAGAGCGTCAGTAGTTGGGGTTCCCCATTTACTAGCGCTAACATATTGGCTCCAAAGTTTGATTGGAGCGGTGTTTGTTTGTAGAGGTTATTGAGGACGACGCGGGGATAGGCATCGCGTTTGAGTTCGATCACGATCCGCATTCCGTCTCTGTCGCTTTCGTCGCGAATGTCGGAAATTCCGTCTAATCTTTTGTCGTTTACCAGTTCGGCAATTTTCTCGATTAGCGCTGCCTTATTTGTTTGGTAAGGCAATTCGGTGATAATAATTGCTTCTTTGTCTGGGCGGCCGACGTGTTCGATGGTTTCAATGTTGGCAACTCCGCGCATGGTAATCGAACCGCGCCCGGTGGTGTAAGCATCGCGAATGCCGCCTCTGCCGAGAATTTGCCCTCCGGTGGGAAAGTCCGGGCCGGGAATGTACTGCATCAATTCCAGGTCGGTAATTCCTGGATTGTGGATTAGCGCTATTAAACCGTCAATTATTTCGCCTAAGTTGTGCGGCGGAATGTTGGTGGCCATCCCGACGGCAATCCCGGAGGAACCGTTGAGCAAAATTTGGGGGATGCGTGCGGGGAGCACGAGGGGTTCTTGTTGGGAACCGTCGAAGTTGTCGCCGAAATCTACTGTTTCCGAGTCGATGTCGCGCAGCATGGAGTCGCTAGTCAGGGCTGTGAGGCGACATTCGGTGTACCGCATGGCAGCGGGCGGGTCGTTGTCAACGGAGCCGAAGTTGCCGTGGCCGTTGATCAGGCGTTCCCGCATGGAAAAATCCTGAGCCATCCGCACCAGGGCGTCGTAAACCGCTGTATCTCCGTGGGGGTGATACTTACCGAGCACCTCCCCGACGACGCGGGCGCATTTGCGGAATGGTCGATCGGGAGTCAAGCCCAATTCGTTCATGGCGTAGAGAATGCGTCGGTGAACGGGCTTGAGACCGTCCCTCGCATCTGGTAGCGCCCGACCGACTATTACGCTCATGGCGTATTCCAAGTACGATCGGGACATCTCACCACCCAGATCCGTCGGGATTATCCGCGACTCAGAGATACTCATAGGTTGAAAAACTCCGTTAAAACTTTAAATTTGACCGCTATAAATCTCAAAAATGCGATAAAATCGATTTGGATTCAGTAGAGCTGCCAAATATTGCAAATTACTCCTAAAATTATATCACAATTTGCCTTTGACTTTAGGGGCAAGTTGCCAGAAAAATTAAGGGACGAAACGAGGGAAATTCGTAAGTTGGTAGTTGGTGATTTAGTCATCAATTTGCCGGAGCTAGAAAGGGTTTTTGAGGCGGTCGGTTTTCATGTTTTGGTGAGTTTTTTTGAGTGCTATCTAAAAAATTAAAAGGGAGCATCGATCGCGCCATTTTTAATGCGTGCTATCGAGAGTTGGCAGGGGGTTAGATCTGGAAGCGAGTTCTCAACAGCGCGCATTAAGAAAAAATGCCTTTTACAAAGCCCCAGATGATCTCAATTAAAATGGTTGCCCGGACGCAATTCTAATTTCATAAAGCCGAATGTCGAATTAAATCAAAATGAAAATCTAAGATATAAAAAATTAACTCTAAAATCTACTGATGCTACCCGTCATCTACTCCCCTGATTTTTTGCTGCACAAGACTGGAATGCTTCACCCAGAGCGACCAGAACGTTTAACGGCGATCGTCAATGCTCTGAAAGCTGCCCCTTGGGCCGACCGCCTTGACTGGCAACTGCCCGCGCCAGTGGCGCAGCGCCAAACAGAATTGTTCTCGGCGCTAAAAAAAGTTCACGCGCCAAGATACATCAAAGAAGTCGAACATTTGTCTCTTCAAGGAGGCGGCTACCTCGACGGCGATACGCCGATTTCTGCTGAAAGTTACGATGTAGCGCTGCTGGCGGCGAGTGCTTGGCTCGATGGGGTCGATCGAGTCTTGGCAGGAAACGCACCAGCTTTCGTGCTGGCCAGGCCGCCGGGACACCATGCCGAAAACAATCGCGCGATGGGTTTTTGTTTGTTTTCCAATGCTGCAATCGCAGCGAAGTACGCCTTGGAACAGCCGGGAGTTAACCGCGTCGGCATCCTCGACTGGGACGTGCACCACGGTAACGGCACTCAATCCGTGGTGGAAAACTGCCGGAAAATTGCCTACTGTTCCCTGCACCAATCTCCCTGCTATCCGGGAACTGGAGATGCCGACGAGCGCGGCAGCTACGACAACGTGCTGAACATTCCGCTGTATCCCGGCAGCGGTATAGCTGAATATCGGAGCGCTTTTGAATCTCTTGTGGTGCCGTTTTTGTCAAATTTTCAACCAGATTTGTTGATTGTCAGCGCCGGTTACGATGCTATTGTCTCGGATCCGCTGGCAAGTATGAATCTGGCCCCGTCAGATTTCGGTACTTTTACCGGATATTGCTTGCAAATCACCAGCCGCCTCGTCTTTGGTTTGGAGGGAGGTTACGCGCTCAAAGAATTGGCCGAGTCGGTGGTGGCGACTATTGACCGATGCCTCAATTAAATGCAAAATTGACAGAGGCGAAAATGATGTTGAAAACGGATTAGTAAGGGATTGAGAGCAATGGCGATCGGCGGAGTTTTGTCGATCGGCCCTCTCCCCTCTTCCTTCTTCCTTCTTCCTTCTTCCTTCAACATCAGTGACTGGGATCACAAATTAAAAAGATCCGAGTCACATGGTTTCAAAGTCTAGGTCACAGATTTGTAGCCCAAAAATCACACGGTGTCAATGTTTTCGATCGCCCAAATAGGCCCTTGTACAAAGCATAATAGATATATCAGGAGCCTGTGAAAATTTTATTTATCTCAATCAATTAAGAGGTTTATCATGTCAGTTACCCAAATGACACTCGAAGAATTATTTGGTCAAGTCATGTTCTCCAGCGTCGTGACTCGCCACGACCGGAGACAGCTCAGATCCGCACTCTTAGAAAGAACGCTGAATGAAGATGAGTATGCCATCATCAACCGACTGCTGTACAACGTGCGCCGCGGTTGGGTAAAAATTATCGATTAAAGACACCGCAGTCAACTCTCGTTTGGGAGTTAATACTACTTTCAATTTCGATTGGGGCATTGAAGATTAAAGAATTGGGAATCACCGATCCCTATCGGAGTTTATATCGGGGGCTTAGTCATTATTTGCATTGTTTGGGTAAGTGGTTAAAAGTAGAACTTGCCACCTGCAGAAGTTTTGGTTTTTTAATACTGCGATAGACAGTTTGATGTGTTTGAGAGCGGTGTTAATGATTCAAATCGCGATCGACATCAACCTAGAGGTAGAGATAATTATATAAGAACAGGCTTCGGGTGCATCTCTACTAATTAGACCTCTTGCAAAAAAAATCTATGTTATAATTAAAGGCTTTGAATTTGAGACATGAGAGCTAACTCATAATTGTAAAGTGCTGACAACAAATTACAACGGAGATCATAACGGCGGCGACGGTTTCGATAACGACTTGACAAAATCTTGAAAACTTTGAGACTCCTATTAACATTTTCCATTACTATTCGCTTCTGGGCTAAGGCTCGATTGTAGTCTTTTTCTAAAAGAGAAAGCTTCCCATTTTTTGGTTTCTTTTTAGGAGTATAACTATGAGAGTGATAATCTTTTATCCCTTGATAGCCACTATCTTGTAAACTATCTATCTCAGAATGGAAATGAACATTGTTTTTTTGAACAAGCTGAAATCGTGGCAATAGTCCAAAATTTAGGCAAATAATCTGTGCCGGTTTCTTGATTAATGACCACTTGCATTTTTAGGGTGTGGTATTTTTTCTTACCTGAGTGATATTTTTTTTTGACGTTCTATAGATGTTTCTGTGACATCCATTACCACAGCTTTGCTGATGCCCACAACCTTAGAACAATGCTTTTTTCCCAGGAATACCAAACTTTCCCGTTTTCATTAAAGTTGATTCAATATTAGTGACAATTCGGCAAATCGTTGATTCAGATACCCCCCAATTCGTCCCTATATCCCACATTCCGCACTTCAATAGCACTACCAAATATAGTATAGTGCTACCAGAGCTGACTAAGTAAAAAATACTTAGACAGTTGAGGCAAAAAAAGTGAGACAATCAAAAAAACGTCAAAAATATTATCTAGCTAAAAAAATGCCCCCTACTTCAGAAATAAAAATCAAAAATATCGATCACTGAGGAATAGTAGCTGAACTAATTGATGAGATAGGAAGATTTGAAATAATCAACGATAAATTAGTAATAGATGTTCGGAAACAAATCAGCGGGAATATTAGCGAAAGCTATTTTAAATCAATGGATTAGGGTTTGTATCAAGACCATTATATTTACTCAGTCAATTTTTTGAAGACAAAGTAATCGAAACCTTGTTAGGTGCAGGAATAAAAGCGGATTATATAAATGACGATAAAATTGGAAGAGTCATGGATAAATTATATAAATATGGATTGAAAAAGCTATTTATGGAAATCGTATTATCCGTAATAAAAAAGTTTCAAGTATAACCAAAATATGCTCATTTAGATGCTACATTATTAATGTAAATGAAAGCATCCATTGGTTTGTATTCTCGTTAGCTGTGTTGAGCGATCGCCAACTGCCTAATCATGCAATTAGCCCGATCGCAGGCTGGTATAGTTTTTGCGTCAAGCAGGCACAAGTGATTCAGACGGAGAATTGTTTCACTTCCCGCACTTCCCGCACTTCTCGCACTTCCCGCACTTCCCGCACTTCTCGCACTTCCCGCGCTACCTGTATCTGACTATCTTCGTCTGCAACCAAAATGCTCCTACTGCGATCCTGACCGATTTTTCTCCCCCTGCTTCTTTGGTAAGTATGTGCGTTAGGAGTTGACAATAATCTTAAATACTGTTAAATATTCTCAATTAGACTTCACGAATTTTCAGAAATGTCAAGCCCTAACTCACACATTATCATAACTTATACTTATCATTTAGTACATTATATCTTGTAAAAGTTATAAATAAATTTCTAAAAATCTTGAGAATGCTGAAAAATGTTGGTATATTGGCCTATGGAATCTTGTATTTAAAGAGTTGTGGAAGCTGGCCCTGTCAGAATCCGAACATTGACAGCGCCCATGCGATCGAGGTAGATCCCAGCCCGAGGAAATGCTGATTTATGGCATCTGCTCGCTAGATCGAAACAAAATAAATGCAAAAGAATAGTAAGAGTGTTAAAAAAAGTGACAGTCTTCTTATAAGATTTGTAGGTTCATCATTGATAGCAAGCTCAACCCGCAGTTGGTAGCTTGTTTCCGGTGATGTCGGGGAGCCAGCCAGGATGTCACCAACCCATCCATAAAGGAGATCGATCGGGCATGAGTTTTTCAAATATTTCGGCGACGCAAAGACAACAACAAGAAGAAGCTCTCAAAAAAGTCCTGGCGATCGGTTTGTTAGCCTCAACCTTACTGCACGGCGTGGCGCTGCCCTTACTTCTGGCGTTGGTCAAACCTGCTGAATTTGCAGAGGATGCCATTGAAATTGTTGTGCTTGATGAGCCTAAAGTAGAGGAAACCAAGCCAGAGCCGGTTATTCCAGAAAAGATATCTCCCCCACCTGAGACGTTCAAACCAGAACCGCCACCAGAGCCAACTCAGCCAGAAAAGCCACCGGTAGCGGCAACGCCCCCACCGATTCCAGAGGAACCCCCGGTAGCAGCAACGCCCCCGCCGATTCCAGAGGAACCCCCGGTAGCAGCAACGCCCCCGCCAGAGATTAAGAAAGAGTTGCCTTTAACGGAAACTTTGCCGCCACCACCTCCTCTGGAGCCTTCCCCCCCGCCTCAACAGGATTTCAATCCCCCAGAAACTGCCAAAACCCCGATCGCCAACGAATCAAACTATCCGTTACCCGATCCTCCAAAAATCGATCGCCCCAGCACAACGGCGAGCCAGGAACCCCCTCAGAGCGAACCACCTGTTACCGCTTCCCGCCCCAAAGGCGCTGGAAGTTCGACAGACGTTACAAAAGATGCTGAAAATCCCAACTCCTCCGACAGCCCTGAAAAAAATAAGCCGCTCTCGCCATCTGCTTCGGCGGGTAGCGAGGGGCCTTCCGATGAGCCATTTGCGGCCGGTTCCGGGCGAGATCCCGTGCGCCAAACAGGCTCGCCAGTCACAGCTACTAAGCCAGGAGGCGGCAGCAATTCTGGAAATGCGATCGGAGGTGTAGGAAACCTCCCCTCCTCTGGTAGCCCGGTCGGAAGTGCATCGAACTCATCACCCGGTGGAGGTGAAAATGGCGGCGGGGGTTCATCAGGGCCATTTGGTAGCGGTTCGGGGCCAGTGCCAAAACCGACAAATCCAGGAAGAGGGGGGAGTCCTTCGGGCTCTTCCGGCCGGCTTCCCGACTCTTGCATTAGCTGCGGTAGACCTGAATATCCGAGCGCAGCCAGAGAAGAAGGGCGGCAAGGCGAAGTGGAAGTCGTGTTTGACATTGACCCCAACGGTAAGCCATTCAACATCAAGATCTCGACTCCTAGCAAATACAACGACTTGAATCGCGCAGTGATTAAAGCAGTAGAAAAATGGAAACTTGCCTCATCAGAGAATGGCATTAAAGGAGAAAGAGCATCCATTACCTTCCAGCTCGATGAGTAGGGATTTTTTTGAAACTCTAGCAATTTGGCTGGGAATTCTATAGCACCGTCCAAGGAATAGCAAAGTTAAAACTTGAATTTTTTGTTAATTATGAATTTGGGAATGTCGTCAGCAATATTAAGTAAACTTCAGCGAGTTGGACTCACTCTATTACTTGGTTCCAACTTGGGAATGGCTGTGTTGTTTGTCAACCCTGACAGCGCAATGGCAGGAGTAATTACTCTACCCGATGGCGGGCGTTGCGAGGGAGAATTGAGTGAGGGAAAACTTAGCGGCCCCGCTATGTGCGAATATGCCAGCGGCGATCGCTACGAAGGCTCTTTTCTCAACGGCCAACCTCACGGCCAAGGCATCTATACCTTTAAAGAAGAAGGTAAATACCAAGGAGAATTTGCCTTGGGTGAATTCAACGGTCAAGGTGTCCGCGAATTTGCTAACGGCAACCGCTACGAAGGCACTTTTAAAAACGGCGAATTCGACGGTACTGGTATTTTTACTTCAGCTAGCGGGGTTCGCTACGAAGGCTCTTTTACGAGTGGTTCCCCCAGCGGCCGGGGGGCTTTTACATTCAGTGATGGCACTCGTTGCGAAGGAGATATTAAAGAAGGCAAAGTTAACGGTAAAGGAGTCTGTCAATATGCTAATAAGAACCGCTACGAAGGAGAGTTGCTGAGTAACTTGCCTCACGGACAGGGAACCTATACTTTTGCTGAAGGAGGTAGTTATCAGGGGCAGTTTAGTGAAGGGCAATTTGATGGCAAAGGGGTTCGCGAATATCCGAACGGCAACCGCTATGAAGGAGAGTTTGTCAAGGGCAACACTCAAGGTCAGGGGTTGTTAACTTTTAAAGAAGGGGGACGTTATCAAGGCCCGTTCGAGAATGGAGAATTTAATGGTGAGGGTGTCCGCGAGTTTGCTAATGGCAATAGCTATAAAGGCACTTTTGTCAAGGGTAAGATGAGCGGGAAAGGAGTTTATATTTTTGCCAATGGCGATCGCTGCGAAGGCGAATTTCGCGAGGGTCAGTTCAACGGCAAAGGTATCTGTATTTACGCCAATGGCGATCGCTATCAAGGTGAATTCCTCAACGGGCAGAAACACGGTCAAGGTTCCTACATTTATGCAGATGGAACGAAAGTAGAAGGAAATTGGCAACAAGGTCAAATTAAAAAATAACCTTATAACCTATCTCGCCCTACTTGTTTACCCCCCCTCCTCACCAATAACATAAGGCGCTTTACAGTCGGCACACCGGCGTTTTATAGCGCTTTTCAAGTTGGTGAGCTAGCGGAGGGTTTTTAATTTCACATCCGATTTACACAGGGTCTTTTTTAGGATTTTCTGGATAGCTCGAAGAAAAGTTATTTTTTTAACTGCATATCGACTCAGATAGACGTAGATAGATTACATTTTGGGGCAACGGATTTGGTATAAATTTTTCCCTCTCCATAAAAGGGGTTTAAATCCTCGGCGTTTTGTTCATGCAGCTTGTTAAAAAGGCTGCAATGTCTCAGTTTAATCCACCCTAGCCAATTAATTTCCAGTGTTTCTACAACTAAAAAAACAATGCCGAATGATTGCCTCGTTATTAATGAGTTTTATTTTAGTTCTGCTCCTCAATAATGGGGTTCAATCCTCGCCTCAAACAGGCACTCAAATTCTTTGGGATACCTATGGAATTCCACATATTTACGGAGAAAATAGTAAAAGCCTTTTCTACGCTTTTGGCTGGGCGCAGATGCAAAGTCACGGTAATCTGATTTTGCGTCTTTACGGGCAAGCTCGCGGGCAAGCTGCCGAGTTTTGGGGCGAAGATTATCTGGAATCCGATCGCTGGGTGCAAACTATGGGAATTCCTAATCGTGCAAAGGCGTGGTATGAATCACAAACTCCCATTTTTCGCAACTATCTTGATGCTTTTGTTGGCGGAATGAATGCCTATGCAAAAGAACACCCAGAGGCGCTCACCGAAGAATTAAAAATAGCATTGCCCCTCAAACCGGCAGATGTATTGGCACACGAGCAGCGTGTCATCAATTTTACTTTTGTAGTCGATCCAGAGCGCGTTGAAAAGCTCACTGAAAATAATACTCCTAAAGGCTCTAATGGTTGGGCGATCGCTCCTTCCCATTCTCAAAGTGGCAATGCCATGCTATTGGCAAATCCTCACCTTCCTTGGTCGGATTTATATTTATGGTACGAAGCACAACTGGTTGCCCCAGAAATTAACGCTTACGGAGCGACTCTCGTCGGATTTCCTGTATTAACGATCGCCTTTAATGACAACTTGGGATGGACTCATACTGTCAACACTCACGATGGCTGGGATGCCTATGAATTGTCCCTTGCTAACGATGGCTATCGCTTCGATGGCGAAGTCCGAAAATTTGACAGAGAAGAGAAGGTTTTAAAAGTCAAAGAAAAGAATGGGAATTTGCGATCGGAATCTCTAGTAGTGCGGCGTTCTGTTCACGGGCCGATTCTCACAGAAAAACAGGGCAAAGCGATCGCCCTGCGCGTTGTCGGACTCGAACAGTCCGGTGCTTTAGAGGAGTGGTGGGATATGGCACGAGCCCGGAATTTCAATGAATTTGAGGCTGTTTTAAAGCGCTTGGAAATTCCCATGTTTACCGTCATGTATGCCGATCGTGAGGGGCATATCATGCACTTGTTTAACGGTCAAGTCCCCATTCGCAAAAACGGAGATTTTAAATACTGGTCAGACACAATCCCAGGCAATACATCAGAGACTTTGTGGACCAAAAATCATCCCTATGCGGATTTGCCGCGCGTTGTCGATCCGCCCAGCGGTTGGTTGCAAAATACCAACGATCCTCCTTGGACGACGACCTTTCCCAGCCCGATCGCACCTGATAATTATCCCGCCTACATGGCACCGCGCGGCCCGATGGATTTGCGATCGCAGCGATCGGCAAAAATGCTCTTAGAAGATGCAAAAATCTCTTTCGATGAATTGATGCAATACAAACATTCTACTCAGGTAGAACTCGCCGATCGCCTCCTCGATGATTTAATTCCCGTCGCACGGCAAGGCAGTGAAAAAGCGCGCCGCGCTGCGGAAGTTCTCGCCACTTGGAATCGCAAAGTCGATGCTGACAGTCGCGGTGCGGTGCTGTTTGCCTTTTGGAAACAAGCGATGGATGCCGATAAGTTATTCGCTAAACCTTGGAGCGAAGATGCGCCACTAACGACGCCAGACGGGTTGGCAAATCCTGCGGAGGCGGTGCGGGTGTTGGAAGCGACAGCAACCAAAGTTGAGGCAACTTATGGCGCTTTAGATGTGGCATGGGGGGAAGTCTTCCGATTGCCTGGGGAGGCTAATTTGCCTGCAAATGGAGCTGACGGTGCTTTGGGTGTATTTCGCTCAGTATGGTTCGCTCCAGGGAAAGACAATCGCTTTCAAGCGGTTGCGGGCGATTCTTTTGTGGCTGCGATTGAGTTCTCGAATCCGGTGAAAGCGATGGCGCTAAACAGTTACGGCAACGCCACTCAACCTGGTTCGCCCCACGCCGGCGATCAGTTGCAGCTCTTTGCTCGCAAGGAATTGCGCCCTGTATGGCGATCGCGATCGGAAATTGAAGCTCACCTGAGTTCGCGCCAGAAACTATAGGAGAAGGCAGAAGGCAGAAGGAAGAAGGAAGAGGGAAGAAGGAAGAGGGAAGAGGGAAGAAGGAAGAAGTTAAAAGACCTCTTTCCGTTTCCCCTTTAGGGATCGCGCAGCAGTCGGCAAGCATACCCACCGACTGCTACGAGCAATAAGCCCAGCGCGGAGATAGCGTATAACAAAGCCATCCCAGCGCCGGCACCTGTCCCCAGAAGTCCGCCAAAAATAGCTGCTAAAAAACCTCCCGGTTGCATGGCGGGTTCAAAGACGCGATCGGCAAGTGGGCCTGCGATCAATAAACCGATCGCAGACGCCAATTGCATGATGACTGCTCTGGTAGCAAAAACGCGCCCCTGTACTTCTGGTGCGACTTTCGCCAACCATATCGCCTCGTTGGAACTGCCGAGGATGGGGAAATTGAAAGACGAACAAAATTGAGCGGGAATCCAAATGGAAAGCGCCTGGCCGAAAGCAAAGACTATTTTACTCAAGCCCGCGCCTGCCATGCCTAGCAGAAAGCCCCGGATTCGGCGTTTGGGGCCCCCCCAAATACTGATAATTGATGCTCCTAAAACGCCGCCTGCGCCGGCGGCTGAAAGGATAGTACCGAGGATTCTGGCATTGTTGCCGGTGCGTGCCAGTATCATCGGTGAGTAGAGGGCCGCGCCGATGTCGTGAGCAAACCAGAATAGCGAAACGGACACCAGCAAGGCAAGCAGGTTGGGACGCTGGACGATGTAGCGGAATCCGAAGCTGAGTTCTTGCAATAGGTGAAAGCGAGTCGGCTGGGGATTGGAGGCGATATTGCTCCGCAACGCTGGCGCGATCGCGGGCTGTGGTATTTTGACAGATACTAGGGTGCCGATCGCGATTGTAAAAGTTGCCAGGTCGATCGTAAAAATCCCGCCGGGCCCAATCGCAGAATAGAGAATCCCCGCCAGCGTCGGAGCAATAATACTCGCACCGTAACTTGCCAAAAAACTTAAACTGCTAGCGCGGCTGTAATGCTTTTCTGGCATCATTGTGGCGATCGCTGCTGAGTAAGCTAACTGCTGAATTTGGTCAAAAATTCCGTTAACCGCAGCCGCTACATATATATGCCATATTTGCAGGTTTTGGCTGATATAAAGTAATAGGATAGTGAGCGTTAACAAAGCTGAAACCGCATCACCGATCGCCATTAAAAATTTTCGATTCCAGCGATCGACGAGAATGCCAGCAACCGGAGCAAGCAAGATGCGTGGCAATTGAGTAAAAAACATCAACAAAGCCAAAGCTGTCGCTTGACTGGTGGATTCCCAAATCCAAATAGTCAGCGCAAACGCGGACATAGCGCTGCCAATCATCGAAGCAGTTTGTCCGAGCCAGAGTTGAATAAATTTTTGCATTAAATAAGCGATTGATAGGATTTAAAATTCAGATGATAGGGGTTTTTAAGCAGGAGAATCACACCCGAATCAAACCGCACGCCGCTCTCATTAAAACCAAGGCCATTGCTGGCTCAGTGGAGATAATTCTTCATATTGCTGTCTCGCCTCCTTGCGGTAAAATTTCACCAAATGCCGCTGCCGCCACATCAGTACACCCGTAACAAACAGTACAAACGCTGCTAATCCTGCGATCGCGTGTGCCAGCCGCAAGTAAATTCCGCCATAGCTGCCAATATGTAGCGGATAAAGCGAGTTGAGAATTCGATTTGCGACAGAAGCCGAATTTACACTATCAGCCTGCAATATTTCGCCACTGTATTGGTCGATAGAAATCGTGCTAATCCCGTTTGGGTGCGGGTCATTAGGAAATTTTTTCCTTACTTTAAAAGTTGCTTCAGGTGTCAAAGGCAAAGAAATAAAAGTGGTTTTAGCTTCCGGCCAAACAATACTAACTTGCTGTAATATTTCATCAAGGCTTTGCCTCAAACTGCTAGAGTTGGGATGAGAAGTCAATGCTGGCTGGGGCTTTTCATTGGTTAGCCAATACAGAGTAGATTCAACCGGCACGTAAAAAATTATCGCTGTCCCTGTAGCGGAAATGAGTATGAGAAAAGCGACCGATACAATGCCAGAAACGTTATGTAAATCAAATACAGTCCGCTGCCAGTGAGCTTTCCAATTAATAGAAAATCCGCGAGCCAAATTGCGCCAACCAGTCCACAATACCAAACCCGTAAAAGTTAGTCCTAGCATTACTAGACCGCAAATGCCGACAACAAGATGACCGAATTCTCCTCCAGCTAATTCCGCGTGTAACGTAAAAACCAAACCTGTAAAAGTTTCTTTCCCAAGGCGCGCACCCTTAATTTCTCCACTGTAAGGATTGACATAAACGTTAACTACTTCCTCACTTTTTGAAAGCATCGAAACTTGGCAAACTTCCTTCGCCGAGCGCGGCAGCAAGATACTAAGAGCTTGATTTTGCGGATAAGCTTTTTCGACAAGTTGCAGGACATTTTCCAGCGGTATCCGTTCGGCTTGAGGAATTACTTGCAGGAGTTGGGGATTGAATAACCGCTCGATTTCGGGACTAAAAACCAGCAAGCTACCCGTTAAAGCAATTACTGCTAAAAATATTCCTACCACCAACCCCAAATACAAGTGCAGTTTAAATGCGAGTTTGCGGAACTTCATCTCGAATTTTTCCTCGAAGCCGTTAACTGTTCTAATTAAGGTAAAACCGATAGTCAGACAGGGAATGAATTCCCTGTCTTGGGATATTGAATCTACCTCATAAACCTGCATCTGCTGTAACTACCAGTTAAGGCGGTAATTAACACTGAGAGTTAAACCTCTCGCTGCATAATTAGAGCTGTCTGAGCCAAATCCAGCTAAGTATTGCGACAGCACAGGAAAATATTGATTGTTCAATAAATTCTCAACTTTGACTTGTAGTTCGCCCAATCCAATTTTCACCGAGCTGATGTAATCTAACGTGAGATAGCTGCTAATCGGGCCGCCATCCGAGCCGTCTTTGAATGCTAGATCGCGATTTCCAGAATATAAGAACTGTAACCGATTGTTCCATCCCGGCAAAGTTTCATTTTGCAGATAAGCTGTTAGCTTGAGCGGTGGAATTCGGCTGCTATCGAGGGCGAGAGAACGGCCATTGTCGTCGTCATATTCACCTTGAATATAGGTAGCAGTCCCGCCGATCGACCATGCTCGTGCAGGTTGCCAATCCACAGTTCCTTCTAAGCCGTAAATGCGTTCTGGGGCGCGGATTAGTTCCAGGCGACCTGTGTTGCCAACTGGTTGAAAACTGATTCCTAGATCGGAGGTATTGTAAAAAGCGGCAAGCGACATTTGCACGGATTGCCACCCTCCTCGAATGCCAATTTCGTAGCTGTTGACTTTTTGCGGTTGAGTTACTTCTAACGAAGATTCAATTCCCACAAAATCGTCGGGGGGTTGGCGGAGAATGCGGCCGAAATCTGGAACTGAGAAACCTTGAGAAAAGTTGCCAAATATGTTGAAGTTGTCATTAAGTTTATAGACAGCCCCTGTATTAAATAGGGTGGCGTTAAATTTGCGATCGCCTCCTTCGATCTGGCGATCGTTAAAAGTGGTATAATCATTGACGTTTAACCCGACGCGTTCGTGACGTATCCCGCCACTTAAAATGACGATATCGTCAATATTCCATTCCAATTGACCGAAAAAGCCAAGGCTGTCATAAGTGTAAGGAGGAACGAAAGGACGCTCGGAAATTTTCCGGTAAACCCTGCCACCACTTGCGTCAACTCTCTCTGGGTCGTACAGGTCGAAACGCTGTTTGCTATCTTCAGTAATATAGTCAGAACCCCAAGTTAATCGAAGATTTTCGGCACTGGATAAAGGAGTGGTGACCGCAAGCCTTCCTCCTATTTGTTCGTTTTCGGCTCGCGAACGAGCAACGCCGACAAACGGGCCAAAGAAATCGGACGTGCGAAAATCAGAGGGAACACTTACATTGGAATTCGTTCGATAGTAAATTTGACTTTGAAGGCTGCTGCCAAAAAGGTTTTGGTTGGTGTAACTGAGGTTGAGCTGTGTACTTCTATTTCCCGGTGTTTCCCCGTCAATATCCAAATCTCCGCTTCGGATGGCGCGGGCTTTTTGCCGTCCTTCCTGGTCGTCAACACTAGGGTCTGGGATCACATTGGGATCTTGGGTTTCCCGATAGTGATTGACAGTTAGTTGCAGCCGCTGTTGGCTGTCCAAATCTACCCCGACTTTGCCCATCACGTTGAAGAGGGTGCTGCTATCTCCGCCGAGTTCAAAATAGGGAATGCGATCGCCTTTGGCATCGTAAAAAGCTCCACTTCTGGCGATCGAGACAGTGCCGGTGAAATCGAAATTGCCACTTCGACCAGAAATCGTCTGCTGAGCGTTAAAGCTTAGAGCATCTTCTGTATTTGTTAAAGCGCTACCGACACCCACTTCAGTAACAGCAGTTAGCCTTTCCTCAGTTGGCCGGCGAGTAATAATATTAATCACGCCACCCGTAGCCTGAGCACCGTAGATTGCGGTAGACCCCCGCACTACTTCAATGCGTTCGATCGCACTGGGATCGATGTTTCTAAATTCTCTGCCAAAAGATTGAAGATTGGTTGTTTGCGGCACGCCGTCAATCAGAACGGAAACGTCGCGCCCCCGCAAAGTTTGTCCATAAGTGCTAGTTTGTTGAGTCGGAGGCGCGAAACCGGGAACCTGATTTGCCAGAGCTTCCCCGATATTTCTCGATTGCCCTACCTGCTGCTGAAGTTCTTCTGAGTCTACCACTGTTATAGAGCGCGGCACGTTCGTCACTCTTTCTGCGGTTCGCGTTGCAGTGACGACGATTTCAATCGCGTCTCTCCCTACCTGTGGCGTTATAGCGGGTGGCTGTGTCGGTGTTCCTGGTGGCTGCGCTGTCGGTGGCAAGGGTTCTCCGGGCATTCCTGGTGGCTGCGCTGTCGGTGGAAAGGATTCTCCGGGCGTTCCTGGCGGCTGCGCTGTCGGTGGAAAGGATTCTCCGGGCGTTCCTGGCGGCTGCGCTGTTGGTGGTAAAGGTTCTGCGGGTATCTCTACTGGCTGCCCTGTCGGTGGTAAGGGTGCTGCGGGTGTCCCTGGCCGCTGTGTTGTAGGAGCCGGTGCAGGCGGGCGAGCAGTCATCTCCGAGCTGGGTTTTAAGCCCAGAATCAGACCCGCAGCATTAGGAATCACCCGTGCCACTGGTTGACCCCTCTCGCCAATCACTTTGATGCGGATGCTGTTGTTATCTAAAGGAGTAACGGTGACAGAAGCAATTCCGGCAGCCGGTTTGTCTTGACGAAACTCATTTCCCCCCGATAATCGCAGTTGAGCGGTGATGACATCAACTTGTAAAGTTTCGCCAAAGCTGGTGCTGAAGACTTGCAGGGGTCTTCCATCTTCAGTGTCTAGGATGATTTCGATGCCTTCTGACGTGGGGTTGAGGCGAACTGCCGTCACCTGCGCGATGGTGGAAGCGCACGCCGACTGAGCGATTAACGCTGGCACGACTCCTGCCAGCCCGAGGCTGCTTAATAATTTCTGCGATCTGTTCATTACTCTTGAATCAACAATTAATGGAACTTCGGATATGTGGTTGGCGTTGCTTGCACAACCTGATTTGTGGCAGCGTGGCTGCTTTTCTCTGGCTATTGAAACTGACTTGCCGAAGATCCTGCCCAGTTTTCGGGCGCATTTCGAGCCGATTCTCCCGTCGCTAGGGGATTTGTCTGGGAATGCAGGAGGTGCGTGAGGACAAAAGCCTCAGTCCGGTGGAGCCTTTGGACGAGTTGCCACGGTGGGCATTTTCCTCGGTTAAAGGAAGTAGTCGCTGGACACTTAATGAGAAAGTACCTTAATTAGATAACGGAGTCCTTGCATCTGTCAAGAGCTAACTAATGCAAATTAATTGCATTTTAGATTGGTGTGCGACCCTTCTATCTAGTTGGGGACTACTTGCCTATTATGGTTGACGGTAAGGTCTTGACAAACGATCGCCTAAAATGCTATGGCAAGAGTTAGAAAAAATTCTCATATAGGAAATGACAGGAGTCAATAAAATACCTCAACCACTCTTGACAATAGATATCATCTAGTCTACTATCTTAAAAGTCGATAGTCGTAAAGTCCCTGAAGCTGATGTCGAAGCTGGCTCGGACTGAAAATTGCCCCGGAGTCATTCGATTTGAGATTTTAGATTTGAGATGCTTTCGATTGACCCCACGAATCAATTCGGGGGCTTGAGGATTTGAGATTCCAGATGCTCCCGATTGATTCCACGGATCAATCAGGTGGCGGGTACCACCTTTGAAATTCGCTTGTCATTGCCGAACAGGGCGATCGACCACAAAACGTTAAAAGAAGCGCTAATACCCGGATTGAAGACTCAAACGCGCTGATGAGAGACTCGTAACGCCGGACAACTGTTCACAGAAAGTCTATGTGGAAAGAATTTGGCGGAACTGGTTGGCGTACTGCAAACAAGATTTATTAGGTAAAAAGAATCGATGAGTGACGCAAGCATTAAGGGAAACCAACTCACCGAAAGTTGTACAAATTTAGTAGAACTCCTACAAAATAGAGCGTTACACCAACCAGAGCAGAAATATACATTTCTGTTAGACGGAAAAACTGAAACCGCCAGTTTGACTTATCGAGAGTTAGATGCGATCGCCCGATCGCACGCCTCGCGACTTCAGACATTGGGGCTCAGTGGCGAACGAGCCTTACTGCTTTTCCCGCCAGGATTGGACTATCTCGCCGCCTTTTTTGGATGCTTGTACGCCAAAGTGATCGCGGTTCCCCTCTATCCACCGAAGCTGAAACGGAATTTAGCGAAAATTAGTGCGATCGCCAAAGACGCAGGAGCAACAGTTGCGATCGCTCCCACACGACACCTGGAAAATTTAGAGCAACTGTGCGAGCAAGCCCCGGAACTTAAAGCGATACACTGGCTGAGTGCAGAGGTGCTTTCCGATGACGGCGAAAAGTGGCAGCAGCCACCCATCGATCCCGACTCCGTGGCTTATCTTCAGTACACTTCCGGCTCAACCTCCACCCCCAAAGGCGTAATGGTGAGCCACGCCAACGTTTTGTACAACATCGAATACATTCACCGAGGCTTTGATCACGATGCCGAAAGCGTTGCGGTAACGTGGCTTCCCCCGTTTCACGACATGGGGTTAATTGACGGATTGCTCAAACCTTTGTATCTGGGAATTCCCTCTTACTTCATGCCACCAGCCGCGTTTATTCAGAACCCGATGTGCTGGTTGGAAACGATTTCGCGCTACAAAGCTACCCACAGCGGCGGGCCAAATTTTGCTTACGACTTGTGTGCTAGCAAAATCAGCAAAATGTTGGGCGATGGCCAAAAAATGCTCGACTTGAGTAGTTGGCGCGTGGCCTATAACGGCGCAGAACCCATCCACAAAGAAACCCTAGAACGATTTACCAAAGCTTTTGAGCCCTGGGGTTTTCAGGCGGATGCCTTTTGTCCTGCTTACGGAATGGCAGAAACCACGCTAAAAATTGCCACGGTTCGCAGCGGCGCAACACCGACTTTCTTAGCTGTTGATGCTGGGGCGCTGGAAAATAATCACATTGTAGAAGTTGTCGAAGGCGAGGGGGGCGCGAGAACTTTAGTCGGCTGCGGTTTCCCTGAATTTGGCACTAAAGTTGCGATCGTCAATCCCGAATCTCTGACGCAATGTCAGCCGCAGGAAGTCGGAGAAATTTGGGTAGCTGGCGAAACAGTGGCGCGAGGCTATTGGAATCGCCCAGAAGAGACAGAAAAAACCTTTCAAGCATATCTCTCAGATACCAGCGAAGGGCCATTTTTGCGAACAGGAGATTTAGGCTTTTTACGCGATCGAGAACTGTTTATTACAGGGCGACTCAAAGATTTGATTATCATCCGAGGTCGCAATCTTTACCCCCAAGATATAGAAAGAACAGCAGAGGGCAGCCATCCCAGTTTGCGGCCAGGGGCGATCGCGGCCTTCTCGGTGGAAGTCGCAGGCGAAGAACAGCTCGTTATCGTGCCAGAATTACAATCTCGCAAAGCGCCGGATAATGCCGAGGAAATTATCAGCGCCATCCGATCCCGCATTGCTCAAGAATATGAAGTGCAAGTTTATGGAGTAGTGCTGATTAAGCCCGGAAGCATTCCGAAAACGACCAGCGGTAAAATTCAACGTCGCGCCGCCTATGCTGACTTTCTAGCTGACAATTTGGAAGTAGTCGCCAGTAGCGTTTTAGAGTTAGCTGATTCGGTGGAAATAGACAATCAACTAACGCGAGAAATTCTGCTGACAGCAGAGTTACAAGAACGGCAGTTGCTTCTTGAGGCTTACCTTTGGCAGCAGGTAAACCGCCGGGGAATGAATTCCCCGGCTAATAGCCAAAGTCGGCTAAAGCCGACTGAAATCGATCAACCACTCAGTAGCTTTGGACTAGATTCTTTAAGAATTTTTGAGTTAAAAAATCAAATAGAGAGTGACTTGGGCGTTAGTGTATCGGTTGCCGATTTGTTTGAGGATAGGAGCATTGCTCGACTGGCAGTGCAAATTCTAGAGCAACTAACAGGAAATACCAAAGCAGCCGTCATTGAACCTGTTTCTCGCTCGCGCCATCTTCCCCTGTCTTTTGCCCAAGAGCGCTTGTGGTTCTTCGACCAATTGGAACCGGGAAACCCCTTCTACAACCTCTGCGGTGCGGTTCGGGTGACGGGGCAACTTAATGCAGAAGCACTCCGGCAAAGTATTGAGAAAATTATCGAGCGACACGAGATTTTAAGAACTGCGTTTGCTGGTGGAGAAAAAGCCCAAGTACAAGTTATTTTTGACGCCAAAAGTTTCCCATTACCGCTGATAGATTTGAGCGACCGCTCCCCGGAGGAACGCGAGAAAGCAGCGCAAAAAATGTCTGCGGAAGCAGCAAAATTGCCCTTTGATTTAACTCAACCACATCTGCTCCGTGCCAAACTTCTGCGCCTATCTGAAACAGAACATACCCTGCTTTTATCCGCCCATCATATCATTTTCGATGGGTGGTCTTTGGGCGTACTTTTACGGGAAATAGCGGCATTTTACCAAGGATTTACTAATAATAATTTAGCCTCGCTTCCACCGCTGCCAATTCAGTATGCAGACTTTGCAACTTGGCAGCGCCAACAAATGCAGGGAGAAATATTAGAAGCTCAACTTACTTACTGGAAGCAGCAGTTAAGTGGTAGCGCAGCGGTTCTAAATTTACCAACAGACTTTTCTCGTCCCGCTGTTCAAAGTTACAAGGGAGGTCGGCAATTATTTGAATTGCCAGAACACTTAACCGAGGCAATTACGCAATTGAGTCGCAGCGAAAAAACCACTGTATTTATGACATTGCTGGCAGCATTCAAAACACTGCTTTACCGCTACACGGGGCAAGAAGATATCCTCGTCGGTTCACCAATTGCCAGCCGCAACAGCAGCGAAATTGAATCATTGATTGGATTTTTTGTCAATACTTTAGTCCTACGGACTGACTTAAATGGAAATCCCACTTTTCGAGAGTTGCTGAGTCGAGTGCGAGAGGTTGCATTAGGCGCTTATGCACACCAAGAATTGCCATTTGAAAAGCTCGTAGAAGAATTGCAGCCGAATCGAGATTTAAGTCACTCGCCTTTATTTCAGGTGATGTTTGCCTTTCAAGATGCCTCTAAATTCGCCTTAGAATTGCCAGGTTTAAGCCTGAACTGCCAACAGATTCACAGCGGCACAACAAATTTCGATTTAACCTTGGAATTAGAAGCCACAGCAACAGGTATTAGAGGGTGGTTTGAATACAGCTTAGACTTATTTGAAGCTGCTACAATCGCGCGAATGGCGAGGCATTTTCAGAACTTATTAGAAGGTATCGTTGCGAATCCCTCCGCGCGTTTATCAGATTTACCGATGCTTGCAGAAGCCGAACGCCAGCAACTTCTATTTGAGTGGAATAATACTCAAACAAATAACTTTCAAAATGCCTGTATTCATCGCTTATTTGAAGCGCAAGTTGCGAAAACACCAGATGCTGTTGCGGTGCAATTTGAATGCCAAAGTTTGACCTACCGAGAACTGAACGATCGCGCAAATCAACTTGCCCATTATTTGCATTCCTTCGGCGTAAAACCAGATGGGATAGTAGGCGTTTATATGGCGCGATCGCTCGATGCGATCGTCGGAATTTTAGGCGTATTAAAAGCAGGCGGCGCTTATTTGCCCCTCGACCCCATCTATGCTAAAGAACGCCTCGCCTTCATGTTAGAAGACGCTGGAGTTAGCGTATTGCTGACGCAAGCAGAATTAAAAGCAGAAACGCCAACCCAAAATAATATTTCTGTGATTTGCTTGGATGCAGAATGGCAGACGATCGCTAAACAAAATAAGTCAAATCCTGAGAGCGCCGTTTTGCCAGAAAACCTCGCTTATATCATATATACATCCGGGTCTACCGGCAACCCAAAAGGAGTGATGGTGCAGCATCAATCTTTGGCGAATTATACGCAGGCTGCAAGTGTCGAATATGGCATCGAACCAGGCGATCGCATTCTCCAATTTGCTTCCCTCAGCTTCGACGCCAGCGCCGAAGAAATCTATCCCTGTTTAACGCGAGGCGCAACTTTGGTACTGCGCGGAAATTCCATGTTAGACAGCATTTCTTCCTTCCTGCAAAAATGCCGGGAATGGCAAATCACCGTCTTAGATTTACCGACAGCTTACTGGCGCGAATTAACGGCCAGACTCAGCACCGAAAAAGCAGAATTTCCTCCATCAGTGCGCTTGACAATTATTGGCGGAGAAACTGCACTTCCAGCGTCGCTGAATCAGTGGCAAAAGTGCGTTTCAGAAAAAGTGCGACTCGTCAATACTTACGGCCCCACAGAAACAACAATTGTGGCGACGTGGTGCGAGTTATCGGGGAATATTTCTACTGCAAAATTGCTGCCGATTGGTCGTCCAATTCCAAATGCCCGCACCTATGTACTCGATGCTAATTTGCAACCCGTTCCGATCGGAGTCCCAGGCGAACTTTATATCGGAGGTGCGGGCGTTTCCAGAGGATATATCAACCGTTCGGATCTGAATCGAGAAAAATTTATTCCCGATCCTTTTAGCAGCAAGCAAGGCGTTCGCGAAGCGTGTGCGAAGCACTCTCGCCTTTACAAAACAGGCGATTTAGTCCGCTATCTCCCCGACGGGAATTTAGAATTTCTCGATCGCACAGATCGCCAAGTAAAAATTCGCGGTTTTCGCATAGAGTTGGGAGAAATTGAATCCACACTCAGCCAACATCCAGACGTGCAAGAAGCCGTCATTCTCGCGCGTGACGAAGATTCAGCCGGAAAGCGCTTAATCGCCTACCTCGTTTTAAACTCAGCAGTCAGCATTGACAACTCTGCACGGATTAAAAATCTGCGTTCTTTTCTCCGGGAACAACTGCCAGATTATATGGTGCCTGCCAGTTTCATGTTTTTAGAAGCCATGCCATTAACGCCAAACGGTAAGGTAGATTTTAAAGCTTTTCCCGCACCGGAAACCAACAGTTTAGACGCCGATTTTATCGCTCCTGAGACTTTAGAAGAACAAGTATTAGCTGATATTTGGGCGGAGGTTCTCGGCTTAAAACAAGTGGGAATTAATGACAATTTCTTCGAGTTGGGAGGTCACTCTTTGCTGGCAACTCAACTGATTGCCAAGGTGCGCGATCGCTTTCAAGTTGAGCTATCGTTGCGCTGCTTGTTTCAATCCCCTACTGTCGCCAGTCTGGCAGTTGCGATCGCACAAGCTAAGAGCCAGCAGTCGCCCGAACCCCTGATTTCACTGCCCGCGATCGCCCCCGATCCTCAAAATCGCTACCAACCATTTCCGCTCAATGAAATGCAGCAGGCGTACTGGATCGGGAGAAATAGCTTCTTTGAAATGGGCAATGTTGCCATTCACGGCTATGTAGAAATTGAGAGCGACGAGTTAGATTTAGAGCGGTTTAGCCTCGCGTGGCAGCGAGTTGTAGAGCGCCACGATATGCTGCGGGCGATCGTACTTCCGAACGGACAGCAGCAAATTCTGGAAAACGTACCCGCTTATAAAATTGAGGTTGTGGATTTGCGATCGCTCGATTCAAAAGTTGCCGACGAACAACTCGAAGCAATCCGCGATCGCCTTTCTCACCAAGTGCTGCCGCTCGATCGTTGGCCGCTATTTGAAATTTGCGCTTCGCAAATGAACGATCGCATTCGCTTGCATCTCAGCATTGACGCTTTGTGCATAGATGGCTGGAGTTTTCAAATTTTGTTTGGTGATTTGGTCAAGTTTTACCGAAATCCCCATACTGCGATCGCGCCCTTGCAACTGTCTTTTCGCGACTGCGTGTTAGCTGCGATCGCCTTAGAAAAATCCCCACTTTACCAGCAATCCTTAGATTACTGGCTCCCTCGCCTCAAAACCCTGCCAGCAGCGCCGGAATTGCCCCTCGCCAAACACCCGAATTCCTTAACACAGCCGCGATTTAAACGCTGGAGCGATCGCTTAGATTTCTCAACTTGGCAGCGACTCAAAACGCGCACAGCTCGCGCCAGCCTCACTCCTACGGGCTTATTGCTGGCCGCCTATGCGGAGGTTCTGTCTCTGTGGAGCAAAACGCCTCGGTTTACCCTCAACGTGCCGCGCTTTAATCGGTTGCCTTTGCATTCTCAAGTTGAGGAAATTATCGGAGAATTTGCGTCATTTACTCTGCTAGAAATAGATAACTCAAAGCAAGAAAGTTTTGAAGTACGAGCCAAGCGATTGCAAGAACAACTTTGGCAAGATTTAGAACACCAATATGTCAGCGGCGTGCGGGTTTTACGAGAACTCGCCCAAGCGCAAGGTACAACTGCAGCGCTGATGCCAGTCGTGTTTACGATCGATCCGCAAAACGCGCCTGGGGAAGATACTTCTATCTTCTCTCTCATTCAAGAATTGGGAGAATTGGTGCACATTATCGGTCAAACTCCGCAAGTTTGGATCGACGCGCAATTTACCGAAACCTCTGAGGGGATGTCTTTTAGCTGGGATGCGGTGGAAGAACTTTTCCCGCCAGGGATGATTGACGATATGTTTGACGCCTATTGCAGCCTATTGCAAAGCCTCGCCAATGAAGAGGAAACTTGGCATAAAACGGTGCAGTTTCAGCAAGCCTTTACTAATAGCATTGAAGCACCCATTCCCGATGTATTGCTGCATGAATTGTTTGCTGAGAAAGTCGCGTCGCGATCGCACGAACCAGCCGTCATTACGCGCGATCGTACCCTCACCTACGAGGAACTCTATCTGCGATCGAATCAAGTCGGTCATTGCTTGCGAAATCTCGGAGTTCGCCCTAATCAATTGGTTGCCGTCGTCATGGAGAAAGGATGGGAGCAAGTCGTCGCTGTCTTGGGAATTCTAGCCTCTGGAGCTGCTTATTTACCCGTAGATGCGGCGCTACCAAAAGAGCGGCTGTGGTATTTGCTGGAAAATGGCGAAGTTGAGATTGTTTTGACGCAATCTCAGTTAAATCAACGCTTGGAATGGCCGAACAATGTGCGGCGAATTTGTCTTGATACTGAGGAATTAGCAACAGAAAGCGGCGAAGCTTTGGAATCAGTGCAGGAGGCGGAAGATTTAGCTTATGTGATTTATACTTCCGGCTCAACTGGCTTGCCGAAAGGCGTGGCGATCGCGCACCGAGGTGCAGTCAATGCGATCGCTCAGACCAACCAAGTGTTTAATGTGGCCGCGTGCGATCGCGCGATCGCAGTCACCGCACTGCACCACGATATGTCCGTTTACGATATTTTCGGCATCCTAGCAGCCGGGGGTGCGATCGTCATTCCCGATGCCACACAACGGCTAGACCCCGCTCACTGGGCAGAATTGATGGTAAAAGAGCGCGTCACCATTTGGAACTCGGTTCCGCCGATGATGGAAATGCTGCTCGATTACGCTGGCGGACGTTCTGAGGTGTTGCCAGAGTGCTTGCGCTGGGCGTTTCTCGGTGGTGACTGGATACCGATAACGCTCCCTGAGAGGTTAAGGGCGATCGTCAAAGGATGCCGCGTTGTCAGCGTCGGCGGGCCAACTGAAACCACTCTCTGGAACATCTGGTATCCGGTAGAAACGGTTGACCCCTCTTGGAAGAGCATTCCTTACGGCAAGCCGATCGCCAATACACGCTATTACATTTTGAATGAAAGGCTCGAAGACTGTCCCGTCTGGGTGGCCGGCGAGATGTGCTGTGCCGGAGTTGGACTGACAAAAGGATACTGGCGGAATGAAGAAAAAACTCGCGCCAGTTGCCTCACGCACCCCGTCACGGGCGATCGCTTGTACCGAACGGGAGATTTAGGGCGCTTCCTCCCTGACGGCAATATCGAATTTTTAGGACGAGAAGATTTCCGCCTGAAAATTCGAGGATTCCGCATCGAAGCCGGAGAAATTGAAGCTGCTTTGAACGAGCACCCAGCAGTCAAAACATCCATTGTCACCGCCTTCGGAGAAAATCACAGTCAAAAGCGCTTAGTAGGGTATATTGTTCCCCAACAAAATGCTGTCCTTGCGACTGAAGAATTGCGCCAATTCCTGAGAGAAAAACTGCCCGATTATATGGTGCCGTCTGCATTGATAATTCTGGAGGCGCTGCCACTTTCTGCGAACGGCAAAGTTAACCGCAAGGCTCTGCCCGAACCGGATGCTGCAATTCAACAAGAAAAGATTTTTGTCGCACCGCGCACCCCTGTTGAGGCAATGTTAGCGAGAATTTGCTGTGAGGTTCTCGGCATCGAACAGTTAAGCATTACCGATAACTTTTTTGAACTAGGAGGAAATTCGCTGCTGGCAATTCAATTAGCAGCAAAGATACGAGAATGTTGTCAGATAGAGTTGCCTTTGTGCGATATTTTTGCAGGACGATCGCTCGCCGTACTTGCAGAAAAGATTAATGATGCCAAAAACAAAAATGCGGCCGTTGAAGAACCCGCGATCGCGCCTGTTTCGCGATCGGCGTACCGCAGGTCACTGTCATCTTTGCGCTAACCACAAATCAGTGATGAGTCATGAGTTAGCAGCCAATAATATCATGTCTGTTCGATTGACCGTTATTCCTGTAGGGGCGGGTTCGCCAATATCTTTACTAAAAACGATAAATCTCGTAAACCCGCCCCGCCCAAGATATTACCTCATAACCAATCCCCAAATATCGGCGGCAATTCCAATTACCAATTACCAGTTACTAATCCAATGACGGTGCATTTTTCCGAAAAAAATCCAACAGATACTCGCGACTCGGCGAATGCTTCCGAAGAAGAAGTATTTGCATTTCCCACCTCTTTTGCCCAGCAAAGACTGTGGTTTATTGACCAATTTGAACCGGGAAACCCTTTTTACAACCTTCCGGCGGCTGTGTTACTAAAAGGCAGGCTAAATGTAGTAGTGCTAGAACGAAGTTTCCAGGAAATTGTGCGCCGTCACGAAGCTTTGCGGACGACATTTGCCACTGTAGACGGTCAACCCGTGCAGGTGGTTGGTGAGAATTTTAATTTCGGGCTGCAAGTTTTAGACCTGCAACAATTGGCGGAAACTCAGCGAGAAGAAAAAGTAAAACAACTGGCTGCCGAAGAAGCTAGCAAACCTTTTGATTTAACCAAAGGGCCGCTGTTGCGAGCTAGTTTGCTACAGTTAGATGCTGAAGAATATGTCTTGCTGCTGACGCTACACCACATTATTTTTGATGGCTGGTCAATCGGAGTCTTTCTGCAAGAATTAGCAGCACTTTACGAAGCGTTTTCGATTGGCAAACCATCCCCACTTCCCGAACTTTTGATCCAGTACGCCGATTTTGCTATTTGGCAGCGGGAATGGCTTGCGGGCGATCGCCTGCAAACTCAACTTAACTACTGGAAAAAGCAGCTTAATGGCGTTCCCCCCTTGCTGGAATTGCCAGCCGATCGCCCCCGTCCCCCGGTGCAAACCTATCGGGGCGCGAAAGAATCATTTCTCATCCCGAAAACGCTAAGGTCAGCCCTCAAAAAGCTCAGCCGCCAGGAAAATGCCACCCTGTTTATGACCCTGCTAGCAGCCTTTAAAACGTTGCTCTATCGCTATACAGGACAGGCAGATATCCCCGTTGGCTCTCCCATCGCCAACCGCAACAGAGCGGAAATTCAAGGGCTAATCGGGTTTTTTGTCAATACTTTGGTATTGCGAACTGATTTGTCAGGTGCTCCCACTTTTCGGCAGTTGCTCGATCGCATTCGGGAGGTGAGTTTAGAAGCTTACGCTCACCAGGATTTGCCGTTTGAGAAACTGGTTGAAGAGTTGCAACCCGATCGCAATTTGAGCTACAATCCACTGTTCCAAGTTGCTTTTGTTTTGCAAACTGCACCTGTTGCTGCGGAATCAATAGCCGGACTCAATCTCACTCTTTTAGATGTTGACAATCAGACAGCAAAAGTTGACTTAACGCTGTATTTAGAAGAAAAACAGGAAGAAATTTACGGTCAGTTTGAATACAGTACCGATTTATTTGATGCAGCCACAATCAATCGGATGGCGGGGCATTTTCTCAGGTTGCTGGAGGGCATAGCTGCCAACCCAGATCGGCGGATTGAAGAGTTGCCGTTGCTGGGGGAAAAAGAGCGGCATCAGTTGTTGATAGAGTGGAATGACACCCGCGTCGATTATTCGAGCGATCGCTGCATTCATCAATTATTTGAAGCGCAGGTCGAGCGAACTCCCGATGCCATTGCCGTCGTATTTGAAGACCAAAAAGTCACCTACCGCGAGCTGAATAAACGAGCCAACCAAGTCGCGCATTACCTGCAACAAATCGGCGTTAAACCAGAAGTTTTGGTAGGGATTTGTGTCGAGCGAGCGATCGATACAATTGTCGGCATTCTCGGCATTCTCAAAGCCGGGGGCGCTTACGTCCCGCTCGATCCAGCCAACCCGCGCGATCGCCTTGCTTTTATACTCGAAGACGCACAGGTAAATGTGCTGCTGAGTGAGAAAAATTTGTTGCCAAATCTGCCTAAATTCAGCGCCAAAATCGTTTGTCTCGATGCCGATCAAAGTGCTTTATCCCAACACAGCAAAGAAAATCCCGCCAGCGCCACCATTGCCGAAAATCTCGCCTATATTATCTACACTTCTGGCTCAACTGGCATCCCCAAAGGCGTTTTAGTTTCTCACTCAAACGTCCTCCGCCTGTTTGCTGCTACCCAGTCGTGGTACAACTTCAACGAGCAAGATGTGTGGACGCTGTTTCACTCTTATGCCTTTGATTTCTCAGTCTGGGAAATTGGGGGCGCTTTGCTATACGGCGGGCGACTCGCGATCGTGCCTTATTCAGTCAGCCGATCGCCCCAAGAATTTTACAACTTGCTATGCAAAGAAAAGGTAACAGTTCTCAACCAAACTCCTTCTGCATTTTACCAGTTGATCGAGACAGATAAATCTGTTGGAATTGGCGAAGATTTAAGCCTGCGCTTAGTAATTTTTGGCGGGGAAGCTTTAGATTTGCAAAGCTTAAAACCTTGGTTCGATCGGCACGGCGATCGGCACCCCCAACTGGTCAATATGTATGGCATTACAGAAACAACTGTCCATGTCACCTATCGGCCGCTGACTGCCGCTGATTTAAGTAAAAATGCCAGCCTTATTGGCCGTCCAATTCCTGACTTGCAAGTTTACCTGCTCGATCGCAATTATCAACCTGTTCCCATCGGCATTCCTGGGGAAATTTACGTTGGTGGCGCTGGCGTCGCGCGGGGCTATCTCAATCAGCCAGAATTAACGGGCGATCGGTTTATTTCAAACCCCTTTAATGACAGTTTGAAAGCGCGGTTGTACAAATCGGGAGACTTAGCTCGCTATCTGCCAAATGGCGATATTGAATACTTGGGACGAATTGACCACCAAGTAAAAGTGCGCGGTTTCCGCATCGAATTGGGAGAAATTGAAGCAGCCCTAGGACAGCATCCCGATGTCGCCCATGCTGTAGTTATAGTGCGAGAAGATTTACCGGGCGATAAGCGCTTGGTAGCTTATATCATTGCTAACTCAGCAGCACAAAATAAGCATTCAATACTGATTCACGAACTGCGCTGCTTTCTGAAAGAAAAATTGCCGGAATACATGGTGCCTGCTGCTTTCGTGACGCTGGAGACGCTGCCTTTAACAAACAACGGCAAAGTCGATCGCAAGGCACTACCTGCACCGGATCGCGATCGGCCAGAACTCGAAGAGGCATTCGCCGCGCCCACCACGGCTATTGAGAAAATCCTGGCAGAAATTTGGGCGCAAGTATTGGGGTTAGAACAAGTTGGAATTGACGACAATTTCTTTGAATTGGGCGGCGATTCTATACTCAGCATTCAAGTCATTTCTAAAGCCAATCAAGCTGGGTTGCGACTCACACCAAAACAACTGTTTCAACACCAAACCATTGCACAGTTAGCAGCCGTTGCCGATACAGACAAATTAAACTTAACCGAACAAGAATTAATCATTGGCGAAGTTCCGCTGACACCGATTCAGCACTGGTTTTTCGAGCAAAATCTCTCCGATCCGCACCACTGGAATCAGGCGGTGCTTTTAGAGTTGCAGCAACCTCTCGAACCTGCATTAATTGAGTCAGTTTTGCAGGAATTGCTGAAGCACCACGACGCGCTGCGCCTGCGTTTTGCGCGAGGAGAATCTGGCTGGCAGCAGGAGATCGCCAATCCCGACGAGGTTGCGACCTTTACCTGCATTGATTTGTCTTCGCTACCTCCAGAGGAGCGAGAAGCCGCTTTCCAAAATGCTGCCACTCAGTTGCAAATTAGTTTGAATTTGTCCGAGGGGCCATTACTTCGCGCTGCCCTATTTGACTTGGGCAAACATCAGCCAAATCGCTTGTTATTGGTTATTCATCACTTAGCGGTTGATGCTGTTTCCTGGCGAATTTTAATTGAGGATTTCCAGACAGCTTACGGGCAGATTAGCCGCGACGAAACAGTGGCGCTACCGCCCAAAACAACCTCCTTTAAGCAGTGGGCAGAACGCTTGCATGAGTGGGCGCGATCGCCCGAATTGCAGGGAGAGTTCGATTACTGGTTCGCCCTTTCTCATCAACCAACTTCTAGCTTGCCAATAGATTTCCCCACAGCAGCCAATTTAGTTGCATCTGAAAAAACAGTATCCGTTGCTTTGAGTGTTGAAGAAACAAAACTGCTCCTGCAAGAAGTACCTGCCGCTTACCGCACTCAAATTAACGATGTATTGCTAACTGCTTTAGGTCAAGCATTTGAACGCTGGACTGGCAATAACTCACTTTTACTTGACTTAGAAGGTCACGGGCGCGAAGATATATTTGAAGCAGTAGATTTGTCGCGCACGATCGGCTGGTTTACCGCTGTTTTTCCCGTTCTGTTAAATTTAGAAAAACCTTCCGATCTAGGGGCGACCCTCAAATCAGTGAAAGAGCAATTACGCGCCGTGCCTAATCGCGGTGTTGGCTGCGGTGTCCTACGATATTTAAACCCAAAAATTGCTAAAAATTTGCACAAACTGCCGCAATCTGAGGTAAGCTTTAATTATCTCGGACAGTTTGACCAAGTGCTGCCAAAAGCTTCTTTATTAATGCTGTCTTCCGAGCCGAGTGGCCCCCTTCGCAGCCCGCGCGGAAATCGGCGTTATCTGCTGGAAATTAACGGATTTATTGCCAGCGGCAAGCTGCAATTAGATTGGACCTACAGCGAAAGTATTCACCGACGAGAAAGCATTGAAAATTTAGCAACGGGCTTTATAGAATCGCTGCGATCGCTAATTCAATACTGTCAGTCCCCCGACGCTGGTGGCTGCACTTTTTCTGACTTTGCAGAGTTTAAGTGGAGCCAGTGGAGCCAGGACGATTTAGATAACATTACCGCAATTTTGGGAGAGCTGTAATATGACCAAAGGCAATATCGAAGATTTTTATCCCCTCTCCCCAGCGCAGCAGGGCATTCTCTTTCATTCCCTTTACCAGCCAGAATCGGGCGTATATTTCGGGCAACTGCTGTGCGTTTTGCGCGGCGATCTCAATGTTTCTGCGTTGAGAAATAGTTGGCAAAAAGTTGTAGAGCGACATCCCATTTTGCGGACTTGTTTCCTGTGGGAAAAGTTGAAAGAACCCGTGCAAGCGGTGCGTAAGCAGGCTGCATTATCTTGGCAGCAGATGGACTGGCGATCGCTCTCGGCATCCGCACAACAACAGCAGCTAGAAACATTCCTCAAAGCCGATCGCGAGCAGGGCTTTGACTTGACATCAGCTCCCTTAATTCGCATTGCACTGGCGCAGTTAGAAGCAGATACTTTTCAGTTTATTTTGAGCCACCACCACTTAGTTTTAGATGGGTGGTCGCTGGCGATCGTGCTTGAGGAAGTTTTTGCATTTTATCAAGCCTTCTCCCAGGGCGAGGAATTGCACCTCAAACGCCCTCGTCCTTATCGGGATTACATCGCGTGGCTGCACCAGCAAGATTTATCTGCGGCTGAGTCATTTTGGCGGCAAACTCTCAAAGGTTTTGCAGCTCCAACTGCGATCGCCCGGGGCAATATTGTCGCGGGAAACCGTTTAGAAAGTAGTGGCGAACAGCAGGTGATATTTTCTGCAACAGCCACCGCCGCACTGCAATCCTTAGCGCGGCAGCATCAGCTAACATTAAATACCCTCGTACAGGCAGCTTGGGCGCTACTTTTGAGCCGATACAGCGGCGAGGAAGATGTGGTTTTTGGTACGGTGGTCTCCGGGCGACCGCCAGATTTAATGGGTGCTGAATCGGTAGTGGGACTGTTCGTAAATCCTCTGCCAGTTCGCGTAAAAATTGACCCACAGGATTTTATTTTATCCTGCTTGAAACAACTCCAAGCGCAACAAGTTGAGGCGCGGCAGTATGAGTTCACCCCCCTCGTTGAGGTGCAGGGGTGGAGCGAAGTTCCTCGGAGTTTACCTCTATTTGAGAGTTTGGTCGTTTTTGAAAATTATCCTTCGGATGCTTCTTTGCAGGAGAAGATTCACAACTTAAAAGTAGAGAATATTCGCTCCTTGGAAACAACGAATTATCCTCTAACCGTGATGGCGATGCCCGGTGCCGAATTGACGCTGAAAATTATTTTCGATCGCAGCCACTTTGACGACAGCGCTATCGCACGGATGCTCGGACACCTGCAAACTTTACTAGAGGAAATGACTGCCAATCCTGAGCGAAAACTGTCAGAATTGCCCCTATTGAGCGCCGCCGAACGCCAGCAATTACTTGTCCAGTGGAACGACACCCAAGCGGATTACCCCAAAAATTCCTCAATTCACGAATTATTTGCAGCGCAAACAGAGCGAACCCCAGATGCAGTGGCTGCAATTTGCGAAAATGAACAATTGACTTACCGCGAATTGAATGCCAAAGCCAATCAAATCGCGCATTACCTGCAATCTCTAGGCGTAAAACCCGAAGTTTTGGTGGGAATTTGCTTAGAGCGATCGCTGGAAATGCTGGTGGCGATTTTGGGCATTTTAAAAGTCGGTGCCGCTTACGTTCCTATCGATCCTGCCTATCCCCAAGAACGCCGATCCTTCATGCTGGCAGACGCAAAAGTTCCGGTGCTTTTGACTCAAAAAAACCTCCTAGAAACCCTCCCCGAACACAGCGCTAAAGTCGTCTGTATCGACGCCGAATGGCAGGAAATTTCCCGCGAGAGCGATCGCAACCCCGCTGTTAAAGTGGAAGCAGATCGCCTCGCTTACGTCCTCTACACTTCTGGCTCCACAGGCACTCCCAAAGGCGTACTCGGCACCCACCGAGGCACAGTCAATCGCTGTTTTTGGAACCCCTACCCTTTGATCGAAGCAGATATTTGCTGTCAAAAAACGTCCTTAAATTTTGTCGATTCGGTTTGGGAAATCTTTGCTCCTTTGCTGCATGGGTTGCCAACTGTCATTATTCGCGATCGAGCCGTCAAAGATATTAACCAATTCCTTCAAACCTTATCAAAGCAAAATGTAACGCGACTGGTGCTGGTTCCTTCTTTGTTGCGCGCTATCTTAGATTCCTTCCCTGATTTAGACAGGCGTTTGCCTCAATTAAAATATTGGATTTGCAGCGGAGAAACTCTGCCGGTGGAACTTTGCCAGCAATTTCGAGAGCAGATGCCCCAGCGGGTATTAATCAATCTTTATGGCTCTTCGGAAGTAGCTGCGGACGTGACGTGGTACGATGCAACTCACTGTTCCGAAAAAGTTCCAATCGGTCGCCCGATCGCCAACACGCAAATTTACCTGCTCGATCGCAATTTGCAACCCGTTCCCATAGGAATTCCCGGCGAGATTTACGTCGGCGGCGATGGATTGGCAAAAGGCTACTTAAACCGCCCCGAATTAACCTCGGAGAAATTCATTTCTAACCCATTTGGGCAAGAAAAATTAGATTTTCTCGGTAATTCTCATCAAAAAGTTTTGTTCAAAACAGGCGATATCGGTTGTTACCTGCCGGATGGTAATATAGAATTTCTGGGCCGTGGCGATTGCCAAGTAAAAATTCGCGGTTTCCGCATCGAACTAGGAGAAATCGAGGCAGCACTTTCTCAACATTCTTCTGTGTCCACCGCTGCTGTTTTGCTTCAGGAAAATACACCGGGCAGTCAACGCTTAGTCGCTTACCTAGTTCCTAACTCAGAGTTCAGAAATCAGCACCCAGAACTTATTTCCGAACTGCGTTCATTTTTGATGCACAAACTGCCCGATTACATGGTGCCTTCCGCTTTTGTGCTATTAGATGCGCTGCCATTAACGCCCAACGGAAAAATTGACCGCCTCGCCTTATCTCAAAGGTGCGATTACGTTTCTGATGAAACAGCCTTCACTGAGCCACAAACGCCCACAGAGAAAGAAATTGCTGAGATTTGGACTGCTCTTTTAGGGCTAGACAAAGTAGGAACGAACCAAAACTTTTTTGACCTCGGCGGCCACTCTCTGATGGCAACACGGTTAATATCGCGAGTGCGATCGTGCTTTGGGGTAGAGTTAGCGATGTGCGATTTTTTTGCCGCTCCCACCATTCAGAATTTAGCTGAACTAATCGAGGAAGAAATTCTGGCAAAGGCCGATGCTAACCAGATAGATAAATTGCTCGATTTTTTAGAAAAGAGTGAGGGAGAGTCAGCACAAACTGTGATGCTGACTGAGTAAATGTCTGGTGGCAAAAAAACACAAAAAGCTCTTTTTCCTTAAGGCTTCGGTGGGGAAGAGGAGATAAAAAAAGGCAATTTAACAGGAGTAATTTGGATGATTCAACAAACAGTAAAACCCCAAAATTCTCAAGATATAATGGAGCAATTAAAAGCCTCTGTTACCCCACTTGAAGAAAAGTTAATGGAGCTATTCAGTGCCTCAGAAAAGTCATTTTTGGCAGAAGAAGCAATGGAGGAGCGAATTTCTGCCCTAGTTCAAGACTTTTTGTACGCAAAAACCGCTAGTACAGATATTGACTTAGAGTTAATTATTCAGCAGTTTAAGGAAAACAAAATTCCCGCCCTTCCTACAGATGTTGGGAATTATATCGATGATTTGACCCAAACCCTTGTTGCTCATTCCATCCACACCTCTTCCCCCCGATATATCGGTCACATGACGAGCGCACTTCCCTATTTTGTGCGCCCGATCGCGAAGCTGTTAACCGCGATGAATCAAAATTTAGTCAAGATGGAAACTGCCAAAGTTTTAAGCCCCTGCGAGCGCCAGACTTTGGCAATGATGCACCGATTAATTTACGATTTTTCTGAGGATTTTTATAACCAGCACATTCAAAAAAGTGACAGCACGCTCGGTATCATGACAACGGGTGGCACCCTAGCTAATATCACCGCTTTGTGGTGCGCTCGCAACGCTTCTTTAGGCCCAAAAAATGACTTTGGTGGCATTGAAAAAGAAGGCTTGTACGCAGCTTTAGAGTTTTACGGCTACAAAGGAATGGTGATAATCGGCTCCAATTTGATGCACTATTCTTTTGAAAAGGCTGCCGGTTTATTAGGCATTGGCGATCGCAATCTCCTAAAAATCCCCACCGATTCCAATCACCGCATGGATTTGGCAGCGCTGCGCCAAACTGTGGCCGAATGTCGCGATCGCAATCTGCACATTCTGGCAATTATCGGTGTTGCAGGCAGCACCGATTCGGGAAGTATCGATCCGCTTCCAGAAATAGCCGCGATCGCGCAAAAAGCAAACGCTCACTTTCACGTCGATGCCGCGTGGGGCGGCCCCGTGCTTTTTTCCGAACGTCACCGGCACAAATTGGCAGGCATTGAACTAGCAGATTCCGTCACCATAGATGGACACAAACAAATGTATTTGCCAATGGGAATCGGCATGGTTTTATTCCGCAATCCCCAAACCGCCAAAGTTATTGAAAAAAACGCGCCCTACACGGTGCGAAAAGACTCGATCGATCTAGGCAAGCGCTCTCTCGAAGGCTCTCGATCGGGTGCGAGTTTGTTCTTGCAAGCCGCCTTGAATATCATCGGCCATCAAGGCTATGAGTTTTTGATAGATTCAGGCATTCATAAAACGCAGCACTTGGCTAATTTACTTCGCGAAAATCCAGCATTTGAATTGCTGCTAGAACCAGAAATTAATATTCTTTTATACCGCTACATTCCAGAAACATTCAGGGAACAAGCAGCCAAAAAACAACTAGCCGAAGCAGACAACCACTTCATTAATCAATTTAACGAGCGCCTCCAGGAGGCCCAGCGGCAAGCCGGTCACACCTTCGTCTCGCGAACAACCTTGCAAAACACCTGTTATGGCAAAACCATTCCCATTGTTGCTTTTCGAGTCGTCCTTGCCAACCCCCTCACCACTGAAGCAGATATCAATTTTGTTTTAAACGACCAGCTAAAAATAGCAGCAAAGCTTTCCTTAACTATCACAAACAGCGATTACTGCGAGGAAGTGAATTATGATGTCTACTAATCGTTCAGAACGACTAAAAAACCTCTCGCCCCAGAAGCGATCGCTCCTCCTCAAAGCATTAAGCAAAGAGGCAGTACAGGCTGAGCAATCTCAGCGCATTCCCAGGCGATCGCAGCAAAATTCGGCTCCCCTTTCTTTTGCCCAGCAACGGCTGTGGTTTCTCGATCGATTGTCTCCCGAAAACCCTGCCTACAACCTTCCTGCTGCTGTGCGGTTGCAAGGGCAATTGAATTTGTCAGCACTGCAACAAACACTCAATGAAATTGTCCGGCGTCACGAAGTTTTACGGACTGCTTTTGCAGAAGTGGACGGGGAACCTGTTCAACTAATTTCTCCTTCCTTGAATTTTGCTTTGTCGGTGGTAAACTTGCGACATTTACCAGAAACTGAGCAGCAAGCTGAAATTGAGCAGCGTACTCTTGAAGAAGCCCAACGCCCCTTTGACTTAACGCGAGATCCCTTACTGCGTGGCACTTTGCTGCAACTTGGTTCGGCAGAATATGTGTTGCTGCTGACGATACACCACATTATTTCTGATGGTTGGTCTATGGGGGTATTGGTGCGAGAAGTGGCCGCACTTTATGAAGCTTTTTCCAATGACAAACCCTCTGGGCTGCCGGAACTTCCCGTACAGTATGCCGACTTCGCCAGTTGGCAGCGGCAGCATTTCCAAGGAGAGAAATTAGAAAAACAGCTCGCTTATTGGAAACAGCAATTGGCAGGCGGTTTAGCTGTACTTTCAACGGATAAGCAGCGCTCTCCCGTGCAAACTTTCCGAGGATCGCAGCAATCTTTTGTGATTTCTGCTTCTTTAAATGAAAGGCTGAAAACCCTCGCCCAGCAACAAGATGTCACCCTATTCATGACGTTGTTGGCAGCATTTCAATCCTTGCTATCCTGCCACATAAAGCAGGATAACCTCGCGATTGGCTCTCCCATTGCCAATCGTAACCGCCTTGAATTAGAGGAAGTAATTGGATTTTTTGTCAATACTTTAGTGCTGCGAGTTGATACCGCAGGTAATCCAACTTTCCGCGAACTACTCCGTCGAACACGGGAGGTAGCGTTAGCAGCTTACGCTCACCCGGATGTTCCTTTTGAAAAGCTTGTGGAGGAATTGCAGCCGGAGCGAAATCTCAGCTATAACCCGCTGTTTCAAGTGTGGTTTGTACTCCAGAATGCGCCCATGCCACCCCTGGAGTTAGCTGGTTTGACCTTGAGCATTCTGGAATTCGATGTTGGTATGTCGAGACACGACTTAAGCCTCACTCTCTGGGAGGTTTCAGAAGGAATTCAAGGCTTATTTGACTACAAAACAGACTTATTTGAGGCTGCGACTATTGCCCGAATCGTAAGAGGTTTTCAAATCCTCCTCAACCAGATAGTCATCCAGCCAGATATCAGAATCGACGACTTGGCAGAAATTCTTGCCGAAGCAGAAAGGCAGCACCAAATCGAGCAGCAAAAACAAATTCAGATTTCGGGAATTCAAAAATTAAAAATGGCTAAACGCAAAGTTATGAAAAGTTTAAAATGATGGCTCATATCAAATCTGTTAGCATCGGAATTATTCCTATCTCTCTTCTCGACATCTGCGTGAATCAGCGTCAATCCCTTGTCATCTGCGGTTAATAAATTCTCTTTTTTTGACCGCAGATACAGGCAGATTAACACAGATTAACGCAGATGAATTAGATGGATTCCGGTTGCACCATCTGTGATTTTTGACTGTTGACTGAATTTTACTATGCCGATGCTACCGGAATTGATCTCCATCTCTCAGGTTTTTTCGGAAAAAAGGGATAAAATCCTCACCCAACCAAAAACTATGGCAAATACAGAAACAAAGAATCTCAATTCCCAAAAGTTAGGATCGGTTAGGCGCAAAGCCGTCAGCCTCTCCTCAGAGGAATTAGTCAAAACCGCCTACCTCCAGCCCGAAAACCTTCTACCTCTAGTTGTTCAGCCAACAGTAGAAAAATTAAATCTCGCAGGTTGGGCACAGAACAATCGCTCATCAATTGAAACGCAGTTATGGAAGCATGGAGGAATACTTTTTCGAGGCTTTGAAGTCGGCGGGGTGAATGGTTTCGAGCAGTTTATTCAAACTCTTGCTGGCGACTTGTTGGAATATTCTTTTCGCTCAACTCCGCGCAGTCAGGTGAGCGGAAATATCTACACTTCCACCGAGTATCCTGCCGAGCAATTCATCCCACTGCACAATGAAATGGCTTATTCTCGAAATTGGCCACTTAAAATCGCTTTTTTCTGCGTCAAGAAAGCCGAACAGGGAGGAGAAACTCCGATCGCTAACAGCCGCAAAGTGTTTGAAAGCCTGGATTCAAATATTAGAGAAAAGTTTGCCCAGAAAAAAGTTATGTATGTGCGAAATTACGGCGGTGGCGTAGATTTACCCTGGCAAAATGTCTTCAATACTGATAGCAAAATTGAGGTAGAAGAGTATTGCCAAAAAGCGGGAATTGAGTTAGAATGGAAAAGTGGCGATTGCTTGAGAACTCGGCAAATATGTCAAGCTGTCGCCCAGCACCCACACACGCAGGAAATGGTGTGGTTTAATCAAGCTCACCTCTTCCACATTTCCAATCTCGAACCCGCCGTTCGCAAAGAGCTTTTAACTTCTTTTAAAGATGAAGATTTACCCCGCAATGCTTATTACGGCGATGGTTCGCCCATTGAAGATTTTATCTTAGACGAAATTCGTCGCTGCTATCAGCAAGAAACGATTGTTTTCCCTTGGGAAGAAGGAGATGTCTTGCTGTTAGATAATATGCTAGCCGCGCACGGACGCACGCCATTTTCTGGTTCGCGTCGGGTTGTTGTCGGTATGGCAGAAGCGTTTAGCTGTCAAGATATTTAGGCTTATTAAAGGAACTTTAGAAATGCAAAACGAAACAATCGAAGGGTTTAGACTTTCTCCACAACAACGACACCTGTGGAGGTTACAGCAAAATAAAAGCCAACAGACTTATCGCGTTCGAGGTTCAATTTTAATTACCGGAAATCTCGATAAAGAGATGCTTAAAAGTGCGCTCCAAAATGTCGTGAATCGGCACGAAATCCTGCGTACTAGCTTTCACTGCTTGCCAGGGATGACACTACCCCTGCAAGCGATCGCCAGCACTGGTGAAGTTCCTATCTCGGAACACAATCTCAGCGGTTTGTCTCCCGAAGAACAAGAAGCTAAAATCGCAGCGCTTTTTGAGCAACTAAACCTGCTTCCTTTTGATTTTGAGCGCGGCCCACTTTGGCATCTCTCTTTAGTAACTTTGGGGGAAAACAAGCACCTATTGCTGGCGAACTTCTCTGCCTTAATTGCAGATAGTGTCACCCTGAAAAATTTTACCCGCGAACTCAGTCTTTCCTACTCAGCTTGTGGGCGCGGGGAAGAGTTCTCTGATGAGTCAATGCAATATGCCGATATTGCTGAGTGGCAAAATGAGTTACTCGAATCAGAAGAAACGGCAATCGGCCAAGAATACTGGCGAAAGCTGAACCTTGAATCTTGGGATTTATTAACGCTTCCTTGGGAAAAGAAGAATACAGAAGCGGAATTTAAGCCGCTAGTAGAAAGGGTGGAAATTCGGGGTGATTTGTTGAACAGCCTGGAAGCGATCGCGCAAAAACACCAAAGCGATATTTCTACATTCCTGCTGACTTGTTGGCAAATTTTAATTTGGCGGCTTACCAGACAGCCAAACCTGATAGTCGGCGTAACTGGAAACGGCAGGAAATATGAAGAATTAGAACACTCTCTGGGGCTGTTGAGTACCTATTTACCGCTACATTGCGACTTGCAAGACGAATTCAGTTTTGCAGAAGTTTGGCGACAAGTTGAGCTAAATCTCAAAGATATTCACACTTGGCAAGAATATTTTACCTGGGAAGAAACTCTAGAATCCGATAAAAGTAACGCTTTTTTGCCCATCTGCTTTGAGTGTGAAACAGAGCCAGAGAAATATGGCGAGTCTGGCGTTTCATTTTTCCTCGATCGGCAAGATGCCTGCCTAGAGCCATTCAAACTTAAACTTTCCTGTCTTTCACGAGGCAATTGCTTAATCACCGATTTTTGCTACGATCCGGCTTTATTTGAAGCTGAAGATATCAAACGCTTGTCAAAACACTTTCAGGCACTATTAGAAAGTGCAGTAAAAAGTCCACAAATTCCCATTAGTCAGTTAAATATACTTAGCGATCGCGATCGGCTGCAACTTCTCATTGACTTTAACCAAACTCAAAAAGATTACCCGAAAAATAAATGCGTTCACCAGCTTTTTGAAGAACAAGCCGATCGCAATCCAGACAGCATTGCCGTCGTCTTTGAAAGTGAACAAATCACCTACCGAGAACTCAACGATCGCGCCAATCAACTCGCCCATCACCTGCAGAACTTGGGAGTTGAACCAGAGTCAATTGTCGGAATTTGCGTCGATCGCTCCTTAGAAACAATCGTAGGAATGCTGGGCGTACTCAAAGCCGGTGGTGCCTATTTACCCATCGATCCAACGACCCCAATAGAGCGCAAAGCGCTAATGCTAAAAGACGCTCAGGTGAAGGTTTTGCTCGTACAACAGCGGCTCATAGAAAGCTTGCCGAAAACTCAAGCAAATATTGTTTGCATCGATACAGACATTCCCACTGTTTCTACCGCTTGCACGCCGCGTGTTTCTGCCGGCAATTTAGCTTACGTCATCTATACTTCCGGTTCCACTGGCATCCCCAAAGGAGTCGCGATCGAACACCGGCAACTGCTCAATTACCTGCACAGCATTCAGGAAAAATTAAACCTACCAGCCAAAGCCAGTTTTGCTACCGTTTCCACCTTCGCCGCCGACTTAGGAAACACAGCGATTTTCCCCGCCCTTTGTTTCGGCGGTTGCCTGCATATTATCTCCCAAGAACGCGCCACCGATCCAGAGGCACTGGGTGAATATTTCTGCCGCCATCCCATCGACTGCCTCAAAATAGTTCCCTCTCATCTAGCCGCCCTTTTAAACTCCTCTCAACCCAAGTCAATTTTGCCTGGAAAACGGCTTATTTTAGGAGGTGAATCTGCCAATTGGAGCTTAATTAAAACACTTCGCAATCTTGCTCCTACTTGCTCATTATTCAATCACTACGGCCCAACAGAAACAACTGTAGGTGTCCTGAGTTATCAAGTCGAGTTTGATAAAATAGGGTGCGATTTTGACACAGTTCCACTCGGTCTTCCGATTGCCAACACTCAGATTTATATCTTGGATTCTTACTTGCAGCCGGTGCCGATAGGCGTACCTGGTGAACTGTACATCGGCGGTGATAATTTGGCGCGCGGATATCTTAACCGCCCTGAATTAACCCCAGAAAAATTTATTCGCAATCCATTTGACACGCAAGCAAAAACACGACTGTACAAAACGGGTGATTTGGCTCGCTATTTGCCAGACGGAAACATCGAATTTATTGGGCGAATTGACAGTCAAGTAAAAATCCGGGGTTTCCGCATTGAATTGGGAGAAATTGAGGCAGCGTTAGGGCAGCATCCAGATATCGTGCAGGCTGTAGTTATGGCGCCAGAAGACGAGATGTCACAAAAGCGCCTCGTGGCTTATTTGATTTCTGAGCAGAAACCAGCACCAAGCAGCAGCGAACTTCGCCGTTTTTTAGCGACAAAATTGCCTGAGTACATGGTGCCTTGGGCTTTTGTAATGCTCAAAAGTTTGCCTTTAACTCCTAATGGAAAGATCGATCGGCGATCGCTGCCAGAACCTGACGAAATGCGGCCGGAGTTGACAGAAAACTTTGTCGCGCCTCGCACAAATATCGAGGAAGTTTTAGCCGCTATCTGGGCTGAAGTTCTCAAACTTGAAAAAGTCGGCATTTACGACAACTTTTTTGAATTAGGAGGGCATTCCCTATTAGCAACTCAAGTAATTTCCAGAGTGCGCCAAGCATTTCAGGTCGAGTTGCCTTTGCACCGTTTATTTGAGTCGGCCACAGTCGCCGATTTTGCAGTAGCGATCGCGCAAAAGCAAGCCGAACAAACAGACAGTGAAATGCTCGCTCAAGTTTTAGCAGACCTCGATCAACTGTCAGAAGCACAAATACAGGAAATTCTCGCCCAACAAGGAGTCAGCAAATGAGTGATTTAATCGAACGCATCGCGGCTCTTTCTCCCCAAAAGCGCGAGTTGCTGTTGCAGCGGCTCAACCATAAAAAAGAAAGCGTTTCGCTAGAAAAAATTCTGCCTCAAAGTCGAGAGTCTAACACTTTTCCTCTGTCGTTTGCTCAACAGCGGTTGTGGTTTTTTGAGCAACTAACTCCCGGCAACTTTACCTATCACATCCTCGCCGGCGTGCGTTTGACGGGAACGCTCGACGCGAAATCCCTCGATCGCAGTCTCAACGAACTTGTCAAGCGTCATGAAGTTTTGCGAACGGCTTTTAAGACAATAGACGGGCAACCCGTTCAGGCGATCGCTTCAAATCTGGAATTGAAAATTTTAGAAATAGATTTGCGATCGCTTCCTGAAACTGAACGATCTCGCGAAGTTGAACGGTTAATCGCCGCAGAAGCAAAGCTTGCTTTCGATTTGTCACAAGCACCCTTATTACGTGCCAAATTGCTGCAATTGAGCGATTCAAACTGGGTGCTGCTATTGAGTACGCACCACATCATTTTCGATGCCTGGTCAATGGGAATATTCATCCCGGAACTCGCCACGTTTTATCAAGCCTTTTGCACTGGCAAACCTTCTCCCCTTCCCGAACTGTCGGTACAGTACGCAGACTTTGCAAGTTGGCAGCGCCAGTGGTTGCAAGGAGAAGTTTTAGAGACGCAGCTTGCTTACTGGAAAAAACAGCTCGGAGGCAATCTTCCTGTACTAAATTTGCCAACAGATCGCCCCCGCTCGGCAGTACAAACCTTCCGAGGTGCAGTGCATAAATTCACCATTCCCAAAGCAATAGCAGAGGAAATAACCCTATTAAGCCAGCGGGAAAAAGCTACTTTATTTATGACCCTACTGGCAGCGTTTAAAACATTGCTCTATCGCTACACCGGGCAAGAAGATATTTTAGTCGGATCCCCCATTGCTAACCGCAACCGACGCGAAATCGAGGAAGTAATTGGCTTATTTGCTAACACCTTAGTTTTCCGCACCAATCTGTCGAGCAACCCAACTTTTAAAGAGTTACTGGGCCGCGTGCGAGAAGTAGCTCTCGGCGCGTATAACCACCAGGATTTGCCCTTCGAGAAACTGGTAGAACTCCTACAGCCCGAACGAGATTTAAGTCATAATCCGCTATTTCAGGTGTTGTTTTCTCTGCGAAATGTTCCGACGTCGCAGATAAAATTGCCAGGAGTGACGTTGAGCAGTTTGGAAATAAAAGGGACAACGGCGAGATTTGATTTAGCGCTTGACCTGGAGGAAGGATTAGAGGGTATTAATGGAACGCTTGAGTATAGCCAAGATTTGTTTGACGCTAGCACTGCACGACGGATAGCCGGACATTTCCTAACCTTACTAGAAAGTATAGCTGCTAATCCCGAACAGCCCATTTCAAATTTGCAAATCTTGACGAAACCAGAACAGCAGCAACTTTTGTTCGAGTGGAACAACACTCAATCGAGTTTTCCGCAAGATAAGTGCATACATGAACTATTTGAAGCGCAGACAGAGCGGACGCCGGATGCGATCGCTGTCGTTTTTGAAAATGAATGTCTGACTTACCGGGATCTGAACAAAAAAGCAAATAACCTCGCAAGTTACTTGCAAAAAATCGGTGTCAACCCAGAAGTTTTCGTGGGAATTTATGTCGAGCGTTCCCTAGAAATGATGGTAGGGCTTCTCGGCATTCTCAAAGCCGGTGGCGCTTATGTTCCCCTCGATCCAGCGTATCCACCAGAGCGCCTGGGATTCATGCTGGAAGACGCGAAAATTTCAGTGTTACTCACTCAGAAAAAGCTATTAGAAACCCTGCCCAAAAATAGCGCCTCCCTCGTGTTTCTGGATGCAGATGGGGAAGGCATATCGAGCTGCGACGAGCCAGTCGTGGGTTTACAAAATTCGTCCAATTTAGCCTATGTGATCTATACTTCAGGCTCAACAGGTAAACCCAAAGGAGTGCAAATTTCCCACGCCTCTGTCGTTAACTTCTTGAGTTCTATGCGCCAACAACTGGCGATCGCAGATCGAGATGTTTGGCTAGCAGTAACATCCTTATCTTTTGACATTGCAGCACTGGAACTGTTCCTGCCTATTACAACAGGTTCTCGCGTTGTTGTAGCCAGCCGAGAAGTGGCATCTAACGGCGAAAAGCTGTTAGAAACATTAACAAATTCTGGCGCGACAGTCATGCAAGCTACTCCAGCCAGTTGGAAAATGCTTTTAGCAGCAGGATGGCAGGGAAACAATCAATTAAAAATACTGTGCGGGGGAGAAGCTTTACCCCGACAACTCGCCAATCAGTTGCTTTGGCGCGGCGCTGCTGTGTGGAATTTATACGGCCCTACAGAAACCACTATCTGGTCTACTCTCTATCAGGTCGATCGCAAAGATGAATCAGTTTCCATCGGTCGCCCGATCGCTAACACTCAAATTTTCATATTAGACCGCTATTTAATGCCGGTTCCCGTTGGCGTATTTGGCGAACTGCACATCGGCGGTGCCGGCTTATCTAGAGGCTACCTAAACCGACCGGAACTGACCGCAGAGAAGTTTATTCCTAACCCCTTTGCAGAGGACGGAATTCATGCTTCATGCTTCATTCATCCTTCATCGTTTATTCTTTCAGAACGCCTCTATAAAACCGGGGACTTGGCTCGCTATCTCCCAGATGGAAACATTGAATTTATGGGGCGCAGCGACCACCAGGTGAAAGTTCGCGGATTTCGCATCGAATTAGGCGAAATTGAAGCGGTACTCAGCCAATACCCAGCCGTGCGAGAAGCGATCGCACTGGTTCGAGAGGACAATCCGGGCGACAAGCGTTTAGTAGCTTATATCGTTGCTAACTCAGAACTCAAAACTCAAGACTCAGAACTTATTAATGATTTGCGCTCTTACCTGAAACAAAAACTGCCGCAGTACATGATGCCGTCAGCGTTTGTGCTGCTGGAAGCAATGCCTTTAACGCCTAACGGAAAAATCGATCGGCGATCGCTAAAAGCACCTGACAAAAACACAGCAGAATTCGAGAGCAATTTTACCTGCCCTCGAACTCCCGACGAGCAATTAATAGCAGAAATTTGGGCGGAAGTTCTCGGTTTAGAGCGCGTTGGAATTCACGATAACTTCTTTGAATTGGGAGGTCATTCATTGCTGGCTACTCAGGCGATCGCCCGCCTGCGAGAAGCGTTTCAAATTGAATTGCCCCTGCGCGTTTTATTTGAATCGCCTACCGTCGCAACTTTCACCGAAAGCCTCTTGCAATATCGCGCCTCGCAAAAACTGAAAGCACCCCCCATCAAGCGTGCGTCAAGGCAGGGAGAATTACCCCTTTCTTTTGCACAACAACGACTGTGGTTTCTCGACCAATTGCAGCCGGGGAATCCTGCCTATAATATCCCAGCAGCCGTGCGCTTGAAGGGGGCGCTCAATGTAGCCGTTCTAGAGCAAACTTTTCAGGAAATTATCAAGCGACACGAAGCATTGCGGACAACTTTTAAATCGGTGGAAGGACGACCCGCTCAGGTTATTATTTCATCTTTTAATTTCACATTGCCGATCGTAAACCTAAGAGAGTTATCGCAAGCTGAACGAGAAGCCGAGGCAATGCGACTCGCCGCTGAAGAAGCGCGACAGCCTTTTGACCTAACAAAATGGCCGTTACTGCGCGTCACATTGTTACATCTTGACGAGACAGAATACCTGCTGTTAGTGACAGTACACCACATCATAGCCGATGGCTGGTCGATGGGGGTACTCGTGCGGGAAGTGGCGGCGCTTTATGAAGCTTTCTGCAGTGGCAAACCTTCTCCCCTACCCGAACTTTCTGTACAGTACGCAGACTATGCTGTTTGGCAAATAAACTGGCTGCAAGGCGAAGTTCTCGAAGCAAAACTCGCTGACTGGAAGCAGCAGTTGGGTCAAATTTTGCCCCCGCTGCAATTGCCAGCAAAACAACCGCGTTCTGCTGTTTCTAGCGATCGAGCTGAGATTCAAGAATTCCAGCTTGATTGGCAAGTTTCACAAGCGCTAAACGCACTCAGTAGGCAACAAAATGTCACTTTGTTTATGACCTTGTTGGCAGCACTTCAAACGCTGCTTTATCGCTACACAAATCAAGAAGATATTGTCGTCGGTACTGACCTGGCAAACCGCACACAAGTTGAGACTGAAGCTTTAATTGGTTTCTTTGTCAATATCCTCGTCTTGCGAACCGATATGCGCGGCAATCCTACATTTCGCCAACTGCTCGATCGCGTGCGCGAAGTGACATTAAAAGCTTACACTCACCAAGATTTGCCCTTCGACAAACTGGTAGAAGAACTGCGGCCCGATCGCACCCTGAGTCAGACACCGCTATTTCAAGTTTTATTCGTCATGCAAAATGCGCCTATGCCGAATTTAGAAATGGCCGGTTTAACTTTAATGCCGGTTGCAATTGATAGCGGTACGGCTAAATTTGATTTGGCGCTATTTGTCTCGGAAACAGAGACAGGAATTGTCGGCAGTTGGAAGTATAATTCCGATCTATTTGACAGAGAAACGATCGCTCAAATGTCAAATCGCTTTGAAACCCTCCTCAGCAGCATTGTGGCGCAGCCTGACAGTCGTTTAAACACTTTAGAAATACTCACAGAAGCCCAGAAGCAGAAACAAGCCATGCAAGAATTAAAGCGTGAAAAAAGCAATTTTAGTAAGTTCAAAAGCGTCAAGCCCAAGCCAGTGGCATTGCCGCAAGGCGAATTGATAACAACCGACTACCTGCACCCCGACGAACTCTTTCCTTTAGTGGTAAAACCCGCAGTAGCCGATGTCGATCTCGCAGACTGGGCGAAAAATAACCGCGAATTTATAGAGGCAAAATTGCTACAGCATGGAGGGATTCTTTTCCGAGGGTTCATCGGCCCTGTGGTTTCCGCATTCGAGCAGTTTGCACTCTCAATTTGTTCGGAATTATTTGGGGAGTACGGGGATTTGCCACGCGAAGGAGTTAGCGGAAAAGTTTACGGTTCAACTCCTTACCCAGCAGATAAAGCTATCTTATTTCACAGCGAGAGTTCGCACCTGCACCGCTGGCCGATGAAAATCTGGTTTTTCTGCGTTCAGCCAGCGCAACAAGGCGGAGAAACGCCCATTGTTGACTGCCGTAAAATTTACCAGTTACTAGACCCGAAACTCAGAGAAAAATTTGCCCAAAAGCAAATTATGTACGTTCGTAACTACACAGACGGACTCGATGTAAGCTGGAAAGATTTTTTCCAAACAGAAGACAAATCCGTAGTTGAGGAATATTGCCGGCAAGCTGGGATGGAATTTGAGTGGAAAGCAGGAAATAATTTGAGAACTCGCAAAATTCGCCCCGCAATTGCCAAGCACCCAAAAACCAAAGAGATGGTATTTTTCAATCAACTTCCCTTGCACCACATTTCCTGCTTAGATGCCGCAACCCGCGCTTCCTTGCTCTCGGTTTTTGGAGAAGAGAACCTCCCCCGCAATGTTTATTACGGTGACGGCACTCTTATTGAAGACTCGGTAATGGCAGAAATTCAGGCAGTGTACGCGCAAGCTGCTGTTAGTTTTCCCTGGCAAGCAGGAGACATCTTAATGCTAGATAATATGCTTGCCGCTCACAGTCGCAATCCATTTATTGGATCGCGAAAAATTGTTGTAGCGATGGGCGAAATGATTCCTGAATCAGGAATTTAATTTCCTCTCATATCATTTCCGGTTACACCGGAATGATGTTGACTGTTGACTGTTGACTGTTGACTGTCAACAGTGAACTCGAATTTACTATTGCGATGCTAACGGATTTGATATCATCTCTCCCAGGCAAAGGTAACGAGAATAAAGTAGTGCTTTGATAAAGAGGAACAATGCAAACAATTAATGGATTTCGGCTTTCACCCCAGCAAAAATATCTGTGGCTGTTGCAGCAAGACAGCCCTGCTTATCGCATTCAATCCGCTATTTTGATCGAGGGAAGTCTTCAAACTGATAACCTAAAGAAAGCTTTACAAAAAGCTAGCGATCGCCACGAAATTATCCGCACAAGCTTTCAGCGAAAGGCAGGGCTAAAAATTCCTATACAAGTTATTTCCGAACATAGCTCTGTTTCGTGGAATTGGGTTAACTTAAGTGAAGTGACTCCCCAGGAGCAAGAAGCCCAACTTGAAGAGATATTTCAGCAAGAAAAGAGCGCTTTCTTCAACTTCGAGCGCAATCCTGCTTGGCGCTTGTCTTTAATTACACTTTCATCTGAGAGGCATATTTTACTGGTCAGTTTGCCCGCGCTGTGCGCCGATAGTCGCACACTAAAAAATCTGGTTCAAGAAATCAGCCAGTGCTATGCCACCGGCCTTCACGGCGAAGAAATTACCGATGAAGTTGTGCAATACATTCAATTTTCCGAATGGCAAAATGAATTGCTCGAAGATGAGGAAGCGGCGGAGGGCAAAGAATACTGGACTGGGCATAATTATTCAGCGCTAGCGAGTTTAAGGTTGCCGTTTGAAAATAGATTAATTAACGCGCCAGCTCAATTTACTCCCCAATCTTTTGAGGTCAAATTAGAGTTAGCTTTGCTGGTTCAAGTGGAATATCTCGCCCGCCAGTACAACACCTCACTTTCTACATTCTTGCTCGCTTGCTGGAAAATTTTGCTCTGGCGGCTGATTGGCCAATCAGACATCGCTGTTGGCGTGGCATTCGACGGTCGAAAATATGAAGAACTAGAGCCAGCGCTTGGGCTGTTTGCCAAATTTTTACCGCTGTCGAGCCAACTAACAGAAAACTTTTCCTTCGCGGAAAGCTTGCAGCAAATTCAGCAGGAAGAACGCGAAGCATACAAGTATCAAGAATATTTCTCCCACGCATATCTAGGCAATTCTTCCGGCTTTCCATTTGGTTTCGAGTTTGAGGAACAACTCGAAAAGCATTCGGCTAGTGGCGTATTTTTTTCGATTTACAAGCAGTATGCGTGCTGCGATCGCTTCAAAGTTAAACTCTCTTGCCACCGCCAAAATGACTCGCTCGCCGCTGAGTTTCACTACGATCCTATCTTCCTTGCAGACAATAGTATCCGGTGCTTGGCAGAGCAATTTTACGCCTTAGTGCAAAGTGTAGCCAGCAACCCACAAACCGCAATCGGCAAGCTCGAAATGCTGAGCGATCGCGCCCGAAATCAATTATTAGTAGAATTCAACAGCACAAAAGCAGATTACCAGCTCGATAAGTGCGTGCACCAGCTATTTGAAGAACAAGCAGAGCGATCGCCCAACCGTATAGCTGCTGTTTGTGAAAATGAGCAAATTACCTACAGCGAACTCAACGCCCGCGCTAACCAAATCGCCCATTACTTGCAGCAATTAGGTGTCAAGCCAGAGGTGATTGTCGGCATTTGCGCCGATCGCTCTTTAGAGGCGATCGCTGGAATTCTAGGCATTCTCAAAGCAGGCGGCGCGTACCTACCGCTCGACCCAGCCATGCCCAAAGAGCGCCTAGCATTGATGCTGCAAAACGCTCAGACTCCAGTGCTGTTAACCCAACAGCATCTCATCAAAAATTTGCCTGAAACTAAGGCATATATCCTGTGCTTAGAGACAGACATTCCCTCTTTTTCTCCTACTACTTTCGTCTCTGCTTCTGGTGAAAATTTAGCTTATATTATCTATACCTCCGGTTCCACCGGCACCCCCAAAGGAGTCGCCATTGAACACCGACAACTGCTCAATTACCTGCACGGAATTCAGGAAAAATTAAACCTGCCATCAGGTGCAAATTATGCCACCGTTTCTACCTTCGCCGCCGACTTGGGAAACACCGTTATTTTTCCGGCTTTGTGTTCGGGTGGATGCCTGCACATCATCTCTCAAGAACGCGCAACAGATCCTCAAGCAATTGCAGCTTATTTTCAGCAACATTCTATCGATTGTCTTAAAATTGTTCCCTCTCACCTACAAGCTTTGTTGAGCGCTTCTAACGCCGCCCAAATCTTACCAAAAAAGCGATTAATTCTCGGCGGTGAGCCTTTGATGTGGAATTTAATTGAAACAATTCAGAAATACAATCCAGACTGCTCGATCTTCAACCATTACGGGCCGACAGAAACAACTGTAGGCGTGCTGACTTATCAGGTAAAAATGCAGGGCGATCGCATTTCCCAGACAGTTCCTTTAGGTCGCCCGCTACCCAACACGCAGATTTATTTGCTCGATTCGCACTTGCAGCCAGTTCCTGTAGGGGTAGCCGGTGAATTATATATTGCTGGGGCGGGATTGGCTCGCGGCTATCTAAACCAACCAGAACTCACTGCAGAAAAATTTATTTGCAAGTCATTGACTCAGGAACCGGAAACTCGACTTTACAAAACTGGCGACTTAGCTCGCTATTTGCCAGACGGAAATATAGAATTTATCGATCGCGCCGATCGCCAAGTAAAGCTGCGAGGTTTCCGCATTGAATTAGGGGAAATTGAGGGGGGGCTGTCTCATCATCCTTCTGTACGCGAGGCAGCCGTTTTACTTCAGGAAAATGAACCGGGAAATCAGCGTTTAGTCGCCTATATCGTTTCTCACTCAAAACTCAGCGTTCAGGACTCACAACTGATTGAGAGCCTGCGTTCATTCCTCAAAGAAAAGCTGCCCGAATACATGATACCTTCTGCTTTTGTGGTTCTGAAAGCGCTGCCACTGACTCCCAATGGCAAAATAGACCGTCAAGCGCTTCCTGCACCGTCCATAGCAGCCAATTTTACAGATACGTTTGTAGGCCCTCGCACTCCCGGTGAGGAGATTCTTGCCGAAATTTGGAGCCAGCTTCTCAACCTTCAAAAGGTAGGAATTCACGACAATTTCTTTGACTTGGGGGGACACTCATTACTGATTACTCAGTTGTTAGCCAAAGTGCGAGAAATTTTTCAGGTGGAATTGCCTTTGCGCGTTTTGTTTGAAGCTCCTACTGTAGCTGGTTTAGCTGAAAAGATCGAAATGCAACAAGGGGGCAACACAGCGGGCGATCGCACTGCAAGTTTCGATATTAACGCTGAAGTTGTTTTAGATCCGGCAATTCGCTCTACAACTCGATTGAGCGAGCCAAAAACTGAACCGGCTTGCATTCTCTTAACAGGGGCGACGGGCTTTTTGGGAGCCTTTTTACTCCGCGACCTCTTGCAACAAACTCAAGCAGAAATTTATTGCCTAGTCCGTTCTGCCGATTCAGAATCAGCTAAAAAGCGGATTCAAAGCAGCCTCGAATCCTATTTAATTTGGGATGAAAGCAGCAGCGATCGCATTATCCCAATTGCTGGAGATTTGTCTCAACCACTTTTGGGGCTTTCCGAGGAGCAGTTCGGAGTTTTAGCCAGTAAAATTGATGTCATTTACCACAATGGCGCGTTTGTCAAGTTTACTTATCCCTACTCGGTTCTCAAACCCCCTAACGTTTTGGGGACGCAGGAAGTTCTGAGATTGGCGAGTCAAAGTAAGCTAAAACCAGTCCATTTAATTTCTACGATTTCCGTTTTCTCGGCAATTGGAGAATCTGGGATTAAGCTCGTGCGAGAGGAGGATGAACTGACTCCGGGAGAGGGTTTAAAAGGCGCTTACACTCAGACTAAGTGGGTGGCAGAAAAGTTAGTAGAAATCGCGCGCGATCGCGGCATTCCTGTTAGCATTTACAGGCCAGGTCGCATTTCTGGGGATAGCAAAACGGGGGCTTGCAATCCCAGCGATTTACTATACAGGTTAATCGCTGGTTGCGTGCAACTTGGATGTGCGCCCGATGACGATAAGCTGATGAATGTAGCGCCTGTTGACTATGTGAGCCGAGCGATCGTTCATCTTTCGAGCCAAAAAGAATTGCTCGGAAAGACTTTTCATTTAGTCAACTCTCAGTCCTTTCAGATGAGTGAATTGCTGGGCTGGATTTGCTCAATGGGTTATCAAATCAAACGAGTTTCTTCTGAGACTTGGCAAGCAGAAATAATCAATCGCGCTGGAAATTCTCCCGATCATGCTTTGTACCCGCTAGTCGGTCTTTTCTCCGAAAAAGTTTCGGAAGCAGAAATGGCTAAATCTGCCACGCTGCAATTCGATTGCCAGAATGCGTTGAAGGGACTTTCTGGAACTGATATTATCTGCCCACAAGCCGATGCGAGTTTGTTTCGGACTTATTTTTCTTATCTCGCAAATTGTGGCCTGATAGGTAGTCGCAATTAAAACTTGTAAGGGCGCAAAGCATTGCGCCCCTACCTGACTCAATCTCTGGAAAATTCAAAATGAACGAACAATTGCAGCAAAGACACATGAAAGCGCTGATAGAGCGCTACACCGATCGCACAAAAACCTCTAAGAATTTCGCGCAAAAATACCGTCCGGTTCTCGCTGACAATCGGGCTTCTGATGGGTTTCGCTTTCCCGTCAAGGAGATGTTTTATCCCATTGTCGCCGATCGCTCGCTTGGCTCTAAAATGTGGGATGTTGATGGCAACGAATACATCGATATCACAATGGGATTTGGCATCAATCTTTTCGGTCATAATCCGCCCTTTATTAAAGAAGCCCTATTAGAGCAACTCGATCGCGGTGTGCAGATTGGCGCTCAAGCAGACCTTGCCGGAGAAGTTGCGGAATTAATCTGCGAACTGACGGGGATGGATCGCGTCGCTTTTTCTAATACCGGCACCGAAGCAGTGATGGCAGCTTTACGATTAGCTAGAGCGGCAACTAAACGCAATAAAATTGCTTTATTCTCTGGTTCTTATCACGGTCATTTTGACGGAACTCTCGCCGTTGTAAAAAAGATAAATGGCGATTTATGCACCATTCCAAAAGCGCCAGGAATTCTCGCTAATTTTATTGAAGATGTTTTAGTTTTGGATTACGGAAGCCCTCATGCCCTGGAAATTATCAAAGCTCACCAGCACGAATTAGCGGCGGTTCTCGTGGAGCCGGTGCAAAGCCGCCGTCTCGATTTGCAACCCAAAGAATTTCTCCAGCAACTCAGGCAATTAACAAAAGAATCAGAAATTGCGCTGATTTTTGATGAAATGGTTAGTGGTTTCCGAATTCATCAAGGCGGGGCGCAGGCGTGGTTTGGCATTGAGGCAGATATTGCAACTTATGGCAAAATTGTCGGGGGCGGTATGCCCATTGGAATTATCGCTGGAAAAGCTGCTTATATGGATAAAATTGACGGCGGTTTGTGGAACTACGGCGATGATTCCTACCCCCAGATAAAAACCACAATTTTTGCTGGCACTTTTTGCAAGCACCCACTTGCTCTGGCCGCTGCGCGTTCCGTGCTGCGCTATCTTAAAAGTCAAGGCCCAGTCCTTCAGCAGCAGTTGAATCAGCGAACTTCGCAGCTAGTTGAAACCCTGAATACTTATTTCAAAGAAAATGAAGTCTCTGTCTGGCTTGTAAATTTCGGATCGCAATTTCGCGCTGCTGCATCCGTTGAGATAGATCCGCTACTTTTTCACTTACTCGAAAAGCGTATTTTCATATCCGAAGGTCGTAGCTGCTTTCTCTCCACCGCTCACACTAATGAAGACATCGATCGCATCATTCAGGCTGTTAAAGAGAGCATTCAAGAAATGCGCGAAGGAGGCTTTTTCCCGGTTTCTTCTCATCCCCAAGCAGAAGTTGTTTAGGCTCTTCCTTACTTACCATGCCAAACTAACACCATTTTTTTAAAGATGTGCTAGAGATAAAGAATGTAAAATTCAAGACCATCCTGTGAGAAAACCAATGACATGATTCGTTAAAGATGCTAAGATTTCCTGAACTTTTACGCGGAGTTCGTCAAGATTACTAACAACTAACTTTCGCTTAAAATTCTTTGATGTATTCCCACACTCTTTCTGTTGGATTTACTTCAGGACAATGAGGAGGCTGAAATAGTAAAATAATATTGTCTGGCAATTCAGATGTGTTTAAAAGATGACCGGGAGCATTATCCACTTGAATAATGTGCAATTCATCGGGATATTGAAGCGACAATTGTTGCAAATATGCTTGAAAACAAACTTTATCTAAATGGGGAAACTCCCAAAAAACAACTTCTTCCAGTAGATGGGGATACTGCGACCTAATGCCAGAAAAATTTAAATTTCTATTGATGTTCTTCTACGGGCTTTATACCCCGTAGTGTTATCCTTCGTCTCTGAATTTTATGTAGTCCTAATCGAGTTTCGTCACTGCACCAAAACAGAACTTTCTTGTATTTCTTTACTTGGTCAGGAACTCGATCCAGCAAAAGGCTTTGATTGTTTGAGGCAGGCTATTCTTGAATTTATTGATTGCCGTTGGCTTTTGTTTCCTACTGCGGGTTCTTGGGATTTTCGATTTACTTTTCAACTCCCCTTTAACCAAGGAGTATACAGCTTGATAACTACTAGGTATTTCTTTGATCGGCCAGAGCCAGAGATGAACTTCTTTATAACGGGAAAATCCTTCGGGTTCTCTCAATTATTGTTGTAATGCAGCCGCTACGTCAACTGAAAACTTCTTGGGTCTGCCAAAAATCTGCCGATTTTTTAACAAGTTTTCCCGACCACCCTCTTTATATTGAAAGAGCCAGCGATGAATTGTGGTTTCACTTTTACCCAAAATCTACGATATTTCTCGGACTGTTTCTACTTTTGTTGATTGAAATAAATAAAGCATTTGAACTTTATTATATGATAAAATTTTTTTTGGTTGTTTCCTAATCTTTAGCAATACTTCTACAGGTTCGGCAATCTTTATATGAGGACAACCAGACATTTTAATGTTCTCCTTTACTTTATATAAATCTATCATAACTTTATAAAAATGGTATAAGAAGTTATAGTTAACTCCATTTTTTTTGATAAAAACATCAATAACCGAGAAAAGAAATCAGAACTGGCGCATAAATATTAAAGAAACCGGGTTTTGGACAGGGATTAAAGGTTGAGATGCGCGGGTTCGTTAAAAAAAACCGGTTTCTGCCTCGGCGCATCAATCTTAAACAAATTAGGTTGTGGAGAGGGATTAAAGGTTGAGATGCGCGGGTTCGCCAAAAAACCCGGTTTCTATGGAGACTTGGGCTTTGAATTTCGAGATTCCGGCAAATCAAGCCCAGAAGTGTCAAAATATTAACAACCAGTTCATCCCCAAAATATATGGCTCCCGCCGTTTTAATTGAAAATCTTCAGAAACGCTACGGCACTGTAGAAGCCGTTAAAGATGTTTCCTTCAAGGTAGAACCGGGGGAAATATTTGGTTTGCTAGGGCCCAACGGTGCTGGTAAAACCACTACCCTGCGGGTACTTTGTACTTTAACATCGCCAGACAGCGGACGCATTGAAGTGTCTGGCATTTGCGCTGTCAGCCAGCCGAGAATTGCTCGACAGAGACTAGGCTATGTGGCTCAAGAAGTTGCTCTCGATAAGGTGTTGACGGGCCGGGAACTCCTGCAACTGCAAGCGGCGCTTTACCATTTGCCCCGCCCTACGATTAAAGGGCGGATTGACGAAATGGTGAAACTCCTCGGTTTGGAGGAGTGGGAAAATAAAAAGACTGGTACGTATTCCGGCGGTATCCGCAAGCGCTTGGATTTGGCTGCTGGGTTGCTTCACCAGCCGGATGTTTTGGTGTTAGACGAACCGACTGTCGGGCTCGATATTGAAAGTCGGTTGGTTGTTTGGGATTTCCTGCGGCGCTTGCGCGAGGAAGGTACGACGGTTTTGATTACGAGTCACTATCTCGAAGAAGTTGACGCTTTGGCCGATCGCGTGGCGATTATTGACAAGGGTACGGTGATTGCACAGGGCACGCCGGAGGAGTTGAAAAATCGGGTTGGGGGCGATCGGGTGACTCTGCGGATTCGGGAGTTTTCGCCGATCGAAGAAGCCGAAAAAGCTAAAAATCTAATGCAATCGCTGCCTTTTGTGCAAGAAGTAATTGTCAATACGGCTCAAGGAAATTCTCTCAATTTAGTAGTAACACCGCAAAGCGATGCGCTGGTGACAATTCAGCAAGCTTTGAAAGATGCGGGACTTCCTACTTTTGGGATTGCTCAATCTCGGCCGAGTTTGGATGATGTGTATTTGGCGGCGACTGGTAAGACGCTGTTGGATGCCGAGTTGGCTGCTGCTAGCAACCGCGATTTGAAGGCGGAGCAAAAACAGGCGATGCGATCGTAATTTAGTTTAATTGGAAGCTCCACGCGCGGGGTCAGAAACCCGGTTTCTTTACAGATTTCTCGTCGCCAAACCAGATTTTTTTAAGAAACCGGGTTTCTTTTGCCTTAGTCCTATTTAAGATGATTCGGCGGTTGAATACGATGGTAATTTTGGAGGATATTAATAAATGAATCTTGTTTTAGAAGTTGAAGCGCCTCCTTTCCGAGAAGATGCAACAGGTGCTATTCGGGTGGGAAATTCAAGAGTTTTGCTGGAATTGGTGATTCGAGCTTTTCAGGATGGTGCGTCGCCGGAATCAATTGTGCAGCGTTATTCAACTGTGTCATTGTCCGATGTCTATAGTGCGATCGGCTATTATCTCCGACACCAAGAAACAGTAGAAGCTTATCTCAATTATCGCGAGCAATTAGCAGATTCCGTCCGTCAGCGTTTGTTGGATATTCAACCCGATCTCAGTGTTGTGCGATCGCGCTTGTTAGCCCAAAAACAATCTTGAGGATTAACTATGCTGCGGCTGTTGAGCGATGAAAATTTTAATGGCGATATTGTTCGAGGGCTTTTCCTGCGTCAGCCAGACCTTGACTTGCTTCGCGTTCAGGATGTTGGTTTGCGAGAAGCTGACGATCCAACAATTCTCAACTGGGCGGCCCAGAACGATCGCATTGTGTTAAGCCATGACCGAGCAACTATGCCCGATTTGGCTTACGAACAGTTGAGGGATAAGGAACAAATGTCAGGTTTGTTTATAATTAACGATCGAATGCCAGTTAGACAGGCTATTGATGAACTTCTGGTGCTGGTTAACTGTAGCGAACAATCGGAGTGGAAAGGAGTTGTTTTGTATCTACCATTGTAACAATTAGCTAGATATTTAGGACTATTCTGCAACCATTTTAACATACTGTTTTAACACAGGTGGAATCGTGAAAACGGTTTCAGCTTCACCGCTCAATTTTTCGATCATTCCCCGTCGGGCTAAAGATTGAATTGCTTTACATAATTCGCCCTGCGAACCTTGACATTTTGCCAAAAATTGAGTAAAGGAAACAGGTTCGATTTCATTACTAAGTTGCGAAATAGCCTGTTTTTCTCTTTCCGACAACCGCTGATAGTGCTGCTGCAATATCGGCGTCAATTCATCGCTTAAAAATACTGGTTTATAGCTTAAATATTGAGATACTCTACCATTAAATAAGTTGTTTATAGTTTGAGCGACTAATTTTAACCAGAGGGGATTACCTTGATAAAGGTTAATCAATTCGGGCCAGGCTTCTTCATCCAACAAACTTTTTTCTCTAAGAATTTCTGTTGCTGCTTCACCTAAACCGGTTAACTGCAATAAACGTACTTTTACGCACTATTGACCAGCTTTGGGTACAATACAGTGACGGACATTTTGGTTTTAGCATCCAGTTAGGTATCTTGGAAGAATGTAAAAAAGCGGATGATTGGAAAAAAAAAGAAGTAAAGGAATTTGATCGCGGTATGTGTGGTCATGTTCAAGAGCATTTCGTGAAACTTTCCGGGTCCTTAGTTCCACTCGCCGATCCAGTTGAAGTGGTAATGCTTCGGGAACGCTTGGGGTGGATTACTCGTTGTTACCCTACTGAGGAGACATACAGTTTTATGTGTGCCGTGGATCCTTCTAAGCTCAAATACAGTATAGGGGCTCCAAAAGGTCATCTCCCCGTTTATGATAATGGTACGAAGATTTTTAATTCATATATGCTATATGTTTGGCAGCGACTAAAAGACTGTGGTATATAGAGTGCAATTAAGGCAAATAATCTCGAATCAAACAATAGCGATCGCTCTTGATAAATAACTACTGATACTCTACTACAGCGGCGATCGCCCTGGCAATTTCCTCCCTATCAGTAGTCGAAAGTTCTCCTATTTTACGAATGAATCTTTGTACATCCATACCCCGCAATTGCAACACGTCCACTGCCGAAATTTTCGTTAAACCATTAGCAATATCTGAGTCAATCTTAATGTGCCAGATATTACCAGCATAATATTCTTTCCAATCTGTGATAGGTGCAGCCAATTTCAGTGGTAATTTACCAACACTATCAGAACTTACCACTACAGCGGGACGGATTTTTTTGATTTCTGCTCCCACTGTTGGGTCAAAATTAGCCAACCAAATATCACCCCGTTTAGGAGAAGGAGAGTTAGTAGTCAATTAAATCTCCTGCTTCTAATTCTTGCCATTCTCTATCTTCCTGGTAATGTTGCAACATTACCTCAGCTTGTCTTTCTAAAATATTTCGTCTCTCTTCTAATGGCAATTGCATAAATTCTCTGCGACTGGGATAGTTCCCTAGTGTTGGTATTTCTAAAGCTATATCGCTCGACTGCTTTTGAATCTGACGATCGCAACTCAATGCTTCTATTCGATCGCTTTCGGCTGCTTCCGCTGCAATGTCAGCATCAATTTCCTCTCGGTTAGCATGATAATAAGTCAAAGCTGCATAGACTTGAGTGAGAGTTAAATGCCCGATGCGATCGCCAATTTCTTCTGCATTCAAACCTTGCTTGTACCAAATAGCAATGCGCCGGACTGTAACACCCGTTCCGGCAATAATTGGACAGCCACCATGTATGTCAGGATTGCGGCTAATTAAAGTTCCTATATCTGTGATAGTTGACAAGATTTTTTTCCCCGCCAATTTCCGATCGCTCTCTTATCTAGGATAACACTGTCACAGCAAGAGCGATCGCCCTTATTTTCCTGAAGTGCGATCGCCCTTATCCCATCCCCATTAACTCTCTTTCGTATGCGATCGCTAAAAAGTGAGCTCGCCCTTATTCCCAAAAGTGCGATCGCCCTTTCCATTCTCATGCTTTTGATTGGGCGGCAGGAATAACTTCAATTAGTCCCGTATGAAAAGCTGTATCGTAGGTAATAACTGGTAAATTTTCGAGTTCAGCTTGTGCCATAATCATCCGGTCAAACGGATCGCGGTGGGCAATAGGCAGGCTGCCAGCGCGAAGGGCATGGGCTGAAGTTATAGCTAGTTCGATAAATTGCGATCGGTGGAGGATTTGCGAATATTCCCCGACAATCTGTTTGGCTTCGGGAAGTTTACCCATGCGATATTTGGTGGCTATTTCCCAGGCTGAAGCAGTGCTGACAATGATATTAAAATCCGGGTTGCGAATGATGTCGCGGCATTTGGCATTGAGTTTGGGGTCGTCAAAGAGCCACCACAACAGGATATGGGTGTCAATGAGATAGCTTATTCCCATTGTTCGAGTTCCTCTTCTGGTAGGGGCTCAAAAAAAGTATCACCCAGTTTTCCTGTCAGTAAACCAGGCCTGCGAGGCTGTGGCTGTTCTCGTCCTAATCCGAGGCGAAAGTAGTGAATCAAGTCATAGATTTCTGCAAGTTTGTCTTCGGGAATGTCTTGTAGTTCTTGAACGATCTTCTCAATTAGCATAAATCAAACACTCCGATAGTTGCTGGTTAATCGATCGAGCTACTGCGATCGCCCTTAATAAGTAACTACTCATACTCTACTACAGCCGGACGAATTTTTTTGATTTCGGCTCCCAGTGTTGGGTTGAAATTAGCCAACCAAATATCACCCCGTTTAGGAGAAGGAGAGTTAATAGTCAATTAAATCTCCCGCTTCTAATTCTTGCCATTCTCTATCTTCCTGGTAATGTTGCAACATTACCTCAGCTTGTTTTGCTAGAATATTTCGCCTCTCTTCTAGCGACAATTGCATAAATTCTCGGCGGCTGGGATAGTTGGCTATTGTTGGTATTTCTAAAGCTATATCAATATCTAATGGCTGTGCTTTTCCTGCAGATATTTCCTGTTTGGCGCGTTTTGCAGCCACAATCAGAGATTGTTGTGTGTTCTGAAAAGATACATTCCACTGTTCTTCATCCCTCAAGTCTTCAAGATAGTCTCGCAAATGTTCAACAACTCTATCTTGAAGAGTTTCCGACAAAGATTCCATCATTTTGACCAAAGTGGCGATTCCCTACGGGATAGCTACGCACGCGCGCCCTTGATGAGATAGCTTTATCCTCCTAATAAATCAAGTTTTTATTTAGCATATTTGATGAGCTTATTCTCAATTGTAAGCCCGATCGCCCCCCCAACCACACCAATACCTCCAGACTTGCTACCCTAAAGATAGTTAGATTTAATCAACAAGCAATTATGAGCGGTACTGTTACATCCCCCAACAACCTCAACCAGCAGCGGCCACTCGCCACCCCATCCGCTGACACTTCGAGTTCCCTGCTGGGCGACTTCATCCAAGAAACCCTCGCCTTAACCAAACGCCTGTTTATTCAATTGCAGCGCCGCCCCTCGACGCTAGTTGCAGGTATTATTCAGCCACTGATGTGGTTGGTTTTATTCGGAGCTCTGTTTAAAAATGCACCCGCCGGCTTGTTCGGCGAAAGCCAGAATTACGGACAATTTCTCGGCGCAGGCGTGATTGTTTTTACTGCATTTGCAGGGGCGCTGAATGCCGGTTTACCGATCATGTTCGATCGCGAATTCGGATTTCTCAACCGCCTGTTAGTCGCGCCCCTAGCTTCCAGATTCTCGATCGTCCTAGCTTCGGCTATTTTCATCGTCACCCTCAGCTTTATCCAAACAGGCGCAATCGTTACGGCGGGAGCATTTTTGGGTTCGGGATTCCCCGGAATGGCCGGACTCGGGGCGATCGCCCTAATAGTCCTGCTGTTAGTTTTGGGAGTCACCGGCATCAGTCTCGGTTTAGCCTTCGCCCTCCCCGGCCACGTAGAATTAATCGCAGTTATTTTTGTTACCAACCTGCCCCTATTATTTGCCAGCACCGCCCTCGCGCCGCTGTCGTTTATGCCACAGTGGCTGCAAGTTGTCGTCACTCTCAATCCTCTGAGTTACGCGATCGAACCCATCCGCTATTTGTACCTGCACAGCGATTGGTCGCTAGCTAGCGTCGTCATGCACGCTCCTTGGGGTAATGTTACCTTTGGAGGAGCGCTGTTAGTCTTGCTAGCCTTTGATGTCGTAGCGCTGCTGAGCATTCAACCCCTGCTGCGCCGTCGGTTTACTTAGGGCGCACGGCGGTTGAAACCGCGTCTACAAAAACCAAGTCCGCCTCCGCGGACTGAAAAAAATAACGTAATTTCAACTGCCTGGTCTTCTTCAACCCGCGCACCATCCGGGTTTTGTCTGTGTAGACGCGGTTTCAACCGCCGTCTTCGTTTATTAGCTGTCAGTCAGAATATTGTTGAGATACAATTGTTTTTTTGAAAGTTGAACTAATAAATTATGAACACCAAAACTTCTAAATCCGCCAAAGCGATGATTCAAATTGCCGCCAGCGCGATCGCCACCTGTGCTATTTTATCGCCTCAAGCAACCTTCGCTCAAGCCAGCAATTTAAATAATAATAACGCCCAACCACTGCAAGACTTTCAAACTCAAGACAACACCGACCCTTTTTCCGGCCGCAGCAGTGGCAGCGGAATATTTGATTTAATTCACAGATCCCGATTGGGAGGCGGCCGCAGCATGGAAGAATTCAATACCGAACAGCGCCAAAATTTGAACGATGCCGCCACAGAATTTCGGAACAAACAGCGCCAACTACTGGAAAAACCAACAGCACCTACACCAGGGGCGATCGCACCTACAGAAATTACCGCCCCCGCCCCTTAAATTGATTTCTTAGTCCGCGTAGGCGGACTTCGTTTATGTAGCAACAGTTTAAACCGCCAAAATTAGTCTTAATTTCTTAGTCCCCCTCTGCTCGGACTTCGTTTATGTAGCAGCGGTTTAAACCGCCAAAATTAGTCGTTATAGCAACAGTTTAAACCGCCAAAATTAGTCTTAATTTCTTAGTCCCCCTCTGCTCGGACTTCGTTTATGTAGCAGCGGTTTAAACCGCCAAAATTAATCTTAATTTCTTAGTCCCCCTCTGCTCGGACTTCGTTTATGTAGCAGCGGTTTAAACCGCCAAAATTAGTCGTTATAGCAGCAGTTTAAACCGCCAAAATTAGTCATTCTAGCTTAATTAACAAATCCCCCAAACACCGCCATACCGTAATACTTCCAAGGAACCGCCACAGTCTCAAATCCCGCGTTTGCCAGCATTTCCAATTGTGCCGCCAGTGTAGCTAGGCGATCGGGATTAGAATACCCGTAAGAAACACTCGTCCCCACCTTTGCCCGAATTTGTGCTAAAGTTTCCCCCTGATTTAGCACCCAATCTTCTCGCGCCACTCCATAAATATCCTTCATTGCTGACGATTCTGCCACCACAGGATCGGCATTCCAAAAACAACCGCCAGCAGTTAAACTTTCGCCAATCCGTTGAAACAATTTCAGCTTCATCTCATCCTCAAGATGGTGAATTGCCAGAGATGAAATGCCAGCATTAAACTTATCGCCCAAACCTGAAAAATTTGGATTGTTCGCCCATTCTCCAAAATCCAATTCTATCCCAGTCCACCGGGCTGCATATCCTGCCGACTCTATTTTGGCGCGGGCAAAATCCAGCATTCGCGGCGAATAATCCACAGCAACAATTTCCGCAGACGGGTAGCGTTGGAGAACTTTTAAACTCAGTTCCCCCGTACCGCAGCCGAGTTCTAAAATCCGCTGGTTTGTGTTAGCAATGCAGGCTACTAATACATCCAGCATTTCGTCATATTTCGGTAAAAGCCGCCGAATGCCCGTATCAAAATCCGCAGTATTGACGAAAACTTCTCCCGGAAAAATTTCCTTGTTAGTAGGTGAGACAGTAGAGTCAGAATTCACGATCGCCAACCATAGACTACAATTGCTATCCTAACCGAGATAGAACAAAAAATGCGTGAACTAGGGACACGGTACTGCCTTGTGCTTACTCGATCATCTATACTTCACTCAACAGAAAACCACTATCAAGTTATGCGTATTCTTACGGATAAGCGAAACACTCGCGGTAAACAATAATTAACCATCCTTTGCACTCAGAGAGTCTGGCTTTACCCCTGACGCCAGCAAAACACTCTGAACAAGCAGTGTTATCTTAGTAGTGCATAAAATCAAATCAAGATTCAACCTCACACTTGAGGATACCATGCGCCAGTTAATCTCTCGCAGTTTGGCTGCCATCAGCCAATTAATTTACAAGCGAATTCTCCTTGCGGTGACAATTTTATTTTGTGTAGGTGTAGGAGTAGCGATGGCAGATATGTCTCGCCTTTCTTCCAACCTCATCGAATCGCAAGCCCTCCAAAATGCCACCCTCTACGCCCAAGCTATTAAAGAAGCCCGTACTCTTTACAGTTCCGATGTTGTTAATCCTCTAAAAACCGCTAAAGCGATTAACTTTACCTACGATAACAACCCGACCAAAGTAACAGTTCCAGTCCCAGCCACCTTCTTAATAGAACTGGGCAACCATATCACCAACAAAAATCCCGAAGTCTCAGTTCGCCTCTACAGCGACTACCCGTTTCCCTGGCGAAAAGAAGGCGGAGTTAGAGACGAGTTTGAACGTCAAGCTATTACCTATTTAACCCAAAATTCCAATAAACAATTTTTTAGAACAGAGGAATTTCGCGGCAAACCAGCATTTCGATATGCCGAAGCCGATATTCTCACTCCTAGCTGCATCAACTGTCACAACACTAGCCCAAATAGTCCTAAAACTGACTGGAAAATTGGAGATGTCCGAGGGATATTAGAAATTACTCAACCTCTGGAAACCCTAACTCAAAAAACTCACAACGGACTAAAAAATCTGTTTTTACTATTAGCAGGACTTTCAGTTTTAGGCATCGCAGGATTAACTTTATCAATCAGCAGGTTGCGCCAAAATGCTAAAAAATTAGAACAGCGTGTCAGGGAACGCACGGCACAATTGCAAGAAACTAATGTAGAATTGTTGAAAGAACAAGAAAAGAGCGATCGCCTGCTGCTCAATATTTTACCCGAATCCATTGCTGCTAGGTTAAAAGACGGTCAAAGCAGTATTGCGGACGGCTTCGCAGAAGTCACGATTTTGTTTGCGGATATCGTGGGCTTTACCGTGCTATCAGCACAAATATCTCCCGAAGAATTGCTCGTTTTTCTTAACGAAATTTTTTCAGCCTTCGATGGGCTGACAGAAAAGTACGGATTGGAAAAAATCAAAACAATTGGAGATGCTTACATGGTAGTCGGAGGCTTGCCAAATCCCAGCACCAACCACGCCGAAAAAATTGCAGAAATGGCCTTAGATATGCAGGAGGAACTAGCAAAATTTAATGTCAAACATCATGCAGGAATTAACATTCGCATCGGCATCAATACCGGGCCTGCCATTGCGGGAGTTATTGGCACCAAAAAATTTATTTACGACCTCTGGGGCGATGCCGTCAATACAGCAGCCCGCATGGAATCCCACGGAATTCCTGGCGCGATTCAAGTCACACAATCAACTTACAATATCTTGCAAAATAAGTACCTGTTTGAAGACAGAGGAATTATCCACGTCAAAGGCAAAGGCGATATGAATACTTATCTGCTTGCAGGCAGGTTAGTCAGCGCAGTTTTGGTTTAATTTGTTTATTATATTATTCAGGGGCTAGCCAATACGCTTGGGATCAGAAGACCGGGCGGTTGAAACCGCTTCTACACAAGCAAAACCTGGATGGTGCGCGGGTTGAAGAGCGGGCGATTAAAATTACGTTATCTTCTTTCTTCAGTCCGCGGAGGCGGACTTCGTTTGACAAGAAGCGGTTTCAACCGCCGTCTTATCTTCGTCGAAAAACCCAAAATTTATGGCGATAAACCGGGTTTGTTTTCCTATATCCTAAATTAGCCATTGGCAGAATACTAAATTTTATGTTAGCGCGCATTTTATCATTTTTGGATTTTTTCAAATCTCGTTTGTCCAGACAAATAGCTTTGTGGATATTTGCTAGCATTCTTGTCATAGAGGGAATTATTTTAGTCCCCTCTTATTTTCGGCGCGAAAATGAACTTTTAACTCAACTGGAACAGCTATCTCGGACAACTGTTGATTCCCTCGAATTTGTGCTAGCACAAGATGTTTCCGATCGCACTTTATTTCAAGAAGAAGTAAAAAATATTACTAAGGATTCTCAAGTAGTCTTAGGACTATCTATTTATCAAGCTAACGGTGAATTAATATATACACTTGGCGAACAGCCTCAAATCAGTTTAAATGAACTGAAAATGGCTCGTATAGTTCACAAGCACAATTTCGATCGCAATCGCTACGATGTGGCTTGGACTGAGCGACATTTGGGAGGAGATTACATCTTAATTGTTCGTCACGATGCGTCCACCGTTCAACCTGAACTTTACGCATTTATCGGGCGAATTGCTATTTTAGTAATCATTATATCAGCTTTTGTTACTTCTGTAACTATGTTTTTTTTAGGGTTGACAGTAATTGCACCAATCTTGAGATTGCGCGATGACTTGCTCGCTGCTGGAGACGCTTTGAGCAAAGATCGAGAAAAACCTGATTTCTACTCTCTGTCTGTCAAGCGCGATGACGAATTGGGAGAAGTCATGGTCGCTTTTAATCAAATGTTTCACCGAGTCTACCAGGAAATTGCACAGCGGAAACAAGCTGAGGAAATATTGCGCGCCGAACAAGAAAAGTCGGAACGTTTATTACTAAATATCTTACCCGAAATGATTGCCGATCGCCTAAAACAAGGCCAGATAAATATTGCAGACGGATTTGCCGAGGTGACGGTACTATTTGCCGATATTGTAGGCTTTACCGAAATATCCTCCCGCACGTCTCCTGAAGAATTAGTCAAATTGCTTAACAAAATATTTTCAGCTTTCGATTGTTTGAGCGAAAAATACGGCTTAGAAAAAATTAAGACCATCGGCGACAATTATATGGTAGCAGGCGGTTTGCCACTGCCCTGTACAAATCACGCCGAATCTATTGCGGAAATGGCCCTAGAAATGCAGCAAGAAATTATGAAATTCCGCGACGAATGCGACAAACCTCTTAATATCCGCATTGGCATTAATACTGGGCCTGTTGTAGCAGGTGTCATCGGCACTAAAAAGTTTATTTACGATTTGTGGGGAGATGCTGTGAATACGGCAAGCCGCATGGAATCTCAGGGGGTTCCCGGTAAAATTCAAGTTAGCAGTTCAACTTATAAGTTGCTGTGCGATAAGTATTTGTTGGAAAAGCGCGGTAAAATTAATGTTAAAGGTAAAGGGGCAATGACGACTTATTTGCTTAAGGGCAGAAAATTGTAACTGTCGCCCGCAGGCGGTATGGCTGGAAAGGTTGCAGCCCAGCTATTTCCAACAAACTAATTTTTTTTAACGAACCGCGAAGACGCAAAGGACGCTAAGGAAGAGAAGAAGAAGGAAGACAGAATAAAAATTTTATAAGTGAGTGAAAGTTGCTATATTACAAGGGGAGTTGATGTTAGTTAGATGGTAAAGATGACGGCTAATCAGGAGCATATTTCTTCGAGTTCACCGATTTGGCAGCCCTTCACGCAAATGAAAACTGCTCCTGCGCCGCTGAAGGTGGTTCGCGGTAAAGGAGCGCTGCTGGAATTAGCAGACGGGCGGCAAATTCTCGACTGTATTTCTAGTTGGTGGGTGACGATTCACGGACACAGCCATCCGGTTCTGGCTGAGGCTCTTTACAAACAAGCTCAAACTTTAGAACACGTAATTTTTGCGGGTTTTACTCACGAACCGGCACAGAAAATTGCTGATAAATTGATAAGTCACACGCCTGATTCTTTGACGCGAATCTTTTTTTCGGATAACGGTTCGACTGCTGTTGAAGTTGCTCTGAAAATGGCTTTTCAATATTGGCTAAATGTCGGAGAAACTAACCGCACTAGCTTTATTAGTTTTGAGGGAGGTTATCACGGCGATACTGTGGGCGCGATGTCTGCTGGCAGAAGTTCGCTGTGGTGGGAACCTTTTGCGCCTTTAATGTTTCCTGGGGATGTTGTGCCTTTTCCGGCGACTTTTGACGGGGATGCGGAGGTGGAAAGCAAGGAGGCGGAGAGTTTGGAGAAATTGGAGTTTTTGTTGCAGCAGGGTGGCTATGCGGGCATTTTTATTGAGCCTTTGGTGCAAGGTGCTGGGGGAATGCGAATGTGCCGCCCTGAGTTTTTGCGGGCGATCGCACAAATGGCCCGTCAGTATAATGTATTGTTGATTTACGATGAAGTGATGACTGGTTTTGGCCGCACGGGCGAACTGTTTGCCTCGGTTAAATCTGGAACTGCACCGGATATCATGTGTTTGTCTAAGGGATTGTCTGGCGGTTGCTTGCCACTTTCTGTCACAATGGCATCGGAGGATATTTATCAAGCTTTCTGGCGAGATGAATCGGACAAAGCTTTTTATCACGGTCATTCTTACACTGGAAATCCTTTAGCTTGTGCGGTGGGTGTAGCATCTTTGGAGCTTTTGGAGCAAAACCCAAATGTGTACCAAGGGATGGAAAAACTCCACCGCAAATACCTGAATCAATGGCTGATCAATCATCCTAAACTAGAACGGATTCGGACTTGCGGCACCATTGCAGCAATGGATGTCAAAACCGAAAGCAGTTCCGGTTATTTTAATGACATCGCTCCTATGTTGAAAGCCAAATTTCTCGAAGCGGGCTTTTTGCTCCGCCCCTTGGGAAATACGCTTTACTTGATGCCTCCTTACTGCATTTCTCCTGATGAATTAGAATCGATTTATCGGGTGATTCGTCAGGTTCTGGATACTTTGTAAACTCTTTAATTTTAGTGATGAATTTACCCAATTGGAACGATTTGGCTGACGACGCGCTGGCGGGCAAATGTATCTCTCGCGAGCAATCTTTAGCCGTATTGCGTGCACCGGATGAGGTTTTGCTGGAACAACTAAACGCAGCTTATCGGGTGCGCCGCCATTACTGGGGAAACCGCGTCAGATTGCACTATTTGCTAAACGCTCAAAGCGGCCTTTGTCCTGAAGATTGCCATTATTGTTCTCAGTCCAAAATCTCGACTGCGGAAATAGAAAAATATCCGCTTTTAGCTAAGGAAAAAATTCTGGAGGCGGCCGGGCGCGCGGCAGATTTAAAAGCTGGTACGTTTTGTTTGGTAATTTCTGGCCGCCAACCCAACGCATCTACTTTCGATCGCGTTTTGGATGCTGTCGAGACTGTGAAGGCAAATTATAACCTAAAAATTTGCGCTTGTTTGGGATTGTTGAGCGAGGAACAAACTCACCGTTTGGCTAAAGCTGGAGTCGATCGCGTAAATCACAATCTCAATACTTCCGAATCGTACCACACGGACATCTGCACCACTCACACTTTTGGCGATCGCCTGGAAACCGTCGAAAACGTAAAAGCAGCGGGAATCACCACTTGTTCCGGCGGAATTTTGGGGATGGGCGAATCGGATGATGATGCGATAGACTTAGCGCTTTCCCTGCGAAAATTGGGCGTTACTAGCGTGCCGGTCAACTTTTTCATTCCGATTCCCGGTACGCCCTTTGCAGGTTTAAACACATTAAATCCCCGCCAATGTTTGCGAATTCTCTGTATGTTCCGATTTTTGCTTCCCAGCCAAGAAATTCGGATTGCTGGGGGACGAGAGGTGCATTTGCGATCCTTGCAACCCCTCGGACTTTACGCGGCTAATTCTATCTTTGTGGGCGATTATCTGACTACTCCCGGACAAGCTGCACATCAAGATTGGGATATGATTCGAGATGCGGGATTTGCGATCGAATCTCCCGAAGATTCTCTCTTAGAAGTTGATTCAGCAGTTACCAAATCCGAACAAAAAACCCTGGTTGTTTAACTATTATAGCAGTTTTCAATCGGATGAAATACAGTAGGAAATGGCAGATTAAATAGAATAGGACACGGCAGTGCCGTGTCCCTACGGTTGAGATTCTTCAATCTCAAATCTAAAATCCTACAAGAGGGAGAAATTGTGGACAAACGCGAAGAAATTACGATCGCAGAATACCAAGCAACCGCCGAATCTTTCCTGCAAGGAACATGGCATCACGACGTATCTCAAAATCGATCCGCACTGACCGCTGTCATGCCCCGCAATCCGGGTAAAATTCTAGATATAGGATGCGGCCCAGGACGAGATTTAGTAGCGTTTAAAAGCCAAGGACACACAGTTGTAGGCTTAGATGCAACCCCGGCTTTTGTAGAAACAGCAAAAAAGTTATCCGGCTGCGAAGTTTGGCAGCAATCTTTTCTGAATCTCGACTTACCAAAGGCAGAATTTGACGGTATTTTCGCCAATGCTTCCCTGATTCACGTTCCCAGCGACGAGATGGTGAAAGTGTTGCAAAATTTGCACAAAGCCTTAGTTGTTAACGGTGCAATTGTCATGTCAATGTGCCGGGGAAATTGGGAAGGCTACGACGAGCGACCGACGGGAAAACGCTATACTGCAGGATGGGAATACGAAACTTTAGCACCTTGTTTAGAACAAGCAGGATTTGCAATATTCAACCACTACTACCGCCCCCCCGGCTTACCGCGCGAAGCTCAATCTTGGGTAGTAATCGTGGGCAAAAAAAATCTAATATAAATCAGCAATTGCCAATCTTTCCCCTCTCTTCCTCTGCGCCCTCTGCGCCCTCTGCGGTTAAAAAAAAACGAATTCAAAAATGCACAGAGAATTGCTGTATAATACTCCCCAGTCAAATACACCAATTTCTGCACAAATTAAAACCAAACTTATATGACAGAAAATTTCCACGTTTTTTTAGCAGGTGCTAGCCGAGGTGTTGGCTTAGAAATCGCAAAATGTCTCGTAGCACAAAAGATGCAAGTAACTGCACTTTTGCGATCGCCCAACCACCGCACCGAATTAGAAACAATGGGCATCAAAGTCGTGAGTGGCGACGCTTTGGACGCTGCGGCTGTAGAAGCTGCGATGGCTGGAGGCGAACCAATTCATGCCGTAATCAGCACCGTTGGCGGCTTGCCAAAGGATGGGGAAAGAGCCGATTATTTGGGCAACAAAAACTTGATTGATGCGGCCGTTAAAGCAGGCGTACAAAAATTTATTTTAGTTTCATCCATCGGAAGCGGTAACACTGCCTCTGCTTTGCCACCGCAAGCTTTAGAAACTTTGCGCCCGGTGTTAATTGAAAAGGAAAAAGCAGAAAATCATTTGATAGCAAGCGGGATGATTTATACTGTGATTCGTCCGGGCGGATTGAAATCGGAACCTGCGACGGGGAACGGTGTTTTAACGGAAGATTGTCGGGTGGCGGGAACGATTCACCGGGCGGATGTAGCGGATTTAGTTTGTCAGTGTTTAGTTTCTGATGCTGCTAACAATAAGGTTTTGTCGGCGGTAGACAAGCAAATGGTTTACGGCAATTTAGAATATGAGGTATTAGGTTTGAAATAAAAAGGCTATTAGTTCGTAGTGCGGACTTTAGTCCCCAAATTGGAGCGGATTAAAGTCCGCACGCGCGATCGATCGAACTGTTTTTGCGATCGCTCAACCGGATATTATATTGTCTACGATCGCCCGAATGGTTGAATCAACGATCGCCCGTTAGCGAAGCCCTGGAAGAGGATCGCCCAATCCAACACCAAACGCGCGATCGCAAACAATAGTACGCTTTCCACCGCACCAACCGCAAACGGCAATAACTCCAGCAAACCCGGTATTTTCCCCGCCTCAAAAGAAAGTCCCGCATCCAACTGTCCAAAAGCCCGCACCAGCCCAAAAGCCAACACCACGCCAGATTTAAGGTGCGGGTTAGTATCGCGCCGGATAGCGTAGCGGTAGGTAACGCCGAATAAGAAACCGCCCAAAAGCACCATCACTCCTCTGAAGGCAAAATTTAGGTCAACGGCTATTACCTGCAAGCTCGTCAGAGAATCCCACCAGCGGGCTAGGATTAAGCTGTTAACCAGGGCGATCGCCCCAAAACCAAAAAAACAAGACAAAGCAGCAACAGTCCCTGCTTTCAAAGATTCTACCCGTTCAGCGAAACTAAAATTTGACGAGTCCTTCACAACACCCTCATTTCAAAAATGGCTCAAATTGACTTATCATCAGAAAATTGGGTAGAAACCCCGTCCTTTTAGGACGGCTTTATATTACAATATAATTGGTCAATGACCCACTCGCGACTATGTGAACATAAACCCTAATTAATAAGTTTGCGACAACCGCAACGGGAAAGAAAAATAGGTAGACCGGGAAAAGAGGATAGGGCAATGGTAAACATCCCTAGAATCAAAAGTACGAAGAATTCCGTTTGGTATTCGACACGTAAAAACCGCAGGGCTTGCGGGGTTAGTCTGTGGAGCGAACATAAGACCAAATCTCTTTGAGGGTGGAGGCAGTTGCATTCGAAGCAGAAATTCAAATCGTGAGGTTTGGGAATCCCCGTACCGACCGGGCGGGGTGGATGTCAAAAGGGTTGAAGTCACTTTGTACAGTTAGTTCAATAAATAGCTATGGATATTTTGTCACTCGGTTGGGTTTCGGTGCTAGTTCTGTTCTCCTTCTCAATTTCAATGGTAATTTGGGGCCGCAACGGTTTCTAGATTCCAAATGCAGACGGCGGTTGGAACCGCGTCTGCACCTAGAAATGCTCGCCTTTTCCACCCCAGGCATTAACCGCAAATCTATCTCAAGACAGATACAGACTCAACTTTAAAATTCTATATTGGTAATTGTAGAGTTTATATAAAAAATCATGAACATTGAAAACAGAGTGGAAGCTACAGCTAAGAATATTGAAGGCAAAATCCAAGAAGCTGTAAGCGAAGTTACAGGGGATCAAAAAGATAAATTAGAGGGTCAAGCCAAGCAGGATCAAGCCTCAGCCATGCACCTGAAAGAAGACCTCAAAGATAAAGCAAAAGAGATTGTAGATAAGGCTTAGTCACAGTATTTGCTAAATTTTTCCTGCCTACTCAATCCAGCAAACATATTGTTTGCTGGCTTTTTTTTGCTCGCCCAAACTTGTAGGATGGTTGAAGGGGAATTAGTGTCAATAAACAGGTCAAACCATTCATAAATCTCGCTTTTGGCTGAGGCCAGATCCCCCTAAATCCCCCTTAAGAAGGGGGACTTTGAGGAGAATCCTGTCCCCGCGACTGTGATGGGGGTCACGAGAGACGCAAGATGCTCTTCCGCGACTATGTGGGGGTGACGGAGACGCAAAATGCTCTTGTCCCCCCCGACCTAAGGGGCGTTAGGGGGGATCTGGCCTAATAGTCAAACAGTAGACCGCTACTACATAAGACGTGTTTGTTGACACAAATGTCAGGGAAACACCTCGCTACACCAAGAAACTAACACACCCGCCGAGTCCCTCAAAATCGCTGCCAATAAAAAAGCTAGGGATTGATATCCCTAGCTCGAAACATAGCACAATTAGTTTTTAGAGTTGGCGCGGGCGATAGCTTTTTCCAAACCCACCTTACCCGCTGCCACCTAAATTAAATTAGCTGAATATCAGTCACCGTCAAGCCCGGTTTGCCGTTGAGGTTTGCCAGTGTAACGGCTGGCAGCGCTCCTGAACCGTCAGGGTCGTACAGCAAGCGACCTGTGTTGTCGTTTACGTTCAGTCGATTTTCATAGATCAGGAGTGGTGATTGCCCATTTAGCCCGCCCTGACCGTTGTATTCCCCTTCGTCAATCACTAAGAACTGTTGGGAACCAGGTCGGCTCGGTCCATTCACTGTACCCAAGCCGAAGGCATTGCTATCCAAGACTATTTTGTCTACGCCGGCAGTAAAATCACCGATCTGGTCTGCGTTAGTACCGCTGAAGCCCTCGGTGCCGTTTTGGTAGTAGAAGCTGTCACTGCCGAAGCCGCCAATCAGCGTGTCTGCACCGGGCCCGCCGCCGAGAGAGTCGTTGCCGTCTCCTCCGATCAAATAGTCGTCTCCAAAGCCGCCCAACAGCGTGTCGTTTCCACCACCAGCATTTAAGGTATCGTTCCCGTCAATTCCTGCGGTAACAAGATTGGTGGGGCCGCCGAACAGTATGTCGTCGCCAGCACCGGTAGTAATCGAATCATTGCCGTTGCCGCCGGTGATGAAGTTGCTGCCTAAGTTATCGGTAATCACGTTTGTGGTTGTGATACCGCTAAAGTTGACACCGACAGCGTAGGAGATGGTGTCGTTACCGCCAAATGAGCCAATTAATCGATCGCCCGTGCCACCAAAAATGATGTTGTCATTTCCTTCACCGCCGTTCATGAAGTTGGTGACACCGGAGGTGCTGTTGCCAATTAAGAAATCATTGCCCAGGCCGCCATCGAGACTAATCCGCCCAGTATTACGGGCAGAAGAGGCATCGATCGTATCGTCGCCATCTCCACCGAAGGCTTGAGCAAAGAAGCCACTCAAGGTGTCATTGCCACCGCCACCGATCATTGTGTCAGTCGAAAAAGCTGCCACGATGGTATCGTTGCCCTCGCCGCCGTCGAGCAAGTTCCGACCCGCAAAGCCTGGAAATGAACTCTGCGCGCCTACGCTCGAAAGCACAGTCACCGTCGCAGACGTAATGAAGTCGTCGCCTGCACCTCCCAGCGCGGTATCCTGCGTAGCAAAAACCTTGATCGTGTCGTTGCCGTCGCCGCCGTCATAGAAGTTTCTGCCGGTGCCAAAGTCGCCGATCGCGCCGTAGAGGGAATCGTTGCCCCCACCGCCGATCAAGGTGGTTTTCTCAATGCCGATCGTGATGACGTTGGAAGCAAACGGGCTTGTTTGGGTAGTGTTGGTAATAACTAAAGTATCGTTGTCAAGATCGCCCGACAAGTAGCTGCTGCTGGCGACACCTGTCAGGGTGTCGTTACCTTTACCGCCGAAGAGACTGTCTCTCTGATTGATACCTACAACCAAGTCGTCGCCCAAATCGCCCCGCAAGTAGTTGCTGCCTTCGTTGCCAGCGAAGCCAATAGCCAAGCCACCGGGTAAAGAAAGGTTGTTGCCGCCCCCTGCGATGAAGAAGCCGATCGCGTCATTGCCCTTGCCGCCGTAGAGCGAGTCTCTTCTCTGCGCTCCTCCCAAGATCGTATCCGCGTCCTCATTACCAAATATGAGGTTAGCTTCGACAGTACCTTGCAGGAAGTCTTCTCCCGCACCGCCGTACACGGTAGCGCGGGCTTCAGCAACTATGGTGTCTGAGCCTCCGTCGCCAAACAGCAAGGCGGGAGTGCGCTGGGATCTGATGGAATCTTCGTCTTCGCCGCCGTATATGGTATCGTTCGGGCCGACGGAAACCAAGGTATCGTTATCGCCTTGACCAAATATTAAACTGCCGCCGAGGGTGGAAGTTCTTACGAAATCCGCTCCGGCTCCGGCGAATATTGTATCGGGCCCTAGTCCGGGAAGGTTTAAATCTAATTGATTAGGATCGTCACTTAAAGTTGTCATACAGCTTCACTCCTCATACTTGTTGGTCATCGCTTTCGCGACTACAGACACTGCCTAGAACACCGAATGTTTGGATGCCGCTGTAGTTTAACCTGTTTGCCAGCCGCAAGTCTAGCCTACTGGCGTTAACCGTGTCTAGACTTTCTCCCTCCCCGACTTTTTGCTTGTAAGCTTTTATTTTCAATGTCTTCACCCTTGAATAATCCTTGTGGGCTGTCTCTGATGCTCACGCTCAAGAAGACGCACCTCATTTTATTAATGTTCCATTCTGGATTTGCGGTCGGGGATCGCCTCCAGGGAAGGAAATTCAAGATTAAGATAGGTCGATCGCTGCGATCGCCAGACAATGAAAAGTCAGGGATTGGTTACTTAGTAACAAGGCTTTGTGGCAATTTCCGGTTTTTCAGGCAGGGCCGTTTTTAAATCAATACGGTTTCATTAAGATCGCTCCTTAGCTTGTTCCCTAGCTTCCGTTCAAAATGGGGTGACAAGAGTTTTCTCTTGCTTCCCCTTTTTTTTGGGGAGTAGGGGTCGAGTAGGGCTCTCTTTGGAAACAAACCCTGTTAACTCAAGCGTATTGGCTTTTAAATAACTGGCGCGGAGTTCAATCCGAGCCACTTTGGGGTTTAAAAGTCTACACCCCGTTTGAATTCTACGCCCCGATCGCCGTAGTGTTTGTGACAGTATACCTCGGAGTGTACGCTGGCCAAGTCATGGTCAGCGTGGGGTTTGTGACAGCGCCCGGTGATAATGATTTCAGTATCGCGGGGCTTCTGCAGTAGGGCTTGGACGATCGGCTCTACCGACAGCAGTTCTAAGTCTACTGTGGGATTGAGTTCGTCGAGAACGATAGTTTTATACTAGCCGCTGGCGATCGCCATTGTAGCAATTTCCCAGCCGCGTTCTGCTTCTATGCAGTCTAGCTCTTGCTGTTGTCCCCGCCAAACTATAGCATCTGCGCCGCACCGCTGGCGATCTACTAACGGCAGCTAACTTGGCCGTACCGCTGGCGATCGCCGCATCTTCTGTTATTTGAGTCTTTCTCGGGGTGGGTACTGGGGTGGGTACTTCGATCGCGCGCCTTGAATGTTGAATGTTTCCATTGTGCAGGCGGATCTCAAAAGATTATAGGATAAGTGCTAAACCACCTGATGTTCAAAAGGGCGATCGATCGAAGGATCTTGAGGGCTAAGACCAGCAGCTCTTGATGATTCCGCTGGTGCTGTACAATTAAAATCTCACCCGGGATGATATACCTGAAAGCTTATGATTGCAAATGTTTTCCCATTTCGGATTGTTTTGGTGCAAGTTTTAATTATATTTTTGGCGATCGCGATCGAATCGTGGTTTCTGCAAAAACTACTGAAACTCGGCCCCAAAACCAGCGTTGAATATACAGCCATCCTCAATCTCGCTTGCACTTGCGTAGGTTGGTTAGTTTTCTTCGGCATAGAAAGCATTCTTCCCAAAGATTTGCGGGAAGAGCTAATCGGTTATATGTTATTAGGCGGAAATCCGAGTCTTTACCCTACCCTAACTATGATTGCCGTATTATTATTGGCGATCACTTTTTTAGCGAAATGGCAGAGTTTACAAATTATAGAAAACTGGGTTTCAGGTAATAAAAAAGCTTCCAAGCCTCAGTTTTTAGGGCCCCCGACTCTCACCCGCCGTCCTCTCAAAAAAACTTTTCAAGTAACTACCCAGTTTGGAGCAGTTTTAATTGCCCATACTGTTAGTAATATCGTTATTTTAACAGTGTTGTTTGTGGAAAGCGTCAATAATTGAAATATATGATGAAGCAATTTTTGGATGTCACTCAGCAACTCACTAAGGTGACGAACAACCTGTGGGAAGCCAATAAAAAAGTTCAAAAGGCGATAATTCCGCCTAGAGTTGTCCACTGGAAAACTCCTTTACTGCTCAGCATCTTTTTAGGTTTGCTGGCAGTGGCAGCAATCACTGACTGGCAGACAAGAACTCTGATGTTTGATATGAGCTGGTTATTTTTTATACTTTCAATGGGTTTGCTGACCAGCCAAGCACCTTTTGTGATTAAAGGAGTAAGCCTGAGTCCGTGGGTGACAAGCATCTTAATTGGATTGTGGTTGCTGATCAGATTGCCGTCGGACAAGAAGGAAATAGCCTGGATATCCGGGCCGATTATAGCAGTAGTAGTTCTTGCAATAATCAGGGTTTGGAAGAGCGATTCAAAACGGGAAAGTATCAGAGAGTTGATGCGCCCTCAGTTTTTGATGATTGCTCTAATTCATGTGACATTTTCCTGTTGGTTTACATTTCATTTTTTAGTTCAAAGTTGGATACAACAGTATCCGAGCATTTTATCGCAGGATTTGAGAAAAAGCGATTATGTGGTGACATTTCAACAGCCAACTATTAATCGTTCCCGAGGAGTTGTCATCCTCAATGCAATGGAGCGATACGTAAAAAATGAAGCCCGCACCAAACCGTGGCCGCAGGTTGAACAAATGTTAATAGATATTGACAATGAGCGATTTTTTCTCAAAAATAAAGCATTAGGAACAATTGGGACAGTCCCAGAAGATGGTAGCTGGGATGTCAAAACTTCGATCGTTCAAGGACAGTCGCGCTATCAGTTAGAGATGCAAGCAACCTGGATGGGGCTGGTTTTTCGACCGGAAATATATTCGTTTACCAAGTCTTGCGAGGTGTTCGATACAGCCAATCGGGCGACTGTAACCTGCGACGCTATCAAACGCTCAAAACCCGGACTCAAAAAAGATGGAACTGCCGGAGACGCTCAAGTTTGAGCCAGTCTCTGGCGGTTGGGAGATGGGGAGATTGACCCGCAAGCCGAAGCCAAGCTTCGGGAGCATCTGGTGTTTTGCGTTTAATTATAGTGCGAGCTTAAGAACTCGCACTATAATAAAAAAGATGCTTTTTACAAAAATGAGATGCTCCCAAGCCTTCTTCCTTCTTCCTGATGACGTTGGACGGAAAGCAGTTGCCAGTTGTCAGTTGTCAGTTGTCAGTTGTCAGTTGTCAGTTGTCAGTTGTTACCAATAACAAAGAACAAATAACTAATAACAAATGACTAATGACTAATGACTTCTTCCTTCAACTAAAATATGACGAAAGTTTCCAGCGGGTTTATAACTAGATGAATTTGAGAAGAATATTGACAGTCGCAATTAATGTATTTTGGGAAGTAATTCGCGATCGCATCCTTTACATAATTATTATTTTTGCTCTCTTGATGGGAGCAGCGGTACGCTTGATACCCGAATTGGCCGCGACAACCGAGAAAAAAATTATCTTAGATATCGGTTTGGCTGGTATGAGCATTCTCGGTCTAATTGCCACAGTGTTTGTGGCTACCGAACTGGTCAACAAAGAAATTGAAAAGCGGACTGTTTACCTATTAGTTGCTAAGCCGATAAGTCGGGCTGAGTTAATTGTAGGCAAGCACTTAGGGCTGTCGGCGGTGCTATTTGCGCTTGTAGCGGCCATGACTGTTGTCTATCTGGTTATTTTGAGTTTTAGCCGGATTCCTTACCCTTTGGAAAGCATTTTAATTGCTTCGCTGTTTATTTGGTTTGAGCTGTGTCTCATGGCTGGTGTCGGGATTTTATTTGGGGTGTTTAGCAGTTCGCTGCTGGCAGCTTTACTGACATTTGGCGTTTATTTGATGGGACATTCGACGCGGGATTTGGTGGCTGTAGGTAAGTTAACTAAAAATCCTGGCATTGAACAATTGATGATGGGACTTTATCTGGTTTTGCCGGATTTAGCCAGATTCAATTTAAAAAATGATGCTGTTTACGGACAAGTTCCTTACTTGGCGGGTTTGATTACAGATGCTGGCTACGGTTTGCTGTATGTGGTGGTGCTGCTGTCAGTTGCGATCGCCATATTTTCCCGCCGGGAATTTTAAAACGTGCATTGGGCACCGCCGGGAATGGTTTGCAGCGAGGAGTAAAGTTCTGACTGCAAACCTATTTTGCGCTCGAATTAGCGCGCTAAGATATAGAGAAGGTTGTCGATCGGCAATTTCCACTAAAACTCAAATTTTTATTGGTAAAATGAGGTGACTTATGAGTGCTGTAATTCAAAAACCGATATCGCAGCTAAAGATTACTTGGCCCCTGCTGGCCGATGATTTTATCCTACCAGATGACCCTGTAGACGATACAGACCATCCCTTGCTAGCTCACGGTTTGCGCCAGTCTGTAGTGGATTCCCCGGAACTAATCCAAGACGCACTAATAGTTTCTAATTTTACTTTGTGTGCGGCTGTGGACGATCGCACTATTTGCAAAGCCCCAGACTGGATGTACGTGGGGCCAGTGCAACCTTGGCCCCACAGTTATCCGCGCCGCAGTTACACGCCTCATACCGAAGGAACAGTTCCCTTTGTAGTGATGGAATTTCTGTCAGCTACTTACGGCGATGAATATTCTGTCGAACACACAGAAGAAATCGGAAAATGGTTTTTTTACCAACAAGTAATCAAAGTTCCTCGCTATGTGATTTTTCGACCGCATACGGGCAGAATAGAAGTTTATGCGCTAGAATCCGAGCGTTACGACAATCAAAATCCAGATGAAAACGGGCGTTATTTAATACCTGGATTAGATCTATTTTTGGGGGTTTGGGAGGGAACTCGCGAAGGTAGAACGGGATCTTGGCTGCGCCGGTGGAATGCGGGAGGAGAGTTCTTTTGTGGCCGGAAGAACGGGCGGAAAACGAACGCCAGCGGGCGGAAAACGAACGCCAGCGGGCGAAAAACGAACGTCAGCGGGCCGATCGCCAACAGCAAGACAAAGAGTTAGCCCAGACGCTGCTGGAACAAGAAAGACAGCGAAATCAAGAACTTTTGGCGAGATTGGCAGCCCTCGGTATCGATCCAGAATAGCACGAGAAGGAAGTTCGGCAGCAGATGTAACGGATGTCAAGAAGGTAACAGATCGCGATCGGCTTTGTTGATATCTTTTTGTTTAGTCGGGTTTTTTGCTCCTGTGTTTATAATGTAACAAAAAGTTGAAATTATGTTAGCTCAAAAATTAGAACAATTAAAAGATATTTTCGCGCAGATGGAACGGGCGCTGATTGCCTACTCTGGCGGAATTGACAGCACTTTGGTAGCAAAAATTGCTTGGGACGTTTTGGGCGATCGCGCTTTGGCCGTGACTGCAGTTTCCCCGTCTATACTGCCAGAAGATTTAGAAGATGCGCGCATTCAAGCAGCAGAAATTGGCATCGCCCACGAGGAAGTCGAAACTCAGGAAATGGCAAATCCCAATTACACTTCTAATCCGGTTAATCGCTGCTATTTCTGCAAAAGCGAACTGCACGATACTTTGAAACCGCTAGCACTAGAAAAGGGTTATCCTTATGTGGTGGATGGGGTGAATGCAGACGATTTAAAGGATTACCGTCCCGGAATTCAGGCTGCGAAGGAACGCGGCGCGCGATCGCCTTTAGCAGAAGTCGGCATGACTAAATTTGAAGTGCGGCAGTTAGCAAAAGAATTGGGTTTGCCTTGGTGGGACAAACCGGCTCAACCTTGTTTGAGTTCGCGCTTTCCTTACGGCGAAGAAATTACTGTTGCCAAGTTGCAAAGAGTGGGGCGCGCCGAACGGTATTTGCGGCAGTTGGGGCTAAAGAATTTGCGAGTGCGATCGGATGGAGATACGGCGCGAATTGAACTGCCGGCGGCGGAGATTCAGGAGTTTGTGATAAATGCGGATTTGCCTGCATTGGTGGCGGTGTTTCAGGAGTTTGGTTTTGTGTACGCGACTTTGGATTTGGAGGGGTTTCGCAGCGGCAAATTAAATCAGGTTTTACAACCTGAATTGTTGGCGGCGAAAGGTTAATTAAGATGTGGGGCGGGTTGACAAATATTCGGGAGGTAGCTGACAGATTGTTGGTGAAACTTGCCCTACAAATATTAACCGCAACAGTCGCATCACCATTTCGCTAAATTTGCAGAAATCCTGACTGCTGGTTAAAGCAATGGCATAAACTAAAGTAGCAGCAAAAGTAGCAGCAATTTGTATGAAAGTTAAATTTAAATTAATCTCGGCCGTCTTGGCTTTGTTGTTGTCGGCGTACATCCCTTTTCGGGGGTTGGCTAACCCGCAACCTTCGGGGGACACTGTTAGTTCTGCACTCTGGTGGCAAGCTTCGGTTTACAATCAGGTGCAGCAAATTAAAGAGCAGCAATATGAAGGTTGCGTGTGGGGCGATTCTATTTCTTCAGCCCTGGGCGATTCTTTGGGAGAAAAAAACTTTAATTTTGCGATCGGCGGCATGAGCTCTGTTTCGCTGCTAGAACAGCTAAAATTGGTAGTGCCACAGGGCTTTACCTGCAAAAAATCGATTTTGGCGATCGGCACAAATGATGCTATGTATGGCATTGGCGACGAGCAGTTTGTCAGAAATTTGAAAGAGGCGATCGCAATTATGCGCTCGATCGGCAGCAAACAGATTATTCTAATTCCTGCTTTTTATTCAACTCTTGTCGCCAGCCACAATCCTAAATTTGCAGGAACAATTGCTAGAGTTGACGAAATCAATGTTCTCATCAATAAAGTAGCAGCCGAAGAAAATATAACCGTGGAATCTAGCGGCATACAAGCCTTATTTAAGGACAAAGCTCTAAATACAGATTTAACAATTGATGGCGTTCACCTCAATGCCAAAGGTTTAGATATATATAGAAAAGTTTTGTTAGATATTTTAACTCCTCCCTTAACAACCCGCAAATTTTTTGATAGAAAATCTGTTTGAGTTATTACTTTTAACCCACATTCAGCAGATGTGATTCATCTTACTGGTATTTTTGAAAAATCAAAGCCAGCATTTTTTTAGTCTAACTTTTTTAAGTTTAATTTCTATTTTGTGTGAAAATTAGTAGACAATATCTCAAGTTAAATCCAGGTGTTTTTCTGTGACAATGACTTGCTCAATTTATCAGACAATACATTCCAATAAATCCAGAGGTTTTTCGACCATAATTATTATGTTGATAAAGTTGATTGGCTAGACAAGTATCTCAATTTGACTTCAAATCCCCCTGATTAAATAATCAGATAATATTAACGACAGACTGTCCCTAAACAAGAGAGAATTTTTCGATGTTCTACCGTTAAATTGCTTCTACTCTCTGAGGATTTTTTACGAAGACACTTGAAGTAAAAAACAACGGATCTTTCAGGAATTTAAATCCTATTTCTGTAGATTGTTGGGCTTTGTATTCTTTGAGTACGCTCTCCTTACTCAATTCATTCTTGTCAATAATGTTTGTTGCTAAAATAAATCTTCCTGCCCAGTTTTTCAGATTCACTTACTTCTAATTTAGTCTCTAATTCACCTGTTATTCGATAATTTATTTGAGTAGTTATGACCAATTTACTGGGTCTACCTGATTGCTCATATTCGGCTATTTTTTGATAAATAATATGGTTAATTTTATGATATTTGAATGAATTTGATAATTTTTCGAGAGCCATTTTAGCATTCGGTTCACAAGCAAAACTTGGCTGGGATAGCTTGCGTATAGAGGTTGATGCTTTTTTTTGTTTTTCTACTTGCTTATTTACTTGTTCAATACTAGATTTTTTCCTCGCTTCACTTTCTACGATTAACCATCTTTGCTTGACTTCTCCATAATCACTTACTTTTTCGACCATTTTATATCCTGATATTTCACTGTATGTCCATTGGTGAGCTGCGATATTTAATATTGCCTCCTGAGCCATTTTTATAGTTAAAGGAACTCTAGTTTTCCATTTCATTTCTCTCATAGCGATGATATTATCTTTGGTATACAAGGCACTATCTGCTACATTTACTCCTTCAAAATTCCAGGACTTTTTGAATTCTTTTAATCGCTCTACAAATACACTTTTGTCATCGATATTTCCTGAGTCTATTTTTAAATATAATGGTACATCTCCATCTCCTGTACAAATCATGTCAACAATAAATTGCTTGAGGTCTGGTCGATGCTCCCTCGAATATCCATGTTTGAGTTCTATGGTTTTCATCTCTGATTCATGCGATGATTCTTGAATTTTCACTTATGACTCAATCTTAACGGCTTATTGACTCCTTTTTCTGACGGCTTTGCGTACTCCCCATGTACATACATTGAAGTTCCATCCAAATGAATGCTCTTCATTTTTACTTGAAATTTTTCGGCAGCTTTTATAGCGATTGTTGTAAATAGTTGTGTTGTGCCTGCTGCATAATATTTGTCTAATGCTCTGGCTAATTGGTCATCATTTAAATGTGATGGTAATACTCCTTCTCCAATCAGATGTGATGTTGCTTTGCCGACAAAAAATTGTTCAAATAAGTATCAAGGGGCGCTCAAAAATTCTAATCCATTCAAAATCATTGCTTTCATTACTTGTCCGGGAGTTAGGAGTTCTTTTTCTTTGATACCGATTTGTTTATTCACTAATTCTACCAGTTCCATTTCATCGATAATTTAGGCTATTATTCCTAAACGATCTATGTTGAGGACTTTTATTTCGACTGGGGGCTGATTCCTGATTTTTTACACCTGTGTTCCTGACTCTATTATATACTTTTGGAAATACTTGATACCGTATGTTGATTTCATGGCTTTATGCCGACAAATTTAAAACTATTAAATTTGTCTAAATATCTGCGGAATATGGGTCTAAACGTTCGAGATCGAGTCCGCCTTCATCGCGGCTGATGCGGCGCACGGTGACGTTAACATTGCTCAAATCTGCCAGCAAATCTTGCAGGATTTCTTGTTGCTGCCGAGCTTGAGTTATTTCGCGCGGTTCCTGCACCAAATCGCGAACAATTGTATCTTCCGCGCGCGAAGCCACGATCGGGTCTGCTTCGCCATCTACGTGCACAAAAGTGCGCCGACCGGGTCCGCGTTCTTCTTCAATTGGTATTACTGCTGTTACTCGATCGGAGCGTACATATTTGCCAAATCCAAGGTGGACTAAGACAGAAGATTGTATTTTCATAGATAGCAAATTTTATTTGTTAGTTATCTATATTTTAACTTTTAAATATCGTATATAACAACTCCATTAGAGCTATTATTGCTACAATTTATTTCGGTTTTTAGTGTGTTTTATAGTTGTAAAATTTCCTAAAAAATGCTAAGTTAATTAACTGAATATAACTTACCAACGGTGGGTCAGAAACCGGGTTTTTTAGGAAAAGACGCGCTCCTACCAGCAGATTCCGTAAAAACCCAGTTTCTTTGGTCGGGGCGCGTAAATCCTGTTACCATAAAATTAGAGCTGTTTGCGATCATCGCCCGCAGCGCATTTCAGGGACACAGCCTACCGATTCTAGATTTGAGCATTACTTCCACAGAAAAACAGGAAAGCCTAAATCATGCTAATTAGTCTCGACTTAGTTATCAGTCTCCTGACGACAATTCCCTTCGGCACCCTACAAGACAAGCTTCAGCGCAACGAAAGAGTCATCAAAATCTTAAAAAAATTTAACCTCGATCCTGATGCTCCGCCCGCAGATTTTAGCGGAGTTTACGTTTATACTTTAGTCGAGTACGGCGCTGGCAAACCCAAACAAATTTTAGAACTGTTTCGCCAAAAAGAGATTGAATCAGCATTTCGCAAAGCCTTCGAGTCCGATAGCCCAGCCATTTTAATTCAAGCAGGCGATGAGTTTCTCAGCGAGTCTGCTTTGGGTCGGGAACTCCGAAATTTAGGGATTGACCCCAGACGGGAATTCATGGCTTTTGCGGCCGTGTTTATGGAGGTAGCAAAGCGGACGAGATCGATCAACGACGTGATGGTGGGAAATTCGATCGCATCTTTGCAAAAACGCCTATCTTTGGTAATGGATCGCATCGAACGCCTGCCCACTATCGAAGGAATTCGCACCGAGTTTGCACGACTGGAAGCTGAAGATTATCCCGCACTTCCCGCCGCCGCAGCATCAACTAATATTCAAAAGTCTCAAGCTTTTATTTTATCACAGCAAGTTCGTGGTTGGTTTGAAACATTAAGTTATAAGTTTGAAACCTATCACATCTCGGAAGATAACTATTTTGAATGGATTATCAATGTTCCCGTCAGACGCAATCGGTACGATCGCATTTTAGTGCGCGGAATAGCCGGAGAAGCCGGACTTAAGGACATTTCGGCCTTGCGCGAGTCGGTGGAAAAACAGCGCACCGATGAAGGCTGGTTAGTCACCGCCCGCCGCATCAGTAGCGCCGCGCGGGATGAAGTAAAAAAAGATGAAAATCGCGATTTAGCTTGCTATACTTTCGATGAATTGCTCGACCAAGATGCCGATTTTACCGCTTATCTGGATTGGCTAGAAACTGAAATTACCAGCCGGAAAATTAATACAAAATACGTGCCACTAGCTTGTACAAAAGAAGAAATTGACCCCGATACTCACCGCAAAATAGGAGTGAGTCATTATGGCGAAGGAGATGGCTGGATTGAAGGTTATATTGACCTGTGGTTGGATGACCCCGTAAAAGAACATATTTCAGTTTTAGGAGAATTTGGGACGGGGAAAACTTGGTTTGCAATGCACTATGCTTGGATGGCGCTGCAACGCTACAAAAAAGCTCAAAAGGGCGGCTTGCAACGTCCGAGGTTGCCGTTAGTAATTCCGCTGCGAGATTACGCGAAAGCCGTTAGTGTGGAGTCGCTATTTTCCGAGTTTTTCTTTCGGAAACACGAGATACCTTTGGCGGGTTATTCGGCCTTTGAACAACTGAATCGCATGGGTAAGTTTCTGTTGATTTTCGATGGTTTTGATGAAATGGCCGCTAAGTGCGATCGGCAAGAAACCATCAACAACTTCTGGGAATTAGCAAAAGCCGTCGTTCCCGGCGCAAAAGTCATCCTGACTTGCCGTACCGAACACTTTCCTGAAGGCAAGGAAGGACGGGCATTGTTCAATGCAGAACTGCAAGCATCAACAACCATTTTAACAGGCGAAACTCCCCAATTTGAAGTCTTAGAATTAGAGAAATTTAACGACGAGCAAATTGGGCAAGCGCTGTCATTTCAAACCGAAGCTGCTACTGTCGAAAAAGTGATGGGAAACCCGCAGCTATTGGATTTAGCGCGTCGCCCGGTGATGACCGAGTTAATTTTGGAAGCATTGCCCGATATTGAAGCTGGAAAACCAGTCGATATGTCGCGGATTTATCTGTATGCGGTGCGGCGGAAGATAGAGAGAGATATCAAAGCTGAACGTACTTTTACTTCAGTAGCAGATAAGCTTTACTTTTTGTGCGAACTGTCTTGGGAAATGCTGTCTACCAACCAAATGAGTCTCAATTATCGCGGTTTTCCCGATCGCATTCGAGGCCTGTTTGGTTCCGTCGTGCAGGAGGAAAAAGACTTAGACCACTGGCACTACGACATGATGGGTCAAACGATGCTAATTCGCAATGCAGATGGAGATTATACTCCAGCGCATCGTTCGCTGTTAGAGTTTTTTGTCGCTTACAAATTTGCGGCGGAATTGGGAGTTTTGGCCGCAGATTTTACCGAATTAGTTGCGCCTGAACAGTCTTGTTTAGATCCTAATGCAGCGCCTCAAAAATATACTTGGTCTAATTATTGTCGATTGCAAGCCCAAAAGAGAAACAATGGTGAACTTATCGCGCCTTTGCAGGGATTTACTGCTGAAGATTTAGGGCAACTTTGTCAGAGTTTCGGAAAAGCGCCGCTGACAAAAGCTGTGATGGATTTGTTGTTACCAATGGTAGGGGCGGTGTCCTCGTGCCGGCCCTGCCTTGATGTAGGGGCAGCTACGGAGGAATTATTGGAAATTCTGGAAGCAACGCGGGGCAAAACTGAAAGCGAGGTGGGTTATGTGGGAGGGAATGCGGCGACGCTGTTGGTGAAAATCGATCGCACTGCGTTAGAAACAAAAGACCTTTCTCGTGCAGTTATTTTAGGTGCTGATTTTACAAATGCTAATCTGCGCCACGTCAACTTTGCTGAAGCTAATTTGGCTAATTCAGCTTTTACTAAAATCTTCAGCAGCGTGCGATCTGTCATATTTAGTCCCGATGGCAAACTGTTAGCTACAGGTGATAGTGATGGCATAGTTCGCTTGTGGGAAGCTAGCAGTTGCAGAGAAATATTGACCTGTAAAGGACATACCAACGTGGTGGAGTCAGTCGCCTTCAGTCCTGACGGTAAGATACTTGCTAGCGGGAGCTATGAAAATATAATCAAGTTATGGGATGTCAAGACTGGTGAATGTTTAAAAGTTTTGCAGGGACATACCGGATCGGTAATGTCAGTCACCTTCAATCCTGATGGAAATATACTCGCTAGCGGGAGTTTTGATGGCGCGATCAGGTTATGGGATATTCACACGGGTGAATGCTGCAAAATTTTGCAAGACCATACTAAAGTTGTATTTTCAGTGGCTTTCCATCCTGCTGGTGAGATGTTAGCCAGTGGAAGCGGCGACACAACAGTAAGGCTGTGGAATGTCGGTACTGGTGAATGCCTCAAAATTTTGTACGGTCATACTAAAAACGTGTTTTCAGTAGCTTTCCATCCTGCGGGTGAAATACTTGCTAGTGGCAGCAGCGAAAAAACAGTGAAACTGTGGGATATCAGTAGCGGTGAATGTCTCAAAACTTTGGAGGGACATGGCGATCGAGTACGGTCAATAGCCTTCAGTCCTTCGGGCGAAATACTCGCAAGTGGAAGTCACGATCGAACAGCAAAGCTGTGGGATATTCGCACTGGTGAATGCTTGAATACTTTGCAAGGACATAGCAATCAAGTAAGGTCAGTCGCCTTCAGTCCAAACGGTGAAATACTTGTTAGCGGTAGTTACGATAAAACGCTGAGGCTGTGGGATATCGACAGCGGTGAATGCTTGAATACACTGCAAGGGCATCGCAATCAAGTAATATCGATCGCCTTCTGTCCAAACGGTAAAATACTTGCTAGCGGCGATGACGAACAAACTGTCAAGCTGTGGGATGTCAGCAGCGGTGAGTGCCTCCAAATTTTGCACGGGCATCTCGATCGGGTAAACTTAGTTGCCTTCAATCCTTCGGGTCAAATACTTGCCAGCGCTAGTTATGACCAAACACTGAAACTGTGGGATATTCGCAGTGGTGAATGCCTTCATACTTTGCCAGAATTTGGCAATGAAACACGATCGATCGCCTTCAGTCCAAATGGTGAAATACTTGCGAGTGCAGGTTATGACCAAACGGTGAGGCTGTGGGATATCGGTACTGGCGAATGCATCAAAACGTTGCACGGACATAACAATTATGTATACTCGGCTGCTTTCAGTCCTTTGGGCGAGATATTTGCCAGTGAAGGTTTTGACGGAACGGTGAGGCTGTGGGATATCCATACTGGTGAATGCCTCCAAATATTGCACGGGCATACGGATTGGGTACGCGCGATCACCTTTAGCCAGAACGGTGAAATACTTGCCAGTGGAAGTATCGATCAAACAGTAAGACTATGGGATATCAACAGCGGTGAATGCCTCAATATTTTTCACGGGCATACTGATTGGATACGTTCAGTTGCCTTTAGTTATTCGGGTGAAATAGTTGCTAGTGGAAGTGTAGATGGAACGGTAAGAATATGGGATATCCGTACAGGTGAATGTCTAAAAATTTTGCAAGATCATACCAGTAGAATTAACTCAGTTGCCTTCAGTTCAAATGGAAAAATTATTGCTGCTTGCAGTCGTGATGGCAAAATTAGACTTTGGGATGTTGAGACAGGTGAGTGCCTCAAAATACTCAAAAGTGACAGACCTTATGAAAACATGAATATTGCAGGAGTTACGGGTTTAACAGAAGTTGAAAAAGCCACGCTCAAAGCTTTAGGGGCTGTTGAAAATTAATTATCGCAAACGAGGAACTATGCAGTCAGCAATACGGATTACAACCAAAGTTCTTGCAGGAAATAAACTTGAAATTCAAGTGCCACCTGGATCGGTGGGCGAAGAGGTTGAAGTTTTTGTGATCATACCAGAAAAGCCGCAAGGCGGGCGGCGTAAGGTGTTGGAATTGCTTACAGAAATCCGCAGCCGTCATGTCTCTAGAACTGTTGAAGAAATTGACCGGGAACTAGAAGAAGAAAGAAACTCATGGGACAACTAAACCTACCATCCTCTGCTACAATTTACTTGGATACACAAGTCATTATTTACACCGTTGAAGCTCACCCGAATTACTATTCGCTTCTCCAACCCTTGTGGCTGAAGTTTCAAACAGGTGAGATTGAACTTATGACCAGTGAATTGACGTTACTGGAAACCTTAGTTTTCCCTCTGAAAAATGCTAACACTATCTTAGTCAGTGACTACGAACAACTTTTATTATCCTCAGATATACAGCTAGTTCCCATCACTCAATCTGTACTGAGAACAGCAGCTAATTTAAGAGCTAATACCAATCTCAAAACCCCTGATGCTATTCATGCTGCAACAGCCATCAGTGAAGGTTGTACGCTGTTTCTCACCAATGACAATGGATTTCGTAATGTTCCCAATCTATCTGTTGTCATCCTGAGTGATGTTTTGGCATCATAATCATAGGCGATCGCATTCCCAAAATAATGCTATTCTTCTCTTTGGATATATCTGAAAACCTGTTCAACCGTCAGGTTGACTTCGGGGAAGGCAGATGACAAAATACGATTTCTGATAGGACTTACACACGGGTGGTCAGAAACCGGGTTTTTTACGAGAATACTTCGTTGAGGCCAGCAGAAACGGCCAAAAACCCGGTTTCTAACGTAGCCTACTGACTAAACTGTTGAGCGTAGTAGCCTGCGTAGCGATCGCCCTTTTCCAGCAACTCCTCGTGCGTCCCAGATTCGACAATTCTGCCTTTTTCCAAAACTAAAATACGATCGGCTCTCCGCACAGTAGCCAAGCGGTGCGCGATAATAAACACAGTGCGATCGCGCATCAATCTTTCCAGCGCTTCTTGCACTAAACCTTCGGATTCCGAATCCAGCGCCGATGTAGCCTCATCCAAAATCAATATTCTCGGATCGAGCAAAACTGCACGGGCGATCGCAATTCTTTGTTTTTGTCCCCCAGATAAATTTACACCCCTTTCTCCTACCCAAGTTTGATAGCCGTCAGGAAACTGACTAATAAATTGATGAGCGTTGGCAATCTCCGCAGCTTTTTGAACATCTTTCAGTTCATAATAAGATTGACCGAAAGCGATATTTTGAGCGATCGTACCCGAAAAAAGAATAGTTTCTTGCGGTACAATGCCGATTTGCCGCCGCAGAGTATTTAAGGTGACATCTTGAATATCAATACCGTCAATTAAAATCTGTCCCGCTTGCGGATCGTAAAATCTGGGTAACAAGTTTACTAAAGTAGTTTTACCCGCACCCGATGCGCCCACGAGAGCAATCATTTCTCCGGGAAGCACCAACAAACTCATATTTTGTAAAATCGGTGTCTCTGAGTTATAGGCAAAATTAATGTTGCGATATTCGACTTTGCCTGTAACATGGGGAAGTTCGATCGCCCCCGGCTTTTCGACTACTGTTGGTTGAATTGCTAATAATTCAAAAATGCGATCGCTAGAAGCCTCTCCCTGCTTGAAATCGCCGTAATTAGCAGTGGTAATAGCGATCGGGTCAATTAAAAGTGCCACCCCTGCGATATAACTGATAAATTGAGTACCTGTGAGATTTCCTTGAGAAATTTGCCAACCTCCCAAGAAAAAGAGCAAAATTACGCTCATCGCTTCCAGAAAGCCAACTACAACGAACTGAAGTGCTTTTACTCTTTCTGACAAATACTTAGCGCGGCGGTTTTGTTCTGCTTCTTCTGCAAAGCGGGCAATTTCGTAGTCTTCAGCCACAAATGCTTTGATTAAACGAATGCCGCTGAATACTTCTGTCAGCAAAGCTGATAAATCAGAGATACGATTTTGACTTTGCCGCGAGTAACTTAGCAGTTTCTCCCCAAACCAACCAATTAAAATAGCCATCAGCGGTGCAATAATTAATGCACCTAAAGTTAATTGCCAGTTGAGATAAATCATATATCCCAAAACCGCAATTAGCTGCAAAACACAAGGGATAAATTGATGAAAAAATTTATTTACGACTTCGCCAATGCGGTCAATATCTTCGGTAAGGCGGTAGGATAAGTCTCCGGTTTTGGCAGTTTCAAAGTAGCCGATATTGAGTTTTTGCAGGTGGGAGTAGACTTTTTTGCGAATTTCTAAAGCAATAGTCAAAGCAGCTTTTGCCATCAGCGTATCTTGACCGTACTGGGCTGTACCGCGAATTAGAAATATAATGGCGCTGAGTGCAGCAATTTGAGCGAACCCTTGTAAATCTCCTTTACCTATAAATTTGGCTGTTTCGCCAACCAGCCACGCTATAATCGGCCAAAATATGGTAAATACTACGGTACAACCTAATGCTTTACCGATGGTTTGTTTTTGGGGACGGAGGTAGGGTAAGATTTGCCAGTATGTCGATCGAGTTTTCAAGATATTTTGCCCTCGCAAATTCTGTTTTTGGGGATCTCTGCAAGAATATTCAAACTTCGATCCCCCCTAACCCCCCTTAATAAGGGGGGGACAAGATTATTATTCAAAGTCCCCCTTCTTAAGGGGGATTTAGGGGGATCTCTGCGTCACTCATTGCGTAAGTCATAGAGATATTGGAGCCAGAATATGATAACAGCGATCGGACAAATCTCAACAATCATTCTTCACCAAAAGCATCCGGGATACAAAGCCCCCGGATTAATCTGTGGGTTAATTGTCCAATTCTTCAATCTAAAATCTAAAATCTAAAATCATTCTTGAGCGTCTGCATGAGTCGCTAGTACCTGAGCCCCCGCGACAACTTCGCCCCGAAAGGCGGCTGACTGTCCGGGTGCAAGAGTAACTGGTTGAGCGAAGATAAATCCGTTGTCAATTAAATTCCCTAACTCGTCCAAAACTTCATAATTGACTTTGATATTCTTGATTATTTTGCATCCTTGATTGAGCACTTGACCGCTGAAAAAGTTGCCGTCATAATTAGCCGCCGCAATTGACACTTTTGCAGCGATGTTGGAACCGGGAATGCAAGTTTGGGCAGTTCCCGATGCTGGCTGTTTCTCGCACAATTTGCCCAAGTCTACTGTTTTGCCGTCGGGGGTTTTCATGTAGCAAAACGGCTCGTCAACTGGTGCGTTTTGAGCCATTGTATTTGTAGAGTCTGTAAGCAAAGGGCGAGCCGATATCGGCGAGATTAGCAAACTTGATAAAGCTACTGTTAAATGTAAAAGTTTCATATTTCTTCGGCTTTTTCTGAAATTAATTTTACAATATAATCCACATATGATTTACGCTAGCATATCTATATGTAGGGTGCGCAATGCGCACCTTACAACCACTATTTAGGGTGCGTCGCGCTCCCGTTGCATTGTGCTATGATAAGACATCAAACTTTAAAAAGTAAAGTCATGGTCGCGACTCAAGATAACCCAAAACAAAAAACGGTAGAACTGACCGTCACTTGGGAGAAGTTGCCAGACGACTTCCAATTAGAAGAAAAACCTGTGGAGAATACAGGTCAACCGCTAATTGCTGGAGCACTGCGAGAAATCTTAGAACTGAGAGGATTTATCGGGCCACAAATGCTGATAGCCAGCAACTTTGGCATTTGCGCTACTGTCAACGGCGAGTTAGTAATCAAAGCACCTGATTGGGTTTATGTACCGTCGGTACTGCCTGCAGAATCGAGAAGAGACCGCAAAAGTTATACCCCAAACTTGGAAGGAGAAATCCCGACTATTGTCATGGAATTCTTGTCGGAAACAGACGGTGGGGAATATTCTGTCAAACGTACTTTTCCTCCGGGAAAATGGTTTTTTTACGAACAAATTCTGCAAGTACCAACTTACATCATTTTTGACCCAGAAACTGGCTTGCTGGAAGTGTATCGCTTGCAAAATGGCAAATACGAATTAGAATTTCCCGATGCGGAAGGTCGCCACTGGGTGGCAGATATTGGTTTGTATTTAGGAACGTGGCGAGGGGAGAAAGAACAGCGTTCAGGCTATTGGTTGCGCTGGTGGGATGAAGCAGGAAATCTGCTTTTATGGGGTGTAGAACAGTTAGCAGTAGAACGCCAGCGGGCCGATCGCGAACGTGAACGGGCCGAACGACTGGCTGAATATTTGCGCGATCGGGGAATTAACCCGGACGAGATTATTTGATAAGTTGTACGCCCTATCTGTAGGGACACGGCAATGCCGTGTCCGCAATTACTCCATATTATCTAATACTCGGCTTTCTATTCCTAAGATTCTGCGCTCCGGGAACTTTCCGGCTGGGACGGCGACTGTTCAAACTGCTAGCAGTTCGAGCATTCAAAGCATCAGCAGGAGCTATCAAACCCAAATCTTGCAAAATTTCAACAGCCGCCCTTTGTCCAGTTTCGCAACCACCTTCCATGTAACCTTGATTTTCCAGGGAAGTGTGTTCCCCGGCAAAAAATAAGTTCCCAACTCGTTCGCCTTCAACGCCGTACATTTGCGTCCACTGTCCGACTAAATAGCAGGAATAAGAACCTTTAGAAAAGCGTTCTCCCGGCCAATAAGCACGCACAGCTTTGCCCGATCGCAAATTTCTCACTCCGGGAAAAACTCTTTCAAATTGGTTCAAAAATCTTTGTGCTTGGTCTTCTGGAGTTCCGGCACCGATCGACAAACCCTGCTTTCCTCCTGTCAAATTAGTAACTAAACCGTTAGGAGTAGGAGCGAAAGGCGTAGCTTCCCGGGTACTCTGGAATCCTAAATCACTATAAACAGAAGCAGTCGAGCGATAAAGTTCTCGCCAAATTCGGCTGCGGTAGCCAGTAATTAACTTAGAATTAGTACCGTAACCCAACTGCTCGATCGCCCTAAGCTTCGGTTGGGGCAAAGGTACGTTAATTTTAACGTCTCGCAGAGTGCTGAACGGCAAAGTTAACAAAACTCGCTCGTAAGTGCGATCGAACGCGCTTAGTCCCGATCGCAAATTTACCCGATAGCGACCATCCGGCAAAAGAGTAATCGCTTCCAAAACTGTCCCCGCCTCGATCGAACCAGACAATTGACCCGCCAAACGGTTGATAATTTGACTGTTGCCGCCGTCAATTTGATAACGCTCATCGCTGTTGCCGTACAATTCAAAACTGCCAGCTTCAGAACCGATTAAAAACAGCAGATTTAACGCCGACTGTTCTTCAGGATCTCGACCGTATTCAGTCGTGTAAGCAATGCGGAGTAGCTGCCGGACAATCGTGCTAGTCTCAGCTTGGTCTACATATTCAGCGATCGAAAGATTGTCCAATCTTTCTGCTGCTTCCGTAAAATCGAGATAGCTAATGTTATCTCCGATAGCGCCCAAATCTCCATTAATTTTACTCGCTAGCGGCGCAAAATCCGCGATTATTTGCTCAAGAGGAAATCGTCGCCCTTGAAAGAAAAAAGTATCCTTCACCAATCCACTCTGCACTTGGGCTAAGTCGATCGCCTGCAAACCCAATTCCGTCGCCAGCGAGATTAAATTAGTATGACCGGTGTCAATATATTCTCCCCCCAACTCCGCCGGAATAAGCGTTCCAGCCACCTTGGGAATAGTGCGTATCCGCCCCCCCACGCGGTTCGTTGCCTCGATTATATCGGCGCGCACGCCCGCTTGGCGCAAGCGATAAGCCGCCGTCAAACCCGCAATCCCTGCACCCACAACCAAAATCGGCGATCGTCCGCCCTGTTGAGCAAAAGCTCCCCCTCCCTCCCTGGTAAAAGTCGCAGCAGCGGCAGCCCCCGCAGCAGCTAAACCCCCGTGCAGCAACTGGCGACGAGATATGGCAGAATTAGGAATGCGATCTGTCAGCATCCCCAGCAGTTCATCAGCCGGAATGCCCGTTTCCCTTGATTTCTGGGCAATACTAGCAGCGCGGCGCAGCATAGCCATCAGTGCAGACTTAGCCATAGTTAAGACATCCTCACAAAACAAAACTTTGATGTAAACTGGATTCTCGATCGTGCAATTTCCAGACTAAAGTCCAGAGAGATTTTTTTAATAATGCTAACCCTCAGAACACTGTTCGACAGCAAATTTTATCTCGAAAACAACCCAGATGTCGCCGTAGCAGTTGCCAGAGGCACGGTATCGAGTCCCTTCGATCACTACCGAAAAATTGGCAAATTTGAAAATCGCGATCCCAACGCCCTGTTCGATGCCAGCTATTATTTAGACACCAATACAGACGTAGCAGCATCAGCCAAACTCAACGGCTTTTCTGGGGCAGATCACTTTATCAAATTCGGTCAATTTGAACGACGCAACCCTAACCCTTTGTTCGATGTTGGTTTCTATCTAGCAAGCAACCCAGACGTTCAGACAGCAGTCCAGACAAATCAATTTACCGCCTTTGAACACTACTTTAAAGTCGGTCAACTTGAAAACCGCAAACCGAGCGCTTTCTTCGATCCCAGCTTTTATCTAGAAAAATATCCGCTGGTAGCAGGAGCAGTCACCAGCGGCGCAGTTAAAAGTGCGATCGACCATTACATTCAATTCGGTCTACAAGAAGGACTGTTGAGCACTCTCCCCGATCCCTCAGACAATTTGAACGCAGCAAAAAGCCTGGGCATTCTCACAGAAATTCAAACTGCCAGCGATTTTGTGGGAGATGATGAACCAGCCGACATTTACAGTTTCATCCTCAATACTCCGAGCCTTTTCAGCGTAACTGTTGACGGCTTGAGCGCAGATGTTGATGTTGAATTAATTCAAGATATCAACGGCAACGGCGCACTTGGATTAGACGATCTTATTGCTTCGTCTAATAATTTAGGCACGGCTTCGGAACAGATTGTGAGTAATGGCGCTTTGCCTGCGGGGACTTATTTTGTGCGTGTTTCTCAATTTCAAGGCGATACAAATTATGACTTGAGATTGCTAGCCGCTCCTTCAGTAATACCGCCCCAATTATAAAATCAAAATAACCTATATAGCAAGCCTAAATCAGTCAAACAAACCTAGACTTCTCCTCTCTTCTCCTCTCTTCCTTCGCGGTCTTTGCGCCTTCGCGGTTCGTAAAAAAACATCTGGTTCCCAAATGATTTAGACTTGCTATAAAACAGACTGCCAAAAGGGCGATCGACAATTTGCCCAGGTTTCACTTATTAGTTTCTTACCCCCTGGGAGAGGGCAAAGATTGAACAGGTGTCGGAGGCCAATTAGAGCGACTTCTGGTGAGAGTAGTAGACACCAAAGCATAGCCCAAAATAGCAGGAAGGACGATCGCACTCAGAAACACGATCGTCACCGCCCAACTCATCGTATTCGAGATCGGGCCGTAATGAGTGCGGTAAGGGTCAAAGGTTGGTAAATTAGGCCTCGGCGCGTCCCGCAGCGCGATCGGACGTTTGAACCGCACCCGCCTGTCGTCTAGCTTTTCGAGCAAAATCCAGCCAACTTCCGCCTCTTCCCGGCATAGCTTGTGAAAAATCGCAGGATTGCGGAACAAATCGTTGCTAGCCCGCACAATCTTGTACTCCCAAACCGCCAAATCATCAGAATTGTGATCGGATTTAGGATTGCCCTTGGCAGGCGCATTTTCAGGCGCATTAAAATTATCCTCTTGAGATTCGTACCTAGTCAAAACTTCCTCCTCCTCATCGCATTTTTGCCCCGCATCCCATTGCTCGTGGCTCACCAAAAGACCCACAAGCGCAGTCTCCAAGCCGAGACTGCCAATCATCAAACTCCAAATCAGAATTTCCACCATAAAAGGAGTTAAAAGTTAAAAATCAAAAACTCAAAAGACTCGCTTTTAACTTTCAATCTTTAATTTTTAAATAGCCTTCTACCACACAATCTGCACCCACCGCGCGCCAAGAAACCCGCTCTAAAGTCAAAGCCTCAGTCATTGCCGAAAAGCCCAAATCTCCCACAGGAGTTGGAGCTCCTTGGCCACCGACAATTTTAGGAGCAATAAAAGCCATAATTTTTTGAACTGCACCCTCAGTAATTGCCTGAGCCGCCAAAGTGCCACCGCACTCCCAGAGTACAGAAAGAAAAGATCGATCGTACAAATAAGCCATAACATTAGTCGGTGTCAGAGGCGAGAGCTCCACAACTTCCACCCCTTTGGCAATCAAAAATTCCTGAAATTCCGGGTTAACCCCAGGCTCAGTCAGCACCAAAGTAGCCGCCACAGAGGTTTCCCACAACCAAGCAGACTTCGGCAAATCCAGAGTGCGGCTCATCACCACCCGCAGAGGATTATTCCTATCAGGCTTGTGACTCGTCAGTAGGGGATTGTCCAGACGCACCGTATTTCCCCCAACAATCACAGCATCGCAGCCGACGCGCACCCGGTGTACCTCGCTCCGAGCCTCCTCGCCTGTCACCCAAGCGCTGTGGCCGCTACTGGTAGCAATTTTACCGTCCAAAGTCATTGCATATTTCAAAATTCCAAAAGGCCGGCGGTGCAAAATCCGGTGCACAAACGCCTCGTTGAGTTTCTGGCAAGCTTCCCCTTCCACTCCCGCCACCACTTCAATGCCAGCCTCTCGCAACCGGGCTAGCCCACTTCCAGCTACCAAAGGATTCGGATCGACCATGCCAGCCACTACTTTTGCCACCTTGGCCTTAACTAAAGCTTGGGAACAGGGGGGAGTCCGGCCGTAGTGGTTGCAGGGTTCCAGGTTCACGTAGACGGTCGCTCCTTCGGCGAGTTCCCCCGCTTCTCGGAGCGCAAAAACTTCGGCGTGAGGTTGACCGGCACCGGGATGAAACCCTTCGCCGACAATCTTGCCGTCTCGGACAATTACAGAACCGACAAGGGGGTTGGGTGCGGTTTTGCCGAGAGCACGGCGAGCCAATTCTATGCAGCGGCGCATCATGGCTCGATCGAACTCTTGAACTTGGCTGTTGTCCAGTTGTTTGGTAGATTGCTGCTGTGGGTTAGCTGAATTGGCGATCGATTGAGCGTCCGCCCCAAAAGTGTCCATAAGATTTTGCTATGATATCTAACCCTAAGTTTAGTGACTTTGATGCTAATTTTGGGCCGCCGAGGATCGATTCCTGCTAGGCGCACTGTACGTTATCGGGAGTCAAGGGCAACAAGCGGGCGATCGGGCAGCTTGTGACCCCAGCAAATAGCTTTAATATTAACTAACAGGCGCTTGAGAAAAAACAATGAGTCAGGACATGAAGCGGGAATTTGCCAGCCGCGACGAATTAATAGCCTACGTCAGCCAACAGTTTCCCGAAGCCGCCGCCCAGGATAGTAACGTACCCGCAACCCCAGGCGGGCGCAAAGCAGCCGAGACAGCGCTGCAACAAATTGATCCCGGCAAATACGCCTCCACCCGCAATTTCCTCAACGGCGCGGTAACGCGGTTGTCGCCCTATTTGCGCTACGGCGTTTTGAGCCTTGCCGAAGTGCGAGATGTCGTACTCTCGAAAGTGCGGCATCAAGAAGATGCCGTCAAACTTGTCAACGAATTGGGTTGGCGGGATTATTGGCAGCGACTGTATGCCGAATTGGGCAAAGGGATTTGGCAAGACCGGGAACCCTACAAAACTGGTTACACTGCTAAAGATTACAGCGAAACTCTGCCGCTGGATGTAGTCGAGGGCACGACTGGTAACGTTTGCATCGACAGTTTCAGTCGTCAGTTGCGAGAAACTGGTTACTTGCACAATCACCAGCGGATGTGGACTGCCGCTTATCTCGTACACTGGCGGCGCGTGCGCTGGCAAGCCGGAGCTCGCTGGTTTTTGCAGCACTTGCTAGATGGAGATCCGGCGAGCAACAATCTGTCTTGGCAGTGGGTAGCGAGCACTTTCAGTCACAAACCTTATTTTTTTAATCGGGAAAATTTGGAGCGTTACAGTAAGGGGGTTTATTGTGGCGATTGTCCTTTTTACGGGCAGTGCGATTTTGAGGGAACTTATGAATATTTAGAAAGCAAGTTGTTTCCTCATGGCGAAAAGGTCGATCGCACGGGCGGTTCGAGAAGTTGGCAACGCCCGCAAAAGGGAAAGAAAAATTAAGTCATTAATCATTAGTCACCAGCATTTTGTAGGGCGGGTTTAGCTAAGGATTTATGAGACAAATGGCTAAAAAAAGGACAAAACCAGCCCTCTCTAACCCGATCGTTAGTCATTAGCCTCAATAAATCAGAAGAAATAAGCCAGAAGCAAGAGAGAAGAAGCAGCAGTAGCACCAGAAAACAATTCAACATTTTTAAATTCTCAATTACCAATTACCAATTACCAATTACAGATTACCAATTTATGAGCAATCCGATTATTTGGCTGCACGGCGACTGTTTGAGTCCCCAAGGCCCCGCTTTTCAAACACACCCAGACGCACCGGCAATTTGGGTTTGGGACGACGCGCTCATCGATGAATGGCAGTTGAGTCTCAAACGAATGGTGTTTATTTACGAATGTTTGCTGGAGTTGCCGGTAGTTATTCGGCGCGGCAATGTGGCTGCGGAAGTTATCGCTTTTGCTCAAGAATCCGGGGCGAATCAAGTAGTCACAACAGAAAGTCCCAGTCCTCGGTTTCAGGATATTTGTCAGGAAATTAGGAGTTCGCTTCCTGTGGAAGTTTTGCCGCCAGAAGCCTTTGTCCGCTACGATGGCTACATTGATTTGAAGCGTTTTTCCCGCTACTGGCGCGTCGCTGAAAAATATGTTTTCTAATCGGTAATGGTGATATCAAATCCTCTCTTTATCGGAATAGTGAATTCACTGTCAACAGTCAACAGTTAACAGTTAACTGTTAACTACTGACTACTGACTACTTCCCTCAACTCGCCTTCAAACGCTGCAAGAGCCATTCAAATCTCGATTGAGCCAAATCTAGATTTTCGACGTGTGGCGCGATCGCCCGTTTGCGATCGTCGGGGTCTTCATATGTTAAAGAATCAGTCTCTTCGCCGAAACGTTGGACTGTACCCCGCAGTCTTGATGACAGAAATCTGGTAATCGCCCGATAAAACCTCAGCGCAAACATTACATCTTGTTCCAATTTTTCTGTTAGCAGCCGCCTGGGAATTGACAGGATGAAGCACTCATCAATTGACGTGACGCTAGCAGAAGGAAGCCTCCCGTCTACAAAAGACATTTCGCCCAACACTTCCCCGCAGGTGATTGTTCCAATTTCTTTGCCGCCCAAAGATAATGCACTAACGCTCAAATTTCCATGCAGAACTATGTACATCGCCTCTAAGGGCTTACCTTCGGTGATGAGGGTGATGCCGCTAGGGATTGTGGTGCGGATACCGTTGGCGATCATCCAATCGATGTCGCGATCGCTCATTTCGCCTAATATGACTAGAACTTTGTTCATAAAGTCAGGTTGAAATCGAATACTTTCTATTTTTTAGTTGTTTAATTGCGTACTGCTTTTAGATGGTCATACCCTGAGCGAAAGCGAAGGCTAAACTCTACTAATTAAACACTTTATTTTACACGATTATTATAATATTTAATATTTTTTACACTCTCGATCTACCACTCTTTTTTGGATCAGTGATATCATACATCATTTTTCGGAGACTGTGCAGTTGATCGCCCGCTGCGAAGAGCCCTTGCTGTAGCCCCGCCGGATTCCCAAAACAATTTTGGAAGCGTGCTGTCTCTCGGTTTTGAGTCTGTGCGCCCTAAAAAACCCAATTTTTCGATCGTTGCTGCGAGTCGGTGCGCCCCAAGTACAGAATTGTAGAATACTCCGATCGCGCGATCGACCCATCAAGTCAACACAGCGCGGGGGTGAAATCCCCCCTTGGAGTGATTTTTATCAGTTCGCTCTCTAAATTAAAAGTAGCATCTCAATCCGCAGTCCGTTCTTGAATCTAATCAGCTAGAGAGTTGACTGTTCAACGGTTGAGTGCCAATCTAGGAACAAGACAAGTGCTATTTGTGTCATTTTTTAGTAAAGCTCTCAACAGGAGCCCTCCAACACTTACACTTTTAATACACCGTTCCTTGAGGAGTGTCTATGAATAGTCTATTTTCCAAGTCTACTTTTGCGCTAATAAATCTTGCAGTTTTAGCAGTTTGTTGCGGTATCATGCCAGCAAAAGCTGAAACTGGAAACTTGCCCGATGTCGGTACAGCAGCAAATGCGACGGCTCAAAATATTGACCAAATTTCTGAGCCTGTGGCAACTTCAGCGGTTAAACCCGATGCAGAAACCATCGCTACTAATACAAAAATTGATTCTATCAGTTGGAGCGAACTAACAACACCGGCAGAGACAGCAGCCTCCGCACCAGCCGCCAATTTGCCAGCATCTGTGGCTGCACAGTCGGAATCTGTAGCAACAACATCAGAAATTGCTGGGACAGAAACAGCAAAAATGGAGTACGCGCCCATTGCTGCCGAGAAACAAAACTCCGAAGAAACACCTAAAATTGCGGATAATAGCGTCAAAGTGCAGCCCAAGGTGGAGATGGGCGAAAAGCTCGATCGCCCCAACTTGGAACTGACAGCAGCAAAGGAAGAAAAAGAAGTCAAAACAGCACGAGAAGTGTTAAGCAATCCTGTCAGCACTTCCGCCAAAACCCTGACAAACCAACCGAAACTTGCCGAAAAACCGGCAGCAGTCTCCGAAACAACTCAAAAAGTAGCTCAAGTCCCCACCATTAGACCGGGCAGAGCTACCCGTTCTGGGCCGAGCTACATCGGCATTGGCGGTAATATAGGTTTTGGCGGAGATTCAGCCCTAGGCGACACTTCATTTGCGATTATTAGCAAAATAGGTTTGACTAACAATTTCTCGGTGAGACCGAGTGTTTTGTTCCGCGATAACTTAACTGTTCTCGTCCCCGTTACCTACGATTTTGTATCGAAAGAAGCTGTCGAAGTCAGCGATGATTTTGTGATTACTGCTGCTCCTTATGCAGGTGCTGGCATAGCCGTTTCTACGGGCGATAACGGTAATTTTGGCTTCCTGCTTACAGGGGGTGTAGATGTACCGCTGTCAAGGAATTTTACAGCCACAGCGGCACTGAATGTGGGTTTTCTCGACGGAACTGATGTGGGATTGTTAGTCGGTGTCGGCTATACCTTCCCGAATATTGCTAGATAGTTTTGCTATTTGAGCAAACGCACGATAAGTAAATAAGCGCGGGGTTGACTGTAGGAATACAGTCAGCCCTTTTTTGATGGTGGAAAATCAACAGCAATCGAGAACACGGCTATTCGGATAACATGGCAATTTGGAGAACACTTAGTTGTATAATAGATAAACTAGCCTTACTAAAAAATAGAATCCTATGTCGCAGGGAATCTTCAACAAAATCCTCAATCAGCTTGACACCCTGGAAGTGCTAGAACTGCAGCAACTAGAGCGCGCTATTGGGAACTCTCTGGCTCAGAAAGAACAAGCTGCTCAACGCACAAGATTTCACCAAGCGCTGTTAACTTCTGGTTTAGTCAAAAAAATCAAGCATTCTTCTTGGACTCAGCAAACACAAAGGCGACTAATTCCGGTACAGGGGCAGCCTGTTTCTGAGACAATTATTGAGGAACGCCGCTAGATGACAATTTATTTTGTAGATAGCAGCGCGCTGGTCAAACGCTACATTAGTGAAATAGGTTCGGGATGGGTTTTTAATTTGTTCGATCCTGCACTGAACAACGATATCTTGATTGCTGGTATTACCAGTGTGGAAATTGTTGCTGCAATTACCAGAAGGTCGCGCGGCCGAAGTATCAATGCGACAGATGCTACAGCAGCGTGCAATCAGTTCAGGAGTGACCTGCAATCTGAGTATTAAGTTGTAGAATTCACCGAAAGTATTATTAACTCTGCAATGGCATTAGCTGAAACCTACGGAGTGCGAGGCTATGATGCTGTGCAGCTAGCAACAGGCTGTAGCATAAATAACCTCTGCACAGCTAACAATTTGCCTGCGATGACTTTTGTATCTGCTGATGGGGAGTTAAATGCAGCAGCAACAAGTGAGGGTTTGATAGTTGAAAATCCTAACAACTATCCGTAAGGTCGATCGCCCGTACAAGAAAAAGCAATTCGCCAAACGCGGAAATTCGGAGGATGAGGTGCAAAATTAACTGCGATCGCCCAGAGGGATTTTTGTGAAAGATATAATGATGCTTGGATCGATCGCACTTTTTCACCAACCACCCGAAAAAATCATGACCAAAACAGAAATCTTAGCAGCACTCAAAAATCTGACAGCAGAAGAACGTCTAGAAATCATCGAAACAGCCTCGCGGATGATGCGCGACGACATAGAACAAAAAGCCCAGCGCAAAGCCGAGAGAAAGCTGAAACTCAGAGCCGCCGCAGAAGCAGCAGTCCCAGATTATATGCCGGGAGGTGCTTTACATGATTTGTGGTCGCCTGAGAGCGAACCATATTTTGAGTCCGAAGAAGAATACCTTAAGGCAGGGGTAAAAACCAATGCGTAAAGGCGAAATTTGGCTGGTTGCACTCGATCCTACTGTGGGCGCTGAAATAGGCAAAACCCGTCCGGTAGTAATTGTCAGCGATGAGACGGTAGGAATTTTATTGCTGGAAGTTATTGTCCCTATCACTGACTGGAAAGAGCGATACGCACAGAGAAATTGGATGGTTCGACTAGAACCCAGCAGCGAAAATGGCTTAATTAAAGTCTCAGCCGCTGACTGTTATCAAGTCCGTTCCGTTTCCCAACAAAGGTTTGTCCGACAACTCGGAACTGTTTCGGAGACAATTATCGAAGAAGTTGCAGAAGCACTGACAATTGTTTTGGATCTGGATTGAATAACTAGCCAACAGCGCACAAATAGTGTTAATTATAGATAGATTGTACGGCGCGACGGCCTAAATGATTCCTATACAACTTACACTCAAAAATTTTCTCAGTTATCGCGAAGCTGCTTTAGACTTTCGCGGCCTGCACACCGCTTGCATTTGCGGGCCTAACGGTGCTGGCAAATCCTCTCTGCTAGAGGCGATCGCCTGGTCGCTTTGGGGCTGTTGTCGCAGCGATACAGAAGACGATATCATTCATATCGGCGAAACTGACGTGCGCGTTGATTTCACTTTTTCCACCGGCGGCCAAATCTACCGGGTGATTCGCAACCGCAGGCGCGGACAATCGGGAAGTTTAGAATTTCAAGTTAGCTTGAATGCTGCTGAAACTCAGGAGGAACTCTGTTTTCGCACCCTCACCGACAAGGGGCTCAGAAATACTCAGCAGAAAATTCTCGAACATATCAAATTAGATTACGATACTTTTATTAACTCGGCGTATTTGCGGCAGGGGCGTGCTGATGAGTTTATGCTCAAAAAGCCGATCGACCGCAAGCAAGTTTTAGCCAACCTCCTCAAACTCGATCGATACGACACTTTAGCCGAACAAGCCAAGGAAAAAGCCAGAGAATTTAAAGCCAAAGTCGAAGTCCTCAAACACAGTTTGCAAACCGTACAAGAGCAACTGCAACAAAAAGAGGCAATCTGCGACGAACAAATTCAATTGCAGCAAGCAACCGATTTGCTTCAGCAGCAGCAGCAAGCCGACACTGCAGAATTGCAGCAACTGCAACTCCAGCACCACAACCGCCAAACTTGGCAAAAACTCCTCGCCGGCCACCAGCAACAGCACTACAATATTTCTCAAGAATGCCGCCGCCTGCAGCAAGAACTCGCTGCGGCCAAACAGCAGGGAAATGAGCTGCAAGCCCTACTCGGACAGGAAAATCAAATAACAGCGGGAATCGCCTATTTCCATGATTTACAAGCCACAGAAGAAGCTCAAGCTGGAAAATTTAAGGTTAACCAACAAGCCCAAAATCAGCGCCAGCAATTACAAGAACAGCAGCGCGACGAACTGAGCTTTTTGCAAAACAAAATTCAGCAGTTACAAGCTCAGTTAGATGTTTTAGAACAGGATGAAAAAGAGGTTCTAGGTGTTCTCAAACAGCAGCCGGAGGTTGACAAAGGACTCGCACAGTTGCAAGCAGTTCGATCGCGCCTCAGCGAACTCGACCAACTGCAATTGCAAGTTTCGCCGCTGCTACAACAGCAGCAGCAAAAGCAACAAAAGCTCGATCGCGCCCGCGCCGGTTTAACAGCCCGCTTAGAGGAAATCAACCGACAGGTGCAAGTTCAGCAGCAGCAGCGACAGCCGCAATTGCAGCAAGAAATCTCCGCCATCGCCAATCAAATTTTGCAGTTGGAAAACAAGCGAGTTTATCAAGAACGAGTCCGCGAAAAAGGCCAGGAAAGGCACAGTTTTCTGGAAAACCTGCAAGCCAAAAGCCGCGACTATCAAACCAGACTCGCCGAAATCGACCAAAAACTGCAACTGCTGCGGAAAAATGAAGGAGAAACCAGCGCAGGCGAAGCTACAGTCACGAATTTTGAGGAAAACGAGCAATCGAATTCGCGTTTGATGGTGCGGGATGCAAATTTTGGCAATTGTCCTTTGTGCGATCGACCTTTAGACGAACACTACTGGAATTTGGTAGTCGCAAAACACCACTCCCAACAGCAAGAAATTTGGAACCAACTGTGGGTTGTGCGCGAACAGTTGGCCGTTTCCGATCGCGAAATTCAAGTCCTCAGACATGAATACCGCGAACTAGAACAGGAATTAGCGCCCTATCAAGAATTGCGGGAACGCCGCAGCCATTTGCAAGCACAATTAGACGGCCTGGATCAAGACGAAAACAGGCTGCAAAGTATGCGTCAAGATGCGGAGGAAATCGAGCGGTTGCTGAGTACCGGCGAGTATGCAGCCGATGATTTGGGCGAACTACAGCAAGTGGAACAGCAACTGCAACAGCTCAATTATAGCGATCGCAGTCACTCCCTCGCCCGCAGCGATGAAAAGCGCTTGCGGTGGGCGGAAATTAAGCAAGCTCAAATCAAAGATGCTCAGCAAAAACTGGATAAAATTAATACCCGCCGCCCGGATTTGCAAACTCAATTAGCCGCCGTACAACAACAGTTAGAACAGCAAAAAAATAGCTCGGAAATTCAGCAGCAAATTCTGTCTTTAGATAGATACATTGCGGAAGTTGGCTATAATTTGGAACAGCACGAACACGTCCGCAGCGAAATGCGCCGGACGCAATTTTGGATCGCTAGGGCCGAAAAATTGCGATCGGCAACTGTGCAGTACCCGCAAGTGCAGCGGCGGATTAATGAAATTGCTAATTCCATCGCCGTGCGCGATCGAGATTTGCAAGCTGTCAGTGCTCAAACTTCCGCGATGAACCAGCAGTTACAAGAACATCCCGATCCAACTGTTCGCATCAGCGCTGTAGAACAGCAAATAAGCCGCCGCCGTCAGCAGTTAGACCAACATTTGGGAAGTCTCGGAAGACTCCAGCAGCAACAGCAAAATTTGGAATCTCTGCAAGTTCAGCTAGTAGCTCAAAAAGAGCAAATGCAAGTTACCAAGCGCCAATATCGAGTTTATCAAGAGTTGGGTCAAGCTTTTGGCAAAAACGGCATTCAAGCTTTAATGATTGAAAATGTTTTGCCTCAACTAGAAGCGGAAACTAATCATATTTTGTCGAGATTGAGCGCGAATCAGTTGCACGTTCAATTTATTACTCAGCGGGCGGCTGCTTCTAAAAAAGCAACTAAGTTGATTGATACTTTAGACATTTTAATTGCTGATGCTCGCGGTACTCGCCCCTATGAAACTTACTCTGGCGGTGAAGCTTTTCGGATTAATTTTGCGATTCGGCTGGCGCTGGCGAGATTGTTGTCTCAGCGGGCGGGTACGGCTTTGCAAATGTTGATTATTGATGAGGGATTTGGGACTCAAGATGCGGAAGGGTGCGATCGGCTGATTGCTGCAATTAATGCGATCGCTCCTGATTTCGCCTGTATCCTCACCGTCACCCACATGGCGCAGCTCAAAGAAGTTTTTCAAGCCAGGATTGAAGTAAGCAAAACTGCTCAGGGTTCTTGCATTAACTTGTCGGTTTAGAATGGTTATATCATTTTCGTTTTTTGATTTTTGCATCGAAGATTAAAGAATACCGGGCAGCATTTTCGTTTGCTTTGTATAGGTAAATAAAGTTCAGTTAGCGCTATTTATACCGATTTTCCAAATTGATGCAACAGTATATGTAGGGTGTGGATACATCGACAATCTCTAAAAAAGAGTGACAATCTAATAGGGACGCACCTTATACATTGGGTGAACGAAACAACCCTCCGTTTCACTCCGCCCAACAATTTTATTGTTGCAACATTTTTTCTAAATGGTATTATTTCCCGGAGATCCACCTCCTATCAAATCCTCTCTTCATCGGAATAGTAAATTCGCTGTTGACTGTTAACATCATGTATGAGTGCAACCGGAATTGATATCACATCGCCCTGCTTAAGGGCAGTAGGGGTCGAGTAGGAGGCAAAAATTCGGGGGGATCTCCGGGCTTAACTGAACCGTATTGTTGTGTGCACGCTCTTCCATTCGCCCGCGCTTCATTTCCCCGTCGGCTTCTAGGGGCTGCTGAGTTTGTTAGGTTAAACTAAAAATAAGACTATAAAATAAGAATACTTCAATCTCTTTAAACTTTTTTATAGTTCTGTCCACTCCTTCGGAGTTTGGGTATTACCACTCATGATAACAGACTCTTTCCACCTGTCTCTCCTAGAACGGGCGATCGCCGCGTCGAGCAACAGCATCCTGATTGCAGATGCTAACAGCCCTGATACACCTATTATTTACTGCAATCAGGCTTTTGAGAAACTGACGGGTTACAGTACCGAAGAAGTTATTGGACGCAACTGCAGATTTTTGCAAGGTGCCGATACCGATCGCGCCGAATTAGACAAACTCCGCAGCAGTGTGCGATCGGGAACAGAAATTAAGGTTGTTCTCAAAAATTACCGCAAAGACAAAACTCCTTTTTGGAACGAATTAACCGTTTCCCCCGTTCTAGATGGCGAGGGGAAATTAACTCATTTTATCGGAGTTCAAAATGATATTACCAAAAGAATTATAGCCGAAACAGCCCTGCAAGAAAGCGAGGAAAGATTGCGGGCGATCGCCACTGCAACTCCCGTTCCTATCCTAATAACCTGTCAGTCAGACAGCACAATATTGTACGCAAATCCCGCCCTAGGCGAAACTTTTGGTTTGAACTCCGAAAAGTTTATCGGCAGCAAAAAGAGCGATTTTTATGCCGACGCGAACGATCGCCATAAATTGCTAGAATTAGTCAAAGAAAAGGGGTTTAGCGACGGTCAACAAATCTGCCTCAAAAAAGCAAACGGCAGTTTGTTTTGGGTAAAAATGTCGATGCGATCGATTAATTTTAACGGTGAAGCGGCAATTTTATCGGCATTTTACGATATTACCGATCGCGTAGAAGCAGAAACAGCACTCAGAGTCAGCGAAGCGAGATTTCAAAAATTAGCCGCCAACGTTCCCGGCATGATTTATCAATTTAAGCTAGCAGCAGACGGAACTGTGTCATTTCCCTACCTCAGTTCCGGCTGCCGCGAACTCTACGAATTAGAACCAGAGGTGCTCCAAAATTCTGCTATTAGCGCAATCGAAATGCTTCATCCAGACGACGCGCCAAGCTTCCACGAATCTCTGGCTGTCTCAGCTAAAACATTAGAACCTTGGCGCTGGGAAGGCAGATTAGTTTTTCCGGGCGATCGCATCAAGTGGATTAGCGGGGCTTCCCGACCAGAAATCGGCAAAAAAGGTGACATTATTTGGGATGGGTTGTTGATCGACATTAGCGATAGCAAACAAACAGAATCAGCACTGTGGCACAGCGAAGCCAGATTTCAAAAAATGGCCGCCAACGTGCCCGGAATGATTTATCAATACTTGTTGCGTGCCGACGGTTCTAATCAATTCACTTATGTCAGTTCCGGCTGTTGGGAACTCTACGAATTAGAACCGGAAAAACTGAAAAAAAACTCAACTTTTATGTGGTCGTTGGTGCATCCAGACGACATAAAACCTTTGTTAGAATCCCTAGCTATTTCCGGGGACAATTTACAACCTTGGACATATGAAGGGCGGATCGTCACCAAGTCAGGAAAATTAAAATGGATTCGCGCCATTGCCCGCCCCGAACTGCAACCGGGCGGCGATCTGCTTTGGGAGGGAGTAACCATCGATATTAGCGATCGCAAGCTAGCAGAAATCGCCCTAGGCGAGTCAAAAATCGCTTTACAACAAGCCAATCAAGAACTAGAAAAGCGCGTCCTACAGCGCACAGAAGCCTTGCACGCCTCGCAAAAAATGCTGTGGTTGGTGATAGACAACATCCCTCAGTTAATCACCTGGAAAAATCGAGATTCAGTTTACTTGGGAGGTAACAAAAACTTTGCCAAAATCGCAGGTTTCAATCATCCCAGTGAAATCGTCGGTCTCACCGACTACGATATGCCTTGGAAGCCAGAAGAAACAGAATTTGTTCGATCCTGCGACCAACGCATCATGGCAACCAACACCCCAGAATATCACATTATCCAGCCGCAACTGCAAGCCGACGGCACCCAGGGCTGGGTGGATACAAATAAAATACCTTTACACGACAATTACGACAATGTAGTCGGGATTTTGTCTACCTTTGAAGACATCACCGACAGGCTTTCCCTGCAAGCTCAAGTCCGGGGTAGCGAGGAACTATTTCGCAAAATTTTTGAAGATGCACCCATAGGGATATACTTAGCCAATTTAGAGAATAACCAATTAGTGCGAGTTAATAAAAATTTCTGCCAAATGCTGGGTTCTTCCGCTGCCGAATTGTTAGGTAAAACATTTATAGAAATTGGACATCCCGAAGATAGAGCCCAAAAAATCCAAGTGGCTGCTGCTCTGTATCGGGGAGAAATTGCCAGCTATCAAATCGAAATCCGCCAGATTGCGGCGACAGGTAAAATTGTTTGGGTAAACGTGACATCTACTCTGATTCGAGATGGCGAAGGAAAACCTCTTTACAAATTAGGGATGATTGAAAATATTACCAACCGCAAAATTTCTGCAGCAGCACTCCAAGCTTCCGAATCTCAATTGAGAAAACAAGCAACTCAATTGCAAGAAGCCTACGAACAACTCCAATACGCTCAAATCCAATTAGTTCAATCTGAAAAAATGTCGAGTCTCGGTCAAATGATGGCCGGGATTGCCCACGAAATAAACAATCCTGCAACTTTTATTCACGGCAATATTTCTCACACCCAGAACTATTTTAACGATTTAATAGAAATCTTGAATCTCTACCAGGAATCCTACCCGTACCCAGATCCTCAAATTGTTGAAAAGCTTAAGGAGTTAGACTTAAATTTTCTCAAGGAAGATTTGCCAAAAATGTTACATTCCATGAGAGTAGGGATAGAAAGAATTAGTAAAATTGTGTTGTCGCTCAGAAATTTTTCGCGACTGGATGAATCAGAAATGAAGTTGGTAGACATTCATGAAGGCATTGATAGCACAATATTAATTTTGCAGCATAAATTGCATCAAGAAAATCCCAAAAGCCGGATTGAAATTATTAAAGATTACGGAAAAATCTCAAAGATTGACTGTTGTGCGGTGCAGTTGAACCAGGTATTTCTAAATATTATCGGCAATGCGATCGAGGCTCTAGAAAACCAACCGCAACCCCGGACGATCGTGATTCGCACAGAAATGAAAAAAGCCGGATTGACAAGCCACAATCAAAGCAAGCTGAGTGAGTGCGATCGCCTTGTCATTTGCATCGCCGACAGCGGCCCGGGAATGACCGAAGAGGTTCGCAAGCGGCTGTTTGACCCGTTTTTTACGACCAAAGCGGTCGGGTCTGGCACAGGCTTGGGGTTGTCCATCAGCCATCAGATTGTGGTAGAAAAACATAGGGGAAGTTTGCAGTGTATCTCTCGACCCGGACAGGGAGCGGAATTTTGGATTGAAATTCCGGTGTAAAGGATGGAAATTTAGCTAAAAGTTTAAATATCTAACTTTTAATGCCCAATTGCCGTCGGTGCTTGAGTTATCGGGGTTTTGAATTAACAACACTCAGAGGCCAAAATTAATCGCATTCAGCGGTGCGCCCATCTGCTGCCCTTATTTACTAGGCAATTATGCTGAAAAAACTACCTTTCTCCTGGTCTCGCTACATTCCAGCCGGGTTGACGCTCGTTTTGGGTGTGGGAATGTCTGCCCTAGCGTTTGCCTTGGTTTGGGACTGGGAAGACAAGCGCCGCGACTACGAAATGAACCGCCGCATAGACGATATTTCGATCGGCATCGAACGCCAGCTAAACTCCGACTTAGACACAGTGCTCGCCCTCAGCGACTACATGAAAGCCTTCAGCGCCGTCGAGCGCTCATCTTTTGCCAGCTTTGTCGGCCGTCCCCTATCCGTCCACCCCAGCCTGCAACTGTTGGCTTGGGTGCCCCGCGTCCCCAATTCCGAGCGGCAAAACTACGAAGCCAAAGCCAGAACCGAAACCGACTCCAGCTTCGAGATTACAGAGCGCAGCCCCCGAGGAGAACTGCGTAAGGCCAGCCAGCGTTCCGAATACTTTCCGGCTTTCTACGTCGAACCAACAGCCGGAAACGAGACAACATTGGGCTTTGACCTAGCCTCGGCCCCAAAAATCAGCGCGGTTCTCGATCGATCGCGCGATACCGGAGAAATGACTGTCACCAGCTACATCGGCCTAAGTGAGGAGAATTTCCCGGAACCCGGTCTTTTGGTAATGGTTCCGATTTACCAAAACAGCGCTAAACCGACTACCCTCGAATCCCGCCGCCAACTGCTGCAAGGATTTGTTCTGGGCATATTTCGAGGCAAAGATATTTTTCAAGCTTCTTTAAAAGGACGCAATACCGAATACCTCACCATTTATCTCGGCAACGAGGCTTCAGACAAGCAAGAAGCACGGTCGCTGTTACCGCTAAGGGGGAACCGAGTTGTCAAAAATCAGGCGGCTTTGAGCCAAATTCAGCATTTTGGGTTGATTTTCCAGCCAGACAGCCAACAAGTGCTGACCGCATCGGCCGCTGCAGAACGCGATCTCCGGTCAAACTGCCCGATTCAAGACGATCGAGACTTGGATCGCAAAGCCTGCCAAAGGCTGGTAAAAATTAGCGGCCGCCAGTGGTCTGTGTACGTGTCAGCAACTGCGGAAATTCGCAAGATTCGCAAGCACTGGCGCTCTTGGGGAACTCTGACGATGGGGATGCTGTGGACTCTGATTCCAGTGACATATATGCTGACAGCTTTGAGTCGCACCGCCCAAATCGAAAAGCTAGCCCGAGAAAGAATTAGCCAAGCCGAAAAGTTGCAGACTGCTTACCAACAGTTGGAACTCGAACAAGGTAAGTCCGAGGAATTGCTGTTGAACATTTTGCCGGCAGCCATCGCCCTGCGTTTGAAGGACAACGAACACAATATCGCCGAAAGTTTTGCGGAAGTAACTGTGATGTTTGCCGACATTGTGGGGTTTACAGAGCTTTCGTCGAGAATTTCGGCGACTGCGGTGGTGGAAGTTCTCAACGATATTTTTTCGGCTTTTGACCATTTGGCCGATCGCCACGGTTTAGAGAAAATTAAGACTATTGGTGATGCTTACATGGTTGTCGGCGGTTTACCTACGCCGCGAGAAGATCATGCCGAGGCGATCGCCAATATGGCGATCGATATGCTGCATGAAATTAGGCTGCTGAGTTTAGAGCATTCGGAACCTTTCAGTATTCGGATCGGCATTAGCAGTGGCCCTGTAGTTGCTGGCGTCATCGGCCTAAAAAAGTTTATTTACGACCTTTGGGGCGACACAGTAAATATTGCTTCGCGCATGGAATCCCACGGCATAACCGGCTGCATTCAAGTCACCGCCGAAACCTACGAAATATTAAAAGATAAATATACATTTCAGAAGCGCGGCGCAATTCAAATCAAGGGAAAGGGATATATGGTTACTTATTTGCTGACAGGAAAAAAATAATTTATGGACGCACGGGCAGTCAGAAACCGGGTTTTTTTCACCAAAAAACGAGTTTCTGCCCGCAGCCTCGGTAAAAACCCGGTTTCTTTGCCTTTATGCGTAAATCCTTTATCCGTTATTTTTTAGCTCGAATCACTAAATCAATTAACTGTTCTCTTCCCCAGAGTTGTACCCCATTCGCTTGAGCCAGTTTATGAGCATTGGATGTAAACATACTGTTTGTAATAACTATCGCATCCTGGGCCCCGTAATACTTAACCGCACTAACCACTTCTTGCACGGCGGAATTTCCCACTTTTCCTTGATAGCGTTTTGCCTGGACAACGGTTTTCTTGCGGGCTTTAGAGAGAATCAAGTCCGCACCAAAATCCCCCGTTTTCGGTGTCATTTCGACCGCATAACCGAGATTGCGGAAACAGCAGGCTAAAAATTCCTCAAACTCTTCTCCCGTCATGCGATCGACCTGATCGATTAAATACCCAATCTCTGCCACTTCTAACCGCGTAGAACCTGCTAAAATCTGCTTGAATTTTTTCAGCAGAATTGCACTCAACTTAGTAGAAGGAGAATGAGAAGATAAGGGGGGAGCTTGTGATTCAGTATCTATTAAATTCGCAATCTTTGGCACGTCTAATCGCCCAGCAACTTTTATGATTTTTTGGAAATTTTGCAGCAGACTCGAACTCAACTTATTAGTAGAAGGAGAATCAGAAGATAAAAAGGGAATTTGTGATGCAGCTTGGACTTCAGTTTGTGCTTCAGTGGGTGGCGATACCGCATCCTCGATCAAAGTTGGCGGGGCTTGTTTTTTCGCTTGCTTTCTTTTGCTCAAAACAGCCCGTTGAATTGTCAGCAAAATTTTCCCCTCTTGTTGATTAATTTCACCGTCAGCCTCGATGATCTCAGTGCATCGCTTTAAAAGTGGTTCGGCAAAGTCAAGTTCGAGTTGTGCGAGTAAAATATCCAACTTGGGAAGCAATTTAGACTTATTTGTCACAGCTTCAATCTCAGCTAAAGTCCTGGGATTTAAATTCGTTGCTTGTAATTCCGGTAATAACTGATCCCATCGGGTAAATTTTTGGCTGGCATAGACGACATACACCAAAATCCAATCCATTACGGTTTGTTGTGCGATCGCTTTTTCTAAATATTGCTCACTTTCCGCTTGCAATACCTCTCGTAAATCTCCCAGCTTAGTTTCGATTTTCGAGGAATCGAGATGCGCCTCATAAAACCGACAAGCACCGTATCCCAGCGCGTAAATCATTGCTGCACTGGCGCTAGCATTAATCACGGCACCCGCCAAGGGAATATTGCTGACAAGGGTAACTCCAGCTTCGATCGCTAAATTGCTACCCAAGGATAAACCGAAAATAGCGACAACTTCTTTTTGGCGATCGCTCGATTGCAAATCCTTTCCATAGGCGGCAGCAATTTGATAAACCAACTCGGCAGATAACGCCGTCATTGCCGCTAAATCCATGCCAGCAAATGCCAAAGCTGCGCCCGGAACTAAACTGCTAACCAAGCCACTTCCTGCCGCTAGCAAGGCTTTTTCCACCATTAAGCGATGTGCGATTTCTTGAGGTTTATCGTGAGGATATTGGCGCTGCAACTCTCGAACTTGCGCCTCGGCATTTACGACATCAACAGCATCTATAGCATTAACTAACCAGTCGATTTTGAACTTTTGGGTCAGTTTTTTCAGGATAGGACTCTGCGAAATAAAAACTAGGGATGAACCAAAAAAATTGGGAACTTGCATTGCTGCACTTCCCGCACTCGCCGCTGCATTCCCCACCGCACTCGCGGTATTAACAAAAATCGCACTTCCAGCAGTGCCGGCTGCATTCCCCACCGCACTCGCGGTATCAACAATCGCACTTCCAGCAGTGCCTGCTGCATTCCCTACCGCACTCGCGGTATTAACAATCGCACTTCCGGCATTCCCTACCGCATTCCCTACCGCACTCGCCCTTGCAGAGACGGCTCCGAAAACGGAACCGAACCAATTGGATTTATCCCCTGGTTTAGCCTGCACCTCCGATTCGGATCGATCCTTGGTTTCTGATACTTCGGTTGCTGACAGAACTTCTTCTGAGTGGGTGCTGTCTCTTTTGCTTTCGTTGTTATCTAGCATGGCTTTAGTGTGGGTTGAGATTTTCAATGCAGCTTTTTCAGCAATGCGTTGGATTGACACTCCCCCCTCGCCTACAGATGGGGATGCGTTTCCTGGTAATAGTGCAGCGCGATCGTCCCGCTGGCGATTTTTCGTCTTTTGCAGTGCCAGCAGGACGCTCCCGATCCCTCATCTTTCAACCATTAAACCATGACCGAAGACATCAATTCATCGCTCATTTCAAAATTAGCCGTCACGCTTTGCACGTCGTCCAAATCTTCCAGTGCATCCATTAACTTAAGGAGCGATCGAGCTTTTTCAGGAGTATCTATTTCCACTGTATTGCTGGGAATCCAGCGAGTTTCCGACTGTAAAACTGCAAAACTTTTTTGTTTCAAAACATCAGCCAACTGTTCCAAATTACCCACGCTTGTAAATACCTCTGCACCTTCAGTATCCTCATCAATTAATATCAAATCATAAGATTCCGCAGCCGCCTCTAGCGACGCTTCAAACAATTGTTCCTCATCAATCGGGCCGCGTACCGTACAAACTCCTTTGTTGTCAAACATCCAGCCCACACAACCTGTTTCGCCCAAGTTTCCGCCATTTTTAGTAAAAGCTTCTCGCAAGTCAGCCGCTGTGCGGTTGCGGTTGTCTGTCAGCGCTTCAATCAGAATCGCAACTCCGCCAATACCGTAACCTTCGTAGCGAATAGCTTCTAATTCCGAACTTCCCCCGGCTAAACCGGCACCTTTGGCGATCGCCCTTTCTATGTTTTCACTAGGAATATCAGCCGCCTTGGCTTTTTCAATAGCAGTCCGCAGTTGAAAATTACCAGCGGGATCGGGAACTCCGCTGCGGGCGGCGACAATTATTTCGCGAGATATTCTAGCAAAAACCTTGCCTTTAGCGGAATCAACTCTCGCTTTTTGGCGTTTAATAGTCGCCCATTTACTGTGTCCAGACATACTGATTTAAGATTTTGAATTTAAAATGTGCGATCGAGATCAAATAAACCTAAGGTGCGGAGTGTGCACCTTACACACATAGCATAAAATGCGATTTTTTGCACGAATTTCAACTTTAATTAAAGCGAACAACAGCTTGAGTGTCGGTGAGGTGGGAAGTATCGCCATTAAGTGCGATCGACCATTCGCCCTCACCGCGCACCACTTTCACCAAACAGCACAGAGAAGCGTTAATTTCCGTTTCAACACCGCCCGCCAGCCCGATCGCACTTCCCAAAACCGACGCACCGTGACCTACTAATAACATATCCTCGGGAAACTCAGCGGCGAGGCGTTTGGCAGTTTCCCCAGCCCTGTTTAGGCAATATTCGGCTGTTTCTGGATAGTTGGGAATGCCGCGTTTGTAGGAGGGGTCAATTCTGGGGAAACGCGAGCACAAAGCCTCGACGGAGAGGGTTTCCGGCATTTCCGTCATCCATTCGGGATTCAGCCATTCGCACAGTCCCCATTCTAGTTTAATTGACAAATCGAGGGCGTTGGCCACGTGATTTGCTGTTTGGACAGTACGCAGAAAAGGGGAAGCAAAAATGTGAGAAATTCCTTCACCTTTGAGGCGATTGGCGAGTTGTTTTGCTTGAACGTGACCGTCTTCGGAAAGGTGCGGATCGTAGCGGTGTTCTGCGGTGAGAAACCAGTCGGGGTTAACGAAGTCGATGCGGTTTCCGTGGCGTGCGATCCAGACTGTTTGTGGCATTAGTTCTTGTTAAGTTGGCTGCGGGCGATTTCTATTAAAGTCTTTAATTTATTTTACCGTACTGTGCGTTATAATCATCGCAACTATTTGACATTGCGCTAGAATTGAATCAGTCACTCTCTATGATCCAATGGCTCAATCTATAAAGCAACTCCACGCCCAAATTCAGGTCATGCCTAGCGATGCAGTTAAGGCGATCGTGCTTTCATGGCTGAATCTGTCCAACGCTAATCTCAGCGACTTTGAACGCTTAATCGCAGAAATTGTGGAGGAAAATGAGGGATATCAGTGGGGAGAAATTGATACAGCAAACCAGTTTCACCCCCTTAGCGAAGAACAAACCATCGCAAGCAGTCTCTCCGTCTTGGAAGATTACCAGACTAGCAAGATAGGTGTTTCTGGCGATCGGGTTAAGGAATGGGCCGATAGTTTAGGAAGCGATCGCGAATTGCCATGCCCTCAGTAATTTGGACACCCCCAGCCCTAGCAGCACTCGATCGGCATCGCCAATTCCTGGCCGAAACTGACCCCAATCTTGCGGTTAAAGCGATTCAAAAGATTGTAGAGGTGGCAGAAAGTTTGCAGACATATCCACAAAGAGGTGCGATCGTTGAACAAGCCCCTGGTCTGCGCAAACTAATTGTGACCTTTGGGAAAGTGGGTTTTGTTCTACATTACGCTATCCTAAACGATGAAGTCCTAATTTTGCAAATTTATCACGGACGACAACAGCGTCCAACCTGAGTTGTGCAGACGAAAGTTTATAAAGACGCGATTTAGCAGTCACTTGGTAACTCGCAGCATCTTATTTCCGCCTTTTTGAAACTCATAGGGAGCCTCTTGAACTTCCACACGAAAACTTCTATTTTTCAATTCGGCAATAATTGGATTTAAGTGCTCGGATTCCTCCCCGCTAAAACTCTGCAACAGCGGAAATACCCGCACTTCCTTTGCAACCCGACACATTTCTGTAATTGCTTCTATATGAAACTCTTCCGAAAGCAGATGAGAATAAGCAAATAAGAAATGGCTGCACAAAGCTAAATCAAATTGACCGTTCTCGAAAGGTAAAACTGGCAATTCAGCATTTATGTAGCGGCCTTGCTCCAAACCAGAGGGAAAATCTGCTAAAAATTCCTGCATCGCCTTCATCCGCACTTCGCCTAGCTGGTACGGCGATTCAAAATTGTTCCACAAATAGCCGTCTAAATTGGCCTTAACACCGTCAATCACAGTTTGATATGTTTCTTGGATGCGATCGCCAATTTCCACCGCCGTAAACTGATAAACTGGATCGCAAGAAATTACCTTTTTACCTTGGCGAGTCATTTCGGCATTAAAACTCGCCGGGCCGCCCGCACAATCCAGAATTGCTAGCTTGAGATCGGTTGATGTCAGGCTAAACATTCCTATGTATTCATCCAAGCAGCGTCCCCAAGGAATTACTTTATCCAATTTTAGTGACACTTGTCTTTGTCCTGCAGAGAGAATTATTTAACATTTTACCTCAAATCAGGGTGGTTTTTTCCTATCCCCTTTCTGTGGCGGGTTGATTTGTATCGCGAGTTATGTATGAAAAATTTTGCTCAAACGAGATCCTAATCCTGAGAACAGTGGGCGGGCTTTACACTTTCTTTACAAAAAAGGGGCAAAATAGTTAAGTGCGATAGTACAATTTTTATGCTTGCACTTGTGGATTTTGCAGCGAAGCGAGGCTACACTGGACAGCAGGGAAAATAAACTAAAATCCACTAGCTAAATTGCTCTTGTTCAATGGCAGGCTGCAACCAGGAAAGAAAGATGAAACATACCATTCAAACCGCTACAAGTCTGAGTTTGTCAGCACTCCTGGTGCTATTGAGTTCGCTGCCCAGTATAGCTCAGTTGCCTGCCGTCAGAAATCCTGCGCCCGCTAGGAACCCAAACCAACCGAGAGTACCGCCTCCACCACCTCCGGGTTCGAGTTTGCCTTTAGGCAATTCGGGTGCGCTGACACAAGAAGCAGCTTATACTTTAGGCTCGGGCGATCGCATTGCTTTAGATATCTTCGGCGTTCCAGAATTCAGCAAAGAATATCAAGTGTTAGTTGACGGGACGCTCAATTTGCCAATCATTGGCAGCGTCTCAATTCAAGGATTGACGCTGCAACAAGCCGCTAACGTCATTACCAAGCGCTACGAACCCTTCATTAATGTTCCCGTTGTCACCGTGACTCTGATGCTCGCTCGCCCCCTAAATATAGGTATTGCAGGTGAAGTTACTCGCCCCGGTTCCTACAAAATTAATCCCGCCAGAGAAGGAAGCGGAGGAGGAGTAAAATTTCCGACTTTGATGGAAATGCTGCAACTTGCAAAAGGGGTGACGTCAGCAGGAGATATGCGAAACGTCCAAATTCGCCGTTCCCGCACAGGAGGTGCTGAGCAAGTTACTACTGTGAATTTGCAGGATTTTTTAGACACGGGAAATTTGAGCCAAGATGTCACGATCCGAGATGGCGATACAATTTTTGTACCGACAGCAAGTGCCCTCAATACTCAAGAAGTCCGTCAAAGAGCCAGTGCTAATTTTTCCGCTGATATTACTAAACCAATTGGTGTGGTAATTGTTGGAGAAGTGAACCGGCCAGGGCCTTATACTGTATTTGCTTCCGATGTGCGATCGACCAACCAACAAACAGAGTTGAGTTTTGTATCTATCGACCAGCAGCAAGGGGCGGTTGTGGGCTTGCCAACAATAACTAGAGCCCTCAAAATTGCCGGCGGTATCACTACAGAAGCCGATATCCGTCGCGTGCAAATCCGCCGCCAAGTCAAAGGCGGCAACGAACAAACCATCATGGTAAATCTGTGGGATTTGCTGCAAAAAGGCGACTCTACTCAAGATATTTTGCTGCAAGAAGGTGATAGCGTAATTATCCCGACAGCATCTACTGTAGACTTGACTGAAGTTTCCCAAATCGGAAGTACGAGTTTCTCTCCAAACGCGATTAGCATCAATGTTGTGGGGGAAGTAATCAGGCCTGGAGCTTTACTGGTTAAACCCAGTACATCCCTGCACCAAGCTTTGCTGACTGCAGGCAGTTTCAATCAATTGCGGGCGAAAAAAGACAAGGTGGAACTGTTGCGTTTGAACCCCAACGGTACTGTTACTCGCCGCACTATCGATGTGGATTTTGCTCAAGGGTTGAATCCTGACAATAACCCAGTTCTCCGCAACAATGATGTGATTCTCGTAGCGCGATCGGGCTATACCAGGGTAGGAGACAATATCAACAGTTTCTTGCAGCCAGTGATAGGAGTTGCAACAGGGATCAACGCTGTTAGCGGAGTTTTTACTGGGTTTCAAGCAACCATCAACGCTTTTCAAAACTTATTTTTGGGAGGAGATTTTGAGCGAAAAAATCAACTCAGACAGCTTCGCGAACAACGTCAAGACAGACAAGAGCAACGTGAAGACAGACAGCTAGAGAGACAAAGACAAGCTGAAGATAGACAGCAGCAAGCTGAAGACAGACAGCAGCAAGCTGAAGACAGACGCTTGCAACTTGAAGACAGACAGCGACAAATAAATGTTGAAAATCAGCAACTTCAACTTCAGCAGCAACAACTTCAGCTACAGCAAATGCAGCCACAAACTACGACCACTACTCCTTGATATCATCTTCGGTAAAATGACCTAAGTTTGTAAACTTTTGAGGACTGAAGTCTTCGCTACAAACTAATTTGAATTTGATTGTGGTTTTGAATTTCGGGTACCCGAATAAGAAAGTCCGCGCCTGCGGACTTTAAAACCCACATTTTGCAGATATTTAGACAAATTTAATAGTTTTAAATTTGTCGGCATAAAGCCATGAAATCAACATATAGCAACGGTATCAAGTATTTCCAAAAGTATATAATAGAGTCAGGAACACAGGTGTAAAAAATCAGGAATCAGCCCCCAGTCGAAATAAAAGTCCTCAACATAGATCGTTTAGGAATAATAGCCTAAATTATCGATGAAATGGAACTGGTAGAATTAGTGAATAAACAAATCGGTATCAAAGAAAAAGAACTCCTAACTCCCGGACAAGTAATGAAAGCAATGATTTTGAATGGATTAGGATTTTTGAGCGCCCCTTGATACTTATTTGAACAATTTTTTGTCGGCAAAGCAACATCACATCTGATTGGAGAAGGAGTATTACCATCAGATTTAAATGATGACCAATTAGCCAGAGCCTTAGACAAATATTATGCAGCAGGCACAACACAACTATTTACAACAATCGCTATAAAAGCTGCCGAAAAATTTCAAGTAAAAATGAAGAGCATTCATTTGGATGGAACTTCAATGTATGTACATGGGGAGTACGCAAAGCCGTCAGAAAAAGGAGTCAATAAGCCGTTAAGATTGAGTCAGAAGTGAAAATTCAAGAATCATCGCATGAATCAGAGATGAAAACCATAGAACTCAAACATGGATATTCGAGGGAGCATCGACCAGACCTCAAGCAATTTATTGTTGACATGATTTGTACAGGAGATGGAGATGTACCATTATATTTAAAAATAGACTCAGGAAATATCGATGACAAAAGTGTATTTGTAGAGCGATTAAAAGAATTCAAAAAGTCCTGGAATTTTGAAGGAGTAAATGTAGCAGATAGTGCCTTGTATACCAAAGATAATATCATCGCTATGAGATAAATGAAATGGAAAACTAGAGTTCCTTTAACTATAAAAATGGCTCAGGAGGCAATATTAAATATCGCAGCTCACCAATGGACAGAGAGTGAAATATCAGGATATAAAATGGTCGAAAAAGAAAGTGATTATGGAGAAGTCAAGCAAAGATGGTTAATGGTTAATCGTAGAAAGTGAAGCGAGGAAAAAATCTAGTATTGAACAAGTAAATAAGCAAGTAGAAAAACAAAAAGCATCAACCTCTATACGCAAGCTATCCCAGCCAAATGTTGCTTGTGAACCGAATGCTAAAATGGCTCTCGAAAAATTATCAAATTCATTCAAATATCATAAAATTAACCATATTATTTATCAAAAAATAGCCGAATATGAGCAATCAGGTAGACCCAGTAAATTGGTCATAACTACTCAAATAAATTATCGAATAACAGGTGAATTAGAGACTAAATTAGAAGTAAGTGAATCTGAAAAACTGGGCAGGAAGATTTATTTTAGCAACAAACATTATTGACAAGAATGAATTGAGTAAGGAGAGCGTACTCAAAGAATACAAAGCCCAACAATCTACAGAAATAGGATTTAAATTGCTGAAAGATCCGTTGTTTTTTACTTCAAGTGTCTTCGTAAAAAATCCTCAGAGAGTAGAAGCAATTTAACGGTAGAACATCGAAAAATTCTCTCTTGTTTAGGGACAGTCTGTCGTTAATATTATCTGATTATTTAATCAGGGGGATTTGAAGTCAAATTGAGATACTTGTCTAGCCAATCAACTTTATCAACATAATAATTATGGTCGAAAAACCTCTGGATTTATTGGAAGGTATTGTCTGATAAATTGAGCAAGTCATTGTCACAGAAAAACACCTGGATTTAACTTGAGATATTGTCTACTAATTTTCACACAAAATAGAAATTAAACTTAAAAAGGTTAGACTAAAAAAATGCTGGCTTTGATTTTTCAAAAATACCAGTAAGATGAATCACATCTGCTGAATGTGGGTTTAGAGCGCCGAATTCGCCAAATTTTAGAAGCATAAAAATTAAGGTTCGTAGTGAGGACTCTAGTCCTTCTTCGCTAACACTTGAGTTCTGAGGACTGAAGTCCTCACTACAAACCTTATTATGGATTTGTCTAAAAGCTATAGCGGTTCGATCGCGTTGTGAGGTATGCCCACGGAGGCCTATGCCCTATGCCCGACAGCACCTCATATGAGAACTCGAAATACTATAATTCTACTTCAATGTAATTTCGATATCTGCTAAACCGGTGAGTTTTTCCACTGCTTGCTCTTCTTCAACTCGCGGTACAAAAATAGTTAAACCTCCGGGAACGCACTCAATAGTAATCGGAGTCATGCCGAATATTTCACCGTCTACAACTACTTTCTGAGGCGGATCGGCACTAATTTTTACTTTTTTGGCGCGAAAATAACCTATGTCGTCGCGATCGCTCGGATTGCCAGTCAAAGCTGTTTGCAATAGGTGATAAGAAACTGCGATCGCCCCAGCTTGATTTTCAGGCGCAACCAGCGTCACATCCAGCAAGCCGTCATCAAAAATAATCCCCGCCGGGCCTTGAGCTAAAATCGAAGTAGGCGGCGCTGCATTCGCCACCGTGACGGCTACAGCAGTAACGCTGACGATTTTATCTTCTGTCTCGATTTCTGCTTCAAATCTTTCTAGATTGTTTAACTGTTTAATTCCCGACAGAATGTAAGCCAGCATTCCCCAGCGATTCTTCATGTCGCGATCGGCTAATTCGACAGTTTCCGCCTCAAAACCCACGCCAGCTAACAAAACCATCGGCATTTTACCGTTGCAAGTCGCCGCATCCACCACCCGCCTCAACCCTCCCAAAATAGTTTCGCAGGCGGCTTCAACTGTATTCGGAAGCTCTAAAGCATTAGCAAAAGCATTTGCTGTTCCCCGCGAAATAATTCCTAAAGGAATATTTGTGCCGACAATCGCCCCAGCAACTGCTGATAGTGTGCCGTCGCCCCCAGAAGCAATAATTTCGTCAACTCCCCTAGCAACTGCTTCGTGGGCGAGTTGATCTGCGTCTATTTCTGGCGTTGTCAGCACAATATCTAAGTCAATAAACGGCTCTAAAATATCCTGAATTATCGCCAAGTCTTGGTCTGGGTCTCTGTTGCCGGCGACGGGATTAAAGATTAGGCAGGCTGAACGTTTCATAGTTGATAATCGGTAATTGGTAATAGGTAATGGCTGAATTGAAATCATCGATTTTTTTCCGTTTGTATCGAAGTTTCGACCCCATAAATCGCTCTTGGGAGCGAAAACTTAATAACTTAAACAACTACTACAGTCTTCTCTTTTGTAAGTTGCAAGAAAGAAGGAGGCAGAGCCTCCGGATCTGCATTACCAGGCAGAGCCTGGTAACGAGCAATGCCTGGTAACGAGCAATGCCTGGTAACGAGCAACCTGGTAACGAGCAACTCCGAAAACAAACCTCACCTATTTTTCAAAGGTTTGATTAAGACTTGACAAAAGTCCACTCTAACACTTCGCGCGGAGCTTTTGCCAGCGCTTCTTTGATTTCCTCATTGCTGTCAAACTTGACTTTATCTAAGCGGCACGCTTCGACGTTCACCGTAAACTTATCGTCTTCAAAAGGCCAAGGAGTTACAGTTACGAGTTCGTTGCTGTGCTGTAGAATATCGTAGCGCTTTCCGTCGGGGCCGACACTAATTTCTAAAGATCGTTCTCCGGCGGGCAACTCGCGGCTGCACAGAATTAATGATAGCCGATCGCACCACTGGAAAAAAGCATAAGCTGATTCTGCCTCTTCTTTAGAAATTTTCAACTCCTCGCGCCATTTTTTTTGGTTGGCGAGTTGTTCGTCCAAAAAATCGTTTAGTTCCTTCGACTCTCCCCGCTTTCCTTCATTAAGATAGCTCATGTGCATGGAAGTCAACATTGCTACCCACCGCCCCCGATATATAGAAGTCTCCGTCAATCCTTTCATTTTAGGCACTGAAGTTTCTGTGTCCAAGGTAAAATCAAAGGGCGCGCCGGCTTCAGTCAAAATATGCTCTTCCCACTCTTTTTCTAAATCGTCGTGGTGGGAAATCGCGGCTATGGTTTCGTAGAGGCGAATCGGAGATTTCGAGCGCTTCCACTGTCCGCCAAGTTGGGCGGCCAGCAAAGCGTGGGCGCGGTGATAAATAATTTCCCAACCGGTGGCGGTTAAGTTGGCAATCATTGAATTTTTCTCCTGAATTAAGTTGAGTGCAAAGATTAAAATTTTTCCAGTGCGAGACAGAATTTTGAGAGTTTCAAACTTAGGAATTAAGCTTTTTGCTTCGGCAAAACTCAATCCCGATCGCCAACAATGCAATTAGTTCGATCGTTCGGACTCAGTTTTTCATAAAAGTCCGATCGCCCAAGTCGGAACCATCGAACGTAGAAACAAAGTTAAATCACAAAAGGTTCGATCGCGATATCCTGCCATTTGCCCTCAAATCGTTCGACAACCAAAGGTGTGACTCGGAACTTGGGGGGAGTCCCGTCAAGAACATCAATCCGCAAACACGAATAAGGACGGCGTTTGTGGGAACCTTGACCGCTGCGGCCGACAAATAGCAAAGATTCCGCTACCCGCCGGCCGGCTGTTTTGACACCCGGTTCGCGCCCCAACCGATAAGCTTCAGGACTTGATGGTTCCTCCAACACCGGCCCTTCCGGGCGCTGGCGGCGCAGGCTGTGACCGCTTCCCCCGCAAACAATCCAATTAATCCCAGAGTCGCCGTGTCCGGTATCCCCAGTCTTCAGGTGTTCCAGACAGTGGGCGTGGCCGGTCAGCACCAAATCTACTAGCGATCGCCCGCCCGCCACTTCTCCAACTGCATCGCGCACCCCGTCGAGTACCTCGCGCAACCGCAACCGCACGGCCAAAGTTTGAGCTTGATTCCACTTTGTCGCCTCGGTTACGTAGGGGGGATGGTGCAGGTAAATTACCCGCCCCCGCACGTCTGAATCGCGCCAAGAGTCAATCAGTCGCCTTTCGAGCCATTCGAGCTGTTCCACGTCGGTGGCTGTTTTGTCGGAGGACAGTTGTTTGTCAATATCCATCAGCATTTCGTCAACTTGCGCTAATTTGGCGCCCAAGTCGTCTAGCTGTTCGGCTTGTTCTGGAATTTCGGGGTTTAGCCGATCGCACATTTCCAGCATTGCCAATTTTTCTTGTTCCAACTGCTGGCGCTCGATTTCCAAATTCCGGCGGCGAATGTCGCCTTGTTTGGTTTTCGGCAGCGGCAAGGGTTCGTTGAAGGTGTTGGAGTCGAGGGCGAAGAAGTCGATGCCGCCGCTGCGGAAGGTGTAATAGCGGTTGGGTAAGCGGGTAAAGCTTCCGGGTTGGTAGCGGATGCAGCGGCCTGTGCTGGTGCTGGCGGTGTAGTGGGTGTCTAGGTGGCGATCGAGTTCTCCCGGCAATTTGTGAGCCCTCAGGTAGTCGAGAAATGCTTTAGCGTAGGCATTTCCGCGATCGGAACCGTGCCAGCCAACATCGAGATCCAACTTGGTGCCCAACAGCTTCCGCAGCGGCAAAGCTGTTGCCGACAGCAGGCCGTAGACTACGGGCAAGTCGTAATAGTCGTGGTTTCCCGGTACTGGCAAAAACGGAAAGTTAAACACCATGCGATCGTAAGCAATCCGAGAAGGATGCTCGCCGCCGACGATAAATTCTCGGTAGGGGCGAATAAAGTTTTGCAAGTAATATTCGCTGGAACCGACGAGATAAACTACATCCCCCGTGTGGAGGACGAAACGGCAAGTTTCCCGCTGCGAGAGCATTTGCTGGGCAATCTGCCGCTGCGGGTTGTGGCCGCGGTGGTTGCTCGTGCCGCTGTCGCCTGCGACTAAAAATGAAAACTCTGGAGAGTCGCTGGTTTGAGTTTCTAAAACAATCCGAGTTTGGTCGATCGCCCGATCGACTATCGCCTGTTCTTGCCACCGCACCCGCTCGTTCATTTTGCTGATTTTGACTGTTATTCGCGGGTCGGACACGAATTTCACGCCGCCTAGTCTCCCAAATTGCTGAGTTCCTAGTTAATAGTGTAGCGATCGGGCGACTTTTTGCATCTCTCTAAAAGCTGAAAATTCATTTACTTTTCGGGAAACGGCAATGCCGTGTCCCAGCCGTGACTTTTCGGGAAACGGCAATGCCGTGTACCAGCCGTGACTTTTCGGGAAACGGCAATGCCGTGTCCCTACCCCAAAATAATATTGTAGGGAAACGGCATTGCCGTCTCCTGATTTCGGGGCCGTCTCCTGATTTCGGGGCCGTCTCCTGATTTCGGGTAATATTAATTCCGATGCTCAAAGCTTTGATGCGATCGCCCCATCTCTCAACTAAAATAAGAGTTTGTACGAGGCGGTGCTGTTTGTTGTTGCCGAAGACGAGGAAATCCATCAAGAACTTGGGAAAATAACGCCAACAATGCCAGCCAACTATACCGAACTCGAAAAACGCCTTTGGGAAGCAGCCGACGAACTCAGGGCCAACTCCAAACTCAAGCCTTCGGAATATTCCGTCCCCGTTTTGGGGTTGGTTTTTCTGCTCTACGCTGACTATAAATTTGCCCTGGTTTCACAGCAAATTGCAGCCGGCACCAGCAGCAGGCGGCGCACCGTGGGTAAGGCGGATTACCAGGCAAAAGGAGCGCTTTATTTGCCGGAAACGGCGCGTTTTGATTATTTGCTCGATCGCCCGGAAGCAGAGGATATTGGCGGGGCGATTAATGCGGCCATGAAGGCGATCGCCGATGAGAACGAAGAACTGGGCGGCGCTTTGCCTAGAAATTACAACAGCTTGGAAAAACCGATTCTGCGGGAGTTGTTGAAAATCTTAAATCGGATTCCCAGAGCAAATATTACTGAGGATGCCTTTGGGGAAATTTATCAGTATTTCCTGGGAAATTTTGCTCAGAAAGAAGGGCAGAAAGGCGGAGAGTTTTTTACTCCAATTTCCCTAGTAAAGCTGATTGTCGAGGTCATAGAGCCGAATTGCGGGCGAATTTTAGACCCTGCCTGCGGTGCTGGGGGAATGCTGGTACAGAGTGCAATTCGGGTGAGGAATAAGTTAGGATTTGACCCGAATCAAGTTATTAGTGTTTACGGTCAGGAAAAGGTAGACGGAACTGTGAAACTATGCCAGATGAACTTGGCAGTTCACGGGGTTTCTGGTTTGCGAAATATCCGGGAAGGTAACACTTATTATCAAGATATTCACAGCAGCGTGGGTGAGTTTGATTTTGTGATGGCGAATCCGCCGTTTAATGTGAATGGAGTTGACAGAGAAAAGATTAAGGGCGACCCTCATTATCCCTTTGGCGCGCCGACTACCGACAATGCAAATTATCTCTGGATTCAGCTATTTTATACTGCTTTGAATGGGAACGGACGGGCGGGGTTTGTGATGGCAAACTCGGCATCGGATGCGCGGGGCTCGGAGTTGGAGATTCGCCGCCAGTTGATAGAAACCGGGGCGGTGGATGTGATGATTGCGATCGGTTCTAATTTCTTTTATACGGTGACTTTACCTTGTACGCTGTGGTTTTTTGACAGGCGGAAGGTGAAAAGCCCTCGCAAAGATAAAGTATTGTTTGTGGATGCGCGGCATATTTACAGGCAAATTGACCGCGCCCATCGGGAGTTTAGCGAAGCACAGATTGAGTTTATCTCAAATATTGTGCGGCTGTACCGAGGGGAAAAAGCAGAGTTGACGGCTGATGCCGAAATGCTGATTGAAACTTTCCCAGACAAGGTTTATCAGGATGTGGCGGGGTTGTGTAAAATAGCAACATTAGCTGAGATTGAGGCGCAGGGATGGAGTCTCAATCCTGGGCGTTATGTGGGGGTGGCCCAACGTCAGGAGGCGGAGGATTTTGATTTTGCCGCGCGGTTGGAAGAGTTGAATGAGGAGTTGGAAATATTGAATGTTGAGGCGCGGGGATTGGAGGAAACAATTGGTGAGAATGTGGCGCAATTATTGAACTTGTAGGAGTTACCATGAGTATTAGTTTAAAACCCGAACACGAACAATTTATTCAGTCTCAAGTGGCGAGTGGGAAATTTGCCAATCGGGAGGAAGTGATTGATACGGCTTTTCGCTTGTTAGAAAAGCTTCAGGGTGAGTACGAACAATGGATAAAGGAAACGCGGGAGAAGATTGATATAGGGATTGCAGAACTCGATAGAGGGGAAGGATTAGATGGGGAAGCTGTTGTTGCGAGGATGCGAGAGAAATTTAAACAAGCACGTCAAAATAGAAAATGAGTCGTTATCTGATTTCACCTAATTTAAGGATTTTTGGAGGCACTTAGACAATGAATATAACCTTAACAACTGAACAGGAAAACTATGTTAAATCGCAACTAGAAGGGGGGAAATATAACAGTATTGAGCAGTTGATTAGTGAAGCATTGCAATTGCTAGAAAAGCAAAATCGCGCTTCCGAACAGAAGCGTTTAGAAGAATTGAGGCTAAAAATTGCTAGTGGTACTGAGCAAATCGCCAGAGGACAAGTAACTGATGGCGAGGTAGTTTTTGCCCGGTTGCAGGAGAAAATTCGCTCTGATTTTTAGTCGCAACTATGAGTACCTATTCTTTCTCTGATGATGCGATTCGAGATTTAAATGAAATTTGCGAATATATTGCTCGGAATAATTCCAGTGCTGCTAGTCAGCTTTTTGATAGAATTAGAGAGCGATGTAAAGTTGTGGCTGGTTTTCCTAATATGGGAAAAAAATATAGCCAGCTATCTCCTAGTTTACGAGGGTTTATTGTTGACGATTATATCATTTTTTATTATTCCAGGGAAGATGGAATTGATATTGCTCGTGTCGTGAGTGGATATCGGGACTTAGAATCGCTGTTTTCAGAGTTGGATGAGGAATAAAAAGGTATGATATTATGAATTAACTTCGCGTTTTTAGAGCAAATACCAAAGGCGGATGATTTTGATTTTGTGGAACGGTTGGAGGAGTTTAATGAGGAGTTGGAAATTTTGAATGTTGAGGCGCGGGGGTTGGAGGAAACAATTGGTGAGAATGTAATGATATTGTTGGAGCAAATTTAAGTATGATGTTAGAACACACAAGACAAACAGTAAAAATTAAAGATTTAGGAGAAGTCGTAACTGGAACAACACCGCCTACTCAACAAAAAGAATATTTTGGTGGTAAATATCCTTTTATCAAACCATCAGATATAAGTCCCGATCAACGATACATTTTTAAAACTGAAATGACCTTATCTGATGAAGGGTGTGACTACCAGAAACGAAAGTTGCTACCTAAAAATTCTATCTGTGTCGTTTGTATCGGAACAATAGGAAAAATGTGCTTTACGAGTAAACCTAGTTTTACAAATCAGCAACTTAACAGCATTATTGTTGACCAATCTCTATACGAGCCAATATATATTTACTATTTACTGAAAACATATATTACTCATGTTAAACATTTAAACGCAGGCTCTGCTTCTGGCCGTGAAAATGTAAATAAAAGCAGTTTTGGAAATCTTGAAATTGAAGTGCATGAACTCCCGATCCAGCGGAAAATTGCTGCGATTCTGTCAGGGTACGATCGCCTAATCGAGAATAACACACGGCGGATTGAGATATTGGAGGAGATGGCGCGATCGATCTACCGCGAGTGGTTCGTCAAATTCCGCTTTCCCGGCCACGAACAGGTGCAGATGGTAGATTCAGAATTAGGGCTGATTCCTGAAGGCTGGGAGGTTGGCAGATTAGATGACGCGCTAATTCTCCAGAGAGGGTTCGACTTGCCAACTCAACAGCGTAAAGAGGGTAATATTCCAATTTATGCCTCAACGGGAGTTACCGGAACTCATAACGAAGCTAAAGTAAAAGCGCCTGGTGTAGTAACTGGGCGAAGTGGTTCTCTAGGAACTGTAATTTATATTGATAAGGATTTTTGGCCTCTAAATACAACCCTGTGGGTAAAAGAATTTCGTCGGGTTACACCGCTTTATGCCTTCTATTTATTGAGTGATTTGAAGCTAGAACAATATAACTCTGGTGCAGCAGTTCCAACACTAAATAGGAATGATATTCATGGTCGGCCAGTAGTTATACCACCTCAGAAAATATTAGAACATTTGAATCTGTTTGTTAAACCGCTACTTGTCCTCAAGAAGAATCTATTAAAAAGGAGTGATAACCTCCGCCAAACCCGCGACTTACTCCTTCCAAGACTCATCTCAGGCGAAATCGACGTAGAAAACCTCGACATCAAAACCGGAGAAATAGCCGCATGACTCAACCCCACCCCAACTCAGAAGCAGCCCTAGAACTCGAAACCGTCGCCCTCTTTGAAAAACTCGGCTACACCACCGCCAACTGCTACAGCGAATGGAATAGCGGCACCAGCAACCTAGGGCGAGAAACCAGAAGCGAAGTTGTCCTCATCTCCAAACTACAACCAGCTTTAGAAAAACTCAATCCTCACCTCCCCAAACCAGCAATTAACCTCGCCATCGAACAACTAATCCGCGACAGAAACGCCCTCACCCTCGCCAACGCCAACCGCGAAATTTACCACCTCCTCAAAGATAGAGTAACTGTCACCTACCGCAACGACGACGGCGAAGAAATCACCGAAAATGTCACCGTCATCGACTGGAAAAACCCCACAAACAACGACTTTTTCCTCGCTTCCCAATTCTGGATTGCCGGGGAAATGTACACCCGCCGCACCGATTTAATCGGTTTCATAAACGGCATTCCCCTGATATTTATCGAACTCAAAGCCTCCAGAGAAAGAGTCGAACTAGCCTATAAAAATAACTTCTGCGACTACCGAAAAGAAATTCCCCAATTATTTTGGTACAACAGCATCGTTATCCTCTCCAACGGTAGCATCAGCAAAATCGGCAGCCTCACCGCCACCTGGGAGTATTTCTCAGACTGGAAAAAAATCAACAGCGAAGGCGAACAAGGCATCATCTCCCTCGAAACCATAATTCGCGGCACTTGCGACAAAACCAAACTCTTAGATATTGTCGAAAACTTCACCATATTTAGCGAAGAACAAGGCAATCTAATCAAACTCGTAGCCAAAAATCATCAATATCTCGGCGTGAACAATTGCCTGGAAGCCGTAGAAAACATCCGCGAAAATCAAGGCAAACTCGGCGTTTTCTGGCACACCCAAGGCAGCGGCAAAAGCTTCTCGATGCAGTTCTTTTCCCAGAAAATCCACCGCACAATTACCGGAAACTGGACATTTATAATTATCACCGATCGCGACGACTTAGACAACCAAATATATAAAAACTTTGCCAAAACCGGCGCAGTCACCGAACCCGAAAAAACAGTCAGGGCGAACAGCGGCGAACATCTCAAACAACTATTGACAGAAGACCACCGCTATGTATTCACATTAATTCAAAAATTCCGCACCCAAAAAGGCGAAACCTACCCCCAACTTTCCGATCGCCATAATATCATAGTCATCGCCGACGAAGCCCACCGTTCGCAATACGACAGCTACGCCGCCAACATGAGAACGGCATTACCAAACGCCGGATTTATCGGCTTCACCGGCACACCCTTACTCGTCGGAGAAGAAGCCACCAGGCGCGAATTTGGCGACTACATCAGCATCTACAACTTCCGCCAATCCATCGCAGACGGCGCAACAGTTCCCCTGTTCTACGAAAACCGTATCCCGCAACTAGAACTCACCAATAGCGAACTCAATGAAGAGATAGCCGATGCGATAGAATCAGCAGATTTAGATGAGGCCCAAGAGAATAAAGTCGATCGCGAATTTGCGCGGGAATTGCACCTAATAACGCGAGATGAACGCTTAGACGAAATCGCCCAAGATATAGTCGCCCACTTTTTAGGGCGCGGCTACCAAGGTAAAGCAATGGTTGTCTCCATCGATCGCTTTACTGCTGTTAAAATGTATAACAAAGTCCAGCACTATTGGCAACAGTATTTAACCGAATTACAAAACCAACTCATCACCGCCAACACCACCGAACACGAAAACCTAACCGCCCAGATTCAATACATCGCCGAAACCGACATGGCGGTAATCATTTCTTCTTCCCAAAATGAGGAAGAAATCTTTAACAAAAAAGGCTTAACTATCAAACCCCACCGCCAACGCCTCGCCAAGGAAAAACCAGGATTAGACGATAAATTCAAAGATGCGAATCACCCCCTGCGAATCGTCTTTGTCTGCGCGATGTGGATGACAGGATTTGACGCGCCCAGTTGTTCCACTATCTACCTCGACAAACCGATGCGAAACCACACCCTCATGCAAACCATCGCCAGGGCGAACCGCGTATTTGGGGAAAAGACAAACGGGCTGATTGTAGACTATATCGGCGTTTTCCGCGACTTGCAAAAAGCCCTAGCAATTTATGGTTCCGCATCCGGCGGTGATGTCTCCGAAGGCGACACGCCGGTACAATCGAAAGCCGCCTTAGTCGATGAATTGAGAAGTGCGATCGATCTTACCCTACAATTCTGCACCCAACGCGGCATCAATTTTAACAAAATCCAAGCCGCCACCGAAGCTTTCGCCCTTACCAAGCTGTGGAATGATGCTGTCGAACTTATCCTGATAAACGACGATTCCAAACAGCGATATCTAGCACTAACTCAGAACGTTAACAAACTCTACAAAGCGATTCTCCCAGACCCAGCATCTGGCGACTTCAATCCTAGTTTGTATGCTTTTGCTGAAATTACCAAGCGCATCAAAAGTCTAACCCCACAGGTGGATATTGCCGAAGTCAAAGCCGCTGTTGAGGAAATTTTGGACAAATCCATCGGCACTTCAAATTATATCATTCCCGCATCAAATCAACCAATTGACCTCAGCAAAATTGACTTTGAATCCCTCAAAGCCCAGTTTGCATCCGGTTACAAACACACCGAAACAGAGAAACTCAAAGGCATAATTAGCAGCCAACTAACCCAAATGCTGCGCCTCAACAAAAGCCGGATGAATTATCTCGATAAGTTTCAGCAAATGATTGATGAATACAACGCTGGTTCTGGTAATGTGGAAACATTGTTTGCCGAGTTAGTTGAGTTTGCCCAGGAACTAAATATTGAGGATAAACGTGCAATTGGCGAGAATTTATCAGAGGAAGAACTGGCGATTTTTGATTTGTTGACTAAACCAGATATCACCTTAACCGAGAAGGAAAAGCTGGAAGTTAAGAAGGTAGCCAAGGAACTTTTGTCAACCCTCAAACAAGAAAAATTAGTGTTAGATTGGCGCAGGCGACAGCAAACCAAGGCAGCGGTTAAAGTGGCGATCGAGGAAATGTTAGATAAACTGCCCGAAAGCTACTCAACCGCAGCGTACCAGCGCAAATGTCAAGAAATTTACCAGCACGTTTACGAGTCTTATGCTGAGGCCGGACGCAGCATTTACACCGCAGCAGCTTAAACCTGAATAGTCAGCAACCCACAGCTTGTATCAAAATTTCATCAAAACTTTACCAATTTTTATTAGCTTTACTGTAATTTATGATACCAACCGCCCAATTGCCGCCGATCGCCACAAATGCGGAATTTTTAATATTTAATTTCCCGAGCTCCCTTTTCCTACCTCTCCCTCTCTCCCCCTCGCCCCGTCTCCCTCTTTCCCTCTCCCCCTCCCCTCTTTCACCCTAAAATTTGCAATTTTTGAGTCACGAATCATGGCACGATCGCAGCGTGTTTTGATACCATGCAATAAGCGTCCAAGACAATCAGGGAATGCACTGGAGGTGCGTAAATGGAGCTTTTGGGAGAACAAAAACGGTGTTTGGATTGCTTAGTCACGTCGATCGAGCAATTGGGAGGTCGAGCAGACATTCCCAAGCTCGAACAGATAGCTGAGTTAATCATTCAAACGATGAGAGGGCCTTGGCGCTTCTTTCACACGTCGGAACACATTTTTGAGGTTGGGGGGTCAGTCGATCCGATCGAGGTGCTGGCTGCGCTATTTCACGACCTCGTGTACGTGCAAGTCGATCAGGGCGTAAGTTTCAATATTAGCAGCGCCCTTTGTCCTTTTCTCAAAGAAGTGCGATCGCAGTTAATTATTAAAGATGAAACCGAACTGCCCGACGATACCATGTATCAGCTCGTGGCCAGTGTCTTTGGGTTCCTTCCCGGTAAGGCTCTCTCGCCCTTTGGCGGCCAAAACGAATTTTTGAGCGCTGTGATTGCTGCCAAATCTTTAGAGCCTTTTTTGCCAGCTAGTACGATCGCCGAAATTTCCGCCTGCATCGAAGCTACTATTCCTTTTCGTCCGGTGTCGCCCTCGGGTTTCAGCGCGATCGAACTTTTGCACCAGCGGTTAGTAATTATAAATCGCGATTTTGATTTCGGATGGACTGATGCCGAAACTGTAGAAATTGTCAAGCGTTCTGTAAGGCTATCAAATCGGGATGTAGAGAATTTTGCCTCTCCAAATTCCTCTGATTTCTTAGACAATACCTGGAACTTAATGCCGGAAACCAACCACGAATTGAGCAATGTCAATTCCTATACTGTTGGCGGATACCGCGAATCTCTGCAAAAAATGGAAGGATTTTTAAACTTTCTCAAACCCGAACTCGTTTTCCAGCAGTTCATGCAAGAACCGGACGATGAAACCTACACTTACATGATTGCCCAAACACGAAAAAATATCGCCGCTGCCAAACTTTATCTCGGAATCAAACTAATTACCATCGCCATCTTAGAAGCTCTTTCCTACCGTTTGGGCCGCGACATTCCCCTTTCAACGATGATGGGAGAATTGCGCGCACCCGGCTTTAAAACATCGGTTCTAGAGGATTATTTGCCCAACAGACAAATCGCCTACCCCTTAGAAAGTCAGTTAGAAAAAGAGGTTTTAGATTTGTTAGCAATAGGACGCAATCAAGAATCTCCCTATGATATTAAAAACTCCCCCGTAGCTACCTTTATTATCAAATCTATCGGCTTTGCTGAAACTGAAAACTTCCTGAAGAAAGCTCAAGATTTTTTTGCAGAGCGTATTACGTCGGAAGAGTTTCTGTCTTACTGTGCTCCTGATGTCATCGACACCATTTCTTCGGGAGTTATGAAACTCTTTGACAGCAGGAAGATGGCTTTAGGGAAAGTTAAGTTAGCTCACCAAGCTGTTTCTTAGGGTATAGATCAGACGGCGGCTTCAACCAAATTTTATCAAAGGAAGACGGCGGTTGAAACCGCCCGGTCTTCTCACCGCTGATTTTTTTTAATCCGTTCTTTCAATGATGATAGTCAAGTGAGCGACTAATGCACCGATCGCACCTACTGCTGCAATCACAGGAAACAAAGCCGCACCGATTACTCCGCCGACTACTCCCACAGTCAGAGGGACTTCTACTAATATCCGTTCTTCTTCATTTTTGATAATGATGCGGCGGATATTGCCTTCGTGAATCAGTTCTTTAACCTTAGCAACCAAATCGTTGCCGTTAATCTTCAACTCTTCGACGGTAACTTTCTGCTGAGCATAAGCAGGTGTTTCTAAAGGAGTCGTTTCAAAGTTAACCTCAGCCACTTTTTGGGCCGAAACTGTTTTAGATACAGGTGTTGATTCGAGTTCTCTTGTCCCCACCGGTTCTTGTATGCGATCTGTAGGTGTTTCCATTTTTTGCTCTCCTTTTAGCTAAAAAATTTTTTTGTATATGAAGTATCTCGTAAAGATAACACGCAACTTTTTGTCTGTGAATCATTCTTTTGGTTGATATTGCTGCGGCTGGCTCTATTTTTTCTCTTCATCTTTGAGGGCGAAATCCCAAAATTTGTCCTCCGGTGGCTCGATTCTCCCAAGAGGGAAGGAGCAACAAGCAACAAACTCTCCCCCGCTTCGCTTTGCTTGTGCCAATACGCTAACTGTCTGCAGATCGCCGGCCGGCGCGCCCCTATATTAAAACACTCCTAACCCAGACAGCCAAAGGATTGTAGAGATATTCACCCACTCAGAGTTAGAGAGTCAGCGGATGTACAGGTTGAAATAGTGACATTGTACTGAAAGTGCGATCGGCCCACCGTTTATATACTTAACACATCTCGTTTGGCAAACCGCACATGGAAACCCTCGCTTACTTTCCTCAAATGTCCTTTCTCTCTAGCAAGCGGGCGATACCAAACAAAACCCAGCCCCCAGACATTCATCCCATGAATATCTTAGAGTTTCTCATGAGAATTGCCTAAAATCAAGGGAAAAAAGAAGTAATTATCACCGCCAAATTATCCCAAAAAAATCAAATTCCTCAAAGAGAAGTTGAACTTGAGGAAAAGTTAGGTAAAATACAATTAATTGCTTCTGCTTCCCCTTTATTGGCCTTGTCCGATTTGACAGCTACAGAATTTGAATATCAAGTTGGCGGAAGTTTGCCGGCGAATGCTCCTACTTACGTCACGAGAGCGGCAGATCGCGAACTTTACGACGCATTAAAAGCCGGCGAATTTTGACGTGCTCACCGGGCGGCAAATGGGAAAATCGAGTTTGCGGGTGCAAACAGCACGTCGCTTGCAAGCCGAAAACACCGCCTGCTCACTTGTTGACATCACGGGAATTGGCACTGCCGAAATAACTCCCCTCCAGTGGTATGCGGGCTTTACAGCCAATCTCGCCAACAGCTTTAAAATAAAAATGAATGTCAGGAATTGGTGGCGCGAGCGAGAACATTTGCCGCCAGTCCTCCGATTAAATGAATTTATCGAACAAGTATTGCTTCCTGCGAGCGATCGTCCGATCGTCATTTTTATCGACGAAATTGACAGCATTCTCTCCCTCAACTTCTCCCTCAACTTCTCCAGCTAGAGCTTTAATCGCAAAGGTGCGTCGGTGAAGCTTTGGAGTCTTGAGTCTGCTAAAGTAGAATCTGTGGAACTTGACAAATTGGTCGCAGTCGGCTGTGGCTGGCTGGAAGACTACCTGCGATACAATCCCGGTGGTGAGAGCGATCGGCATTTGTGCGAAACCAAATGACTGTTGATATTTCTTGGCAATTCTCCGCAACGGGTTTTGCTTGAATTGTCACGGCGGGCGATCGGCTCCCGATTTATCGCTTCTCTTGTCTGATTGTCATATAATTTTCAGTAAGGGGTAATAGGCAATTTTCGGGCTCAGGTCGCGGATGTCTATCAATCTGAACTACCTTTAACTATATGAAAAATTAAAGGTAGTTATAATTGCTATATTCTGGTTAGTCGAATCTTGGATAGATGAAATTTACTAAATATAGTAATCTTTGCAGGATTTGTAGGACTACTCGTTACCAGTTCGAGCGAAAGTAACGCTTCTGGAGCGAGGAAAAGCCTACCCAATTGCGTCCCGAGGCAATGCAGCGAGTGACATCAGTTCCCTGGCTCTTCCTGGGAAACAGTTATTTAAATTGATTTAGAATTGCTACAGTCAGGTTTCAAAGGGGTGTCTGCTGTTAAATTAATCTAACCTGCAATATCGTTTCGGGTGAAATTAGCGCGATTTAAGCAAAAAAAAATCTTGCTGAATTAACTATATGCGATCGAGCCGAGTAGAGTTGATTGCCTAACTATAAAAAGAGTATAAAATGCAGTGCAAATAGTACGCAATACTCCAGCAGCCAACCACAACTGCCAATTACCAAAGGAGGGAGCAGTGTATGAAACTGACGGGTTGAGTCCCCTTAAATCGCCGCTTGGTTTGCGATCGACTCTACAAGAATTAACCCTGTACGATTTTCTTCTAGAGTCTGACTGTGTGGGTGACGAAGTTTCTCAAATTTTTCAAGCAAACCCTTTACTTCCCGGCATTATCATCACTCAGCAAGGAAAGTTTATAGGGATGATTTCGCGCCGGCGTTTTTTTGAACATATGAGCCGCCCCTACAGTTTGGAGTTATTTTCTCAACAGCCTTTGTTGATACTCTACCGCTTTACTAAAACTGATATGTTGGTTCTCGATCGCGAAACCTCAATTATGACGGCAGTGCGGCAGTCTTTGGAGCGATCGCCACAACTAATCCACGAACCCATTGTAGTGCAGGTAGAGCCGGAAAATTACAAACTTTTAGACGTGCACGAATTGCTGCTTTCTCAGTTGCAAATTCACGAGTTAGCAACCGTAGCGATGCGCGAATCCCAAGCACAATTGAGGCATCAAGCCCAACAGCTTGAACTTGCTCTGCTGGAACTTCAGCGCACTCAAACTCAGCTAATTCAAACAGAAAAAATGTCTTCTTTGGGGCAGTTGGTAGCAGGAGTAGCTCACGAAATCAACAATCCTATCGGCTTTATCTACAGCAATGTACACCATGCGAAAGAGTATACTGAATGTTTGATACGGATGCTTTATCTCTACCAGCAGCACAGTTCCGAATCTATCCCAGCCATTGAAGCGGAATCAGCAAAAATCGAACTCGATTATTTGCTGGAAGATTTGCCGAAAGTATTAAATTCCATGCAGCAAGGTGCAGAAAGAGTGCGCGATATCGTTTTGTCGCTGCGGAATTTTTGCCGGTTAGACGAAGCCGAAATGAAGCTGGTCAACATTCACGACGGTATCAACAACACGATTATGCTTTTGCAAAGCCAGCTTAAAGGCAAACCGGGCCAGGAGGCGATCGCCATTCATAAAGAATACAGCGATTTGCCGCTGGTGCAGTGCTATCCCGGACAGCTAAATCAGGTATTTATGAATATTTTAGTTAATGCTATTTACGCCATAGTTGAGTGTAATAAACACGAAATTTTTGAAAACAAAAGCCCTCACTCTTCGCAAATATGCGAGCAAAGTCATTACAAAACAAACACTACATCCTCAATTAATAACTCTACTTACCTGACTCCTACTATTCGGATATGCACGGAATTAACCGAGGGAAAAAAGGTAATAATTAGAATTTTTGACAACGGCCCGGGAATGACAGAAGCTGTTCGGAAGCGGTTGTTTGACCCTTTCTTTACTACGAAGCCGGTCGGTAAAGGAACTGGTTTGGGACTATCCATTAGCTATGAAGTTGTTGTCAACCAACACGGCGGCGAATTGAAGTGCGTTTCGGAACCGGGAAAAGGAACCGAATTTGCGATCGAGATTCCGCTTCAACAGTCTTCGCCAGCACAGATTTTGCCTCGCTTTGCTTGATACATAAGAAGTCATTAGTCATTAGTTGTTAGTTGTTAGTTGTTAGTTGTTATTGGTTGTTAGTTGGTAGGGGCGGTGGATGGTGCGTGCCCGCCCTCTTAGTTGTTATTTGTTAATTGTTAGTTATTGGTTGTTAGTTGGTAGGGGCGGTGGATGGTGCGTGTCCGCCCTCATTTGTTAGTTGTTAATTGTTAGTTGTTAGTCATTAGTCATTAGTGCTGTCCCCCCCCGATCTTTCCGTCCAACTTCATCAGGAACAAGGAAGAAGGAAGAAGCAATAAAAGTTAGGGATTCGGCAGTTTAAACCGCTTCTTGTCAAACTTTCGTTTCTCTTGCTTGAGACTAAAAAATCAAGCCCGCCGCCTACTGCGAATTTTTGCAAACCCACTTCCACAAAGGATGACTCGGCCCCTGTTGGCGGATGCGGCGCACTTGTTTTTCTAAACCCTGTTTTTCCTGCAGGGGCAATCCTCGCAACGCATTGCGAGTTTGCCAAGTTATCACTGCTAAAGTCATTCCTAAGCACAAACCGAGGCCGAGAGTCGGCCAGCGGTGAAAGTATAAACCGTAGTACACCGCGGCCCAAGTGAAGTGTTCTAACCACAAACCGATTTCGCGACGCAAACTCCAAATGCTGAAAGAACCGACGCTAATCCATAGCAATATCACAGTTAACCAGCGGCCGTAAACTGTTAGTTTGTGAAGCCTTTGGACTTCTCTTTGAAAAATTGGGTCGCTTTCATTAGTCATAGCAGAAGGAAGAAGGAAAAAGGAAGAAGGAAGACCGAAGTTGCAATCGACTGCATGGGGAAAGTGCAATAAGAACTTCCTAACCGTCTTTGCACGGTTGCTATAACAGTAGTCAGCAGCCCGATCGCTAATGACTGATGACCAACAATCGTTAAACTTCTTCTGATGGGTTGATTCCTTCTGCGGGGAGGGGGATGGAGTTGCCCGTGCGACTGCGCCACCAAGCTAGCAGCGTGCTGGCAATGAAAATACTCGAATACGCACCCGCAATAAAGCCGACAATCAAAGCTAAAGCAAAGTATTTGAGGGTTTCGCCGCCAAACAAAAAGATTGAAAACAATGTCAGCAGCGTTGTCATCGTCGTGTTAATTGACCTTCCCAGCGTCTGCATGACCGCATCATCGACAATTTGATCGATCGACAGTCCGGGATTTAGCTTAATTACTTCCCGCACGCGATCGTAAATTACCACTGTATCGTTAACAGAAAAACCGATAATTGTCAAGAGCGCGACCACAAATAAACTGTCTACTTCTACCCCTAGAACTAAACCCAAAAACGAGAAAACACCAACAGTAATTAACACGTCGTGAAACAGAGCAACGAAGGCAAAAAAGGCATAATCTAACTGAAATCGGAATGTCAGATAAAGAGTAATGCCTGCAAAGGAAAGCAACAAAGCCAGCAAACCAGAAGTAAACAACTGTTTGCCGAGGGTAGGCCCAACCGTATCTATTTGAATAGATTGAGGAGCAAAAGCGCCTAGTTTTTCGCTCAAAGCTTTTTGCAACTCAGTCCGCTTTTCGACATCCAAAGTTTTTGTCCGCAGCGACAAACCGCGCTGTTCTTTGCCGATAACTTGAATGCTGCTACCAGCTAAACCTTGGGTATCGAGGACTTGGCGGACAGCAGCAAGATCGATGGGTTTACAATTTTCCGGTTTCGTGCAGTCGAGTTCAAATTGCAGGCGAGTGCCGCCGATAAAGTCTAAACTGGGGCGCAGCGGTGCGCGGATGTCGGGACGAGTCCAAGAAATCGCCATCGATACTATACCTGCAAGGATGATCGCGGCGGAAATACTCCACCAGAGCGATCGATATTTGATTACACTGAATTTCATAATTTGAAGGAAGAGGAAAGTTCGGCAACGGATTCTGTAACGGATGTAACGGATGTAACGGATGGATGGAAGAAGGAAGAAGGAAGAAGGAAGAAGGAAGAGGGAAGAGGGAAGAGGGAAGAAGTTAACTGTCAACTGCCAACTGTCAACTGCTAATAGTTAACTGCCAACTGCCAACCGTTAACAGTTAACCGTTAACAGTTAACTGTCAACTGTCAACCGTTAACAGTTAACTATTAGCAGTTTTAGACAAACCGGGACAGAACCACTGAGGTTTTCGCAGCGCCGGAAAGCCCAACACTACCAAAAGTAGAGTGCGGCTGCAAGTAATAGCAGTAAACATACTCACTACCACGCCCAATGCCAGAGTTACAGCAAACCCTTTAACTAAACCAGCGCCCAACCAGAACAAAGCAGCACAAGCAATAACTGTGGTGACGTTGCCGTCTAAAATGCTGGAAAAAGCTCGGTAAAAACCCGATTCGACCGATCGATAAAGCGTCTTCCCCGCCCGCAACTCTTCGCGGGTGCGCTCAAAAATCAGCACGTTAGCATCTACCGCCATCCCGATGCTGAGTACAAAACCAGCAATTCCAGGCAGGGTTAATGTCACCCCCAACAGCACAAAAGCGGCCCAAGTTAACAAAGCATAAATTAACAGAGCAATATTGGCAATTACGCCTGGTAGTCGATAGTAGGCAACCATGAACATCAAGACTAAAATTAAGCCGCCGATACCCGCATTAATACTGCTTTGAATGCTATCTCGTCCCAAGCTGGCACCGATGGTGCGGTTTTCGACAATTTCCACCGGCACAGGTAAAGCACCGCCCCGCAATTGCACTCCTAAATCATTCGCTTCTTGCGCTGTAAACCGACCTTGAATTACGGCATTGCCGCCAGTAATTCCTGTTTGGGCAAATTCAACACCTACGACAGGAGAACTGATCATTCTTTCGTCTAGAAAAATGCCGAGAGTCCGTCCGGTTCCTGCTAAATTTTTAGTGAGTTCCCCAAATAATTCGCCTCCTTTAGTATCGAAACGGAGAGCGACATTCCACTCGTTACCAGTGGGTTGAGCTTGAGCATCTTTGAGGTTTTCGCCGCCGAGTCCGCTACTTTTGTAGAGTTTGGCGATCGCCTCATTGCTTCTTTTCAAAGCAGCCTGATTTTCTTTAATTGCCGCCTCATTTTTGCTGTTTCTCAATTCTTTTTGCTTTGCCAGCAATTCTTGCTGCAACTGCCTTTCAATGCCTAATTGCGCTTCTGTTCCCGGCAGTTGTTCCCGAAAGTCTAGCTTGGCGGTGCCGCCCAAAACTCGTTCTGCTTGCTGCGGGTCATTTACTCCCGGCAACTGCACGAGAATTTGGTCTTCTCCTACTGTTTGGACTAATGCTTCGGAAACGCCCAAACCGTTGACGCGGTTTTCGACGATCCGCCGCACTGCTTCTAACATTCCCGGCTCAATTTTGGGAATTGTGGGGGTAGTTTTTACCTGAATCGTGAGTTGCGACCCTCCTTGCAAGTCTAATCCCAACCGCGTCGGTATTGTTACTATTACAGTAATGGCTGCCACGATCAAAACAAAAATTAGGGCTAATATTGAACGCTGTTTTTGCATATTTAATTATTGGTTATTGGTTATTGGTTATTAGTTATTGGCTATTGGTTGTTGGTTATTGGTTATTAGTTCGTCCCGAGCTTTTTTTCGGTCTTCAAATAACAAATAACAAATAACCAACAACAAATTACAAATTACCAATAACTATTTATACTCGCAAAGCTACCATTTTTTGGACGGCTTCGACAATTTGGTTGGGCTGGACAATTGTCAGTCTTTCCAAATTACCGTTGTAAGGTGTGGGAATATCTTGCGAAGACAGGCGCAAAACTGGTGCGTCGAGTTCGTCAAAAAATCGATCGCTAATCGAAGCAATTAGTTCGGCACCGATGCCTCCGGTTTTCATACATTCCTCCACAATAATTACTTTGTGGGTTTTGCGAATGGATTCGCCAATTGTCTCCATATCCAGGGGTTTGAGAGAAATTAGGTCGATTACTTCGGGATCGTAACCTTCTTTTAGCAGTGCGGGCACGGCTTGCAGGACGTGGTGCCGCATTCTGGAATATGTCAAGATGGTGACATCTTTGCCCGATCGCACAATTTCCGCTTTGTCTAACGGCACTAAATATTCTGTTTCTGGCAAATTTTCCTTGAGGTTGTACAGCAAGACGTGCTCGAAGAACAGAACGGGGTTATCGTCGCGGATGGCTGATTTTAAGAGTCCTTTGGCGTTGTAGGGAGTCGAACAGGCGACTATTTTCAAACCCGGTACTGCTTGGAAATAGGCTTCTAGACGCTGGGAGTGTTCCGCGCCGAGTTGTCGGCCCACGCCGCCGGGGCCGCGAATCACCATCGGCATTTTGAAGTTGCCGCCGGAGGTGTAGCGCAGCATTCCGGCGTTGTTGGATATTTGGTTGAACGCCAGCAGCAAAAAGCCCATGTTCATGCCTTCGATGACCGGCCGCAATCCGGTCATTGCTGCGCCGACTGCCATGCCTGTAAAGCTATTTTCGGCGATCGGGGTGTCGAGCACTCGGAGTTCGCCGTATTTCTCGTAGAGGTCTTTGGTGACTTTATAGGAACCGCCGTATTGGCCTACGTCTTCGCCGAGTACGAATACGGCTGAGTCGCGGGCCATTTCTTCGTCTAACGCCTCGCGGAGGGCGTTGAACAGTAAGGTTTCTGCCATAGGAGGTGAAGCAATGATTGCAGGAGGTCAGATTAGAATCTTAACCTTTTGGGGTGCGGATGAGGATGCGATCGTACAGTTTGCACTTGGATAGTATAAAATCTCTCATCTATCATCTTTCGCTCTTTTTGTCAAATCTTTTGAAAAATATTCCATTGTTCAATAGTAATTTGTGTTTCTATAATATGAATTAGTTTTGAGGAAAGCCACAATGTTACATTACAACTTACCGAGGAACTTGCCCTCACCCGACGAACTGTTAGATTCTGATGAAACGCCTGTGGATAATGAACTGCAAGAACTAATACCGGGGTTGTTAAAAGCAATCTTGTTGATACTCTGGTCGGAACGAATGGACTAGTTTTTTGGAATTGATATGGGTATTTACTATCACCCAGAAACACCGCCCATCGTCCCTGATGCCTTCTTAAGTTTAGGAGTAGAAAGGTTTTACGACGAAGAATTGCGTCCCAGTTACGTGCTCTGGGATGAAAATGTCCTGCCGCTGTTTGTACTGGAAGTTGTTTCTCCAAATTATCGCAAGGAATACAGCACCAAATTGGAGGACTATCAAGCTTTAGGTGTACTTTATTACATTATTTATTCTTCCCGCCGCCGCCGTAAACCTCATTTGGAAGTACACAAGTTAGTCAATGGCAAATATGAATTACAGTCAGAAAGTCCAGTTTGGATGCCAGAAATTGGTTTGGTAATTGGTTGTGAAAGGGGAAATTATTCTGGGGTGACAAGAGAGTGGTTGTATTGGTATGACAGCGATGGCAAACGCTATCTGACACCAGAAGAACAGGTGAAACAGGAATCGCAACGCGCCCAACAATTAGCTCAACGTGTCGAACAATTAGCTCAACAATTGCAGGCTTTGGGAGTAGAACCAGAAAATATAAACTAATTACAGTCAGTAATTCGATCGCTCGTTATGCTGTTTCAAGTACGGGCGATCGATACAGTACAGTAAGGAAGAACAAAGAACGAAGAAGGCAAGAACAAATACACAGCAAGCTTTTTAGCAGCAATCTATGTTTTATGCTAAATTCAGTGGATTTACCTAAGCATTTATATTTCAGCAAAATGTTTTTGTAACAAATCGTGGATAAATCGATAGCGCCGATCGCCAGTTTTTTGCAGCAGCAGGCGATCGCCCGCAGCATCCAAAAAACGCTGGTAATCCCAAGGAATATGACCGCTAGACCACAGTACAAGGTGCAAAATAAAACTTTCAATCCCCGGAATTCCCGGCAAGAAAACACTAATTACCGCCACAACAGCACCCGCAATCAACCCCCAAATCGACCCGGAGACTAGGGTAAAAATTAATCCCAAAATCACCCAAATCAGCCCGCCAAGCAACTTAACTCCAAACTGATACTTGCGCCGTTCCTCGCCTGTTTGCAGCCAGCCAGACGGTATGCGATCGAGGTAAAATTCTTGAAGTCCTTGCTGTTCCATCCTTCTGGCCAACCATCCCAGCCAGTGGCGAATTTGTTCGGGCCGCAGTTCCTTGTTTCTCGGATACTGCTTGACTTCCCGGCTAATTTGGTGGCGAATATAGGCAGTTAACAGATATTTGCGCTGTTCTTCTGCTGAAGTTATGCGCTTCCAAGCTTCGATTAAAATATCGTCGTAAGCCAAAGCCATCATGCTCAATAATAAGGGAACTTTTGCCAGTTTCAACAATTCTGGTTCCTTCTCGATGCTGTACCAAAGTTCGCGGCTTCTGGCTGCTTGCAGATAATTTTGAATTTGAATTTCTGTCAGAGGTTTTAGCAAAACTGCTGCTTGGAGTTTAAATCGAGTTTGGCAGTTTTTGTAAACTTCAAAACTGCTGCAAGCTACTAAATGTTTTGGTTTAATTTCGCTTTCAAGAAACTGATTGATTGCTTGAATGCACAAGTTTTGGCGATGGGTTTCTACTTCGTCTAAACCGTCGAGGAGAGGTAACAATTTTTGTTCGGCGAGCCATTTTTTGCCCGCAGCGGGAGAGATGCCATATTTGTACTGAAGTTGAGCAATTAACCAATCGGCGATCGCCCCGGATTCGGCTTTCCACGATCCGAGTTCAAACAACACTGGTAGAGGCAAACTAGCATCTTTTTGGGCGCGGGAAACTAACACCAGAGCCAATTCTAGCAGGGTCGTGGTTTTGCCGGAACCCGTCGCTCCCAAAATGACCAATTTGCCACCGCTGCGATCGAACACTTTAGAAATGCTAGCTTTGGGAGGAAGGCGAAAACTCGGACGGTTGCCGGCTTTCACTTCCACATCCCAACAGCGGCTAGCACCCAGAGGCTGCGAGTCTGGGCTGAAGTTAGCCAGCACAGCAGCGTGCAAAGACTGCGCGATCGCGGCGACAACTTCCTGCTTCACCTCCTCCAACAATCGATCGCGGGGCGGTTGTAATCTCAGAGGAATCAATCTTGACATTTTATACACCTCGTGCTGAACACTTACCTTGCCAGATTTGCGCGCAAATGACAAGCAAGATTACCATCAGTAAAGGCATCCAGTATATATTGACGGAAATTATTGCGGCAATTATCCATCTGAAATTTTAGATAAAAATCCTGACCCAGCGGCTCGCACTAGGTATTTCCACTATAAATAAACTGGCGATCGCCCCAACTCCGAAACAAAAATTATTAGTATAAATACAGAGAGGTCAATTATGTCATTTACCAACAGTCAAATCATCACAGTCAGCTTAGCAGGACTTGCAACAGCGGTGGGAGTCGCTGCTGCAACTATACAGTCTGGCGCGATGAAACAATCCCCTCCTCCCGTTGCAGAATCGCCAGCAGCAACCGGAAACCCCATTGCAGCGCTGTCGGCGAACAACCCCCAATCTCTGCAACCAGAACCCCTGCAAGCCGAAACCCAGGTTGCAGAATCTCCCCCATATCCATCTCAACCAGCCCAAAGCCCCGCACTTCAACCACCGCAAATCGTCGCAGTTTCTCCGCAAAAAGTTCGCCCAGTAGTTGTCACACCTCCCAATTCCGGGTGTAAAATTACTCAGGCTGTAGTCAGCGATCCGAATCCACCGCTAAATGTACGATCGCGCCCACAAGTAAGGGGCAGCAACATAGTAGGAAAACTCAAAAATAATACCTTTGTTTCAGTCGCCGAAGAACAAAACGGTTGGCTGCGAATTACCGAACCGCCCGGTTGGATTGCCAAAAATCGCACCGAAAGCAGTTGTGTGAATGTGAACCAGCAAATTAATTTTCTGCCTGGGGGAAATGAAGCCATTGTTAAAGGTCGAATTATTGGCGGTGGCAGTCACTCTTACCAGATTCGAGCCGCCAAGAATCAAACAATGACTGTTAAGAATCGGAGAGGTGTTTTTCCACTAATTCTGACTTCTAATGGCAAAGATTTGACGGGAGATAATTATACAGGCAATGAAACAGAGTGGACTGGAAAAATCCCTGCTACTGGCAATTACACATTTGAACTAAACTCAAATTTCCGGGGATATGAATACGAATTTTATGTGCGAGTCCGATAAAGTTCGCCGTTTATAGTCCTTGATGTACGGGTGGCGAGAAACCGGGTTTTTTGCGAAGTATTTTCGCAGTAAACCACAGATTCACTAAAAAACCCGGTTTCTTTGGTCTTGATGCTTAGCTAATCAAGGAATTGTTCCAAGCGAGATATCAAGAATTGCAAATTTCTGCCAATCTTCCGAATCAAAGTGCCACCATTCTGTTGTAATACCGATAAATCCGTGTTTTTTCATCGCATCCTTAAGCACTTGACGATTTTTCCGAGATTGGGCGCTGCCGCCTTGATAATCTCCGTGAGCTTTTTCGGTAAAATCATCGTAAGGTGTGGGCATTTCTAATTCTTTGCCGGTGCGATCGACTAAAGTCAAATCTATAGCAGCACCGCGATTGTGCCGCGAACCCCTAGCAGGATTAGCAACATAGCGCGGATCGGGCATAACTTTCCACATTTGCTCAGTCACAGAAAAAGGCCTGTAGCAATCGTAAACTTTCAAACCCAATCCAATTTTTTCTAAATCTGTTTGAACTAGCGCTAATTTTTGAGCGACAGAACTTCTCAAAGCGCATTTGGCTTGAGAGTAAAGCTTTCGTTTCAAGAAATTGTTCGCCGTGGCGTAGCGGATATCGAGGCGAATGTTGGGATTTACTTTGCGGATGTCAACAAGGCGCGCCCAACTGGGAAGTTGACTCATGAAAATGCTTTCAGGCGCTACTGGGCTTGCTTCTGATTGGGGAGATTGCACTTCTGGCGGCTCCTGGGCGCGGACAAATATTGTATAATTGAGTGCGGTTGTAGATAGTAATGTTATAGCGAATACAATTAAATATTTGGTAAATCGGTTTAATTTCATAACTCGGTTCAGTGCATATTTAATAGAGTTTTTACATTTCATATCTTGGGGAATTTTCACACTTTTCGTGCTGTTTTCCTGCCCGCCATACCGACAGGGGTTGAAACCCCCGGCGGAATCTTCGACTGTCAGACTATCCGACAAGCGCGAGAACGATCGCTCTCTTGTAGTTGTTAATTTTCCTCAAATTCCCAAGCGCTGATACACTAAATCTAAATGCCTCAATTGATACTGCGGATCGAAGCAATCATCAATTTCTTTGCTCGTCATTTTAGCAGTAACGCGATCGTCCTTAGCAATCAAATTGTAGAAATCGCCCCCTGGCTTGTTCCAGGCTTCGTGAGCGCAAGATTGGACAATTGTGTATGCGTCTTCGCGACTCGTGCCTTTTTCTACTAAGGCTAACATCACGCGCTGGCTGAAGATTACTCCGCCGTAAAGGTTCATGTTTCGCTTCATGTTTTCGGGATAGACTAGCAGGTGTTTTACTAAGTCTGTGGCTTCTACTAACATGAAGTGAGTTACTGTAGAACTGTCGGGTAAAATCATCCGTTCTACGGAACTGTGAGAGATGTCTCTTTCGTGCCAAAGCGCCACGTTTTCTAAGGCTGCGACGGCGTTGGCGCGGACAATTCTTGCCATTCCTGTCAGTCTTTCGGAGCGAATTGGGTTGCGTTTGTGGGGCATGGCGGATGAGCCTTTTTGCCCTTTGGAAAAGAATTCTTCGACTTCGAGCACGTCGGTGCGTTGGAGGTTGCGGATTTCTACTGCGAAACGCTCGATCGATGCTGCTAACAGTGCTAAGGTTTGGACGTATTCGGCGTGTCGATCGCGCGAAATGACTTGAGTCGATGCACAATCGGGTTCGAGTCCGAGGTTTTGACAGGCTATGGCTTCAATTCGCGGATCGATATTAGCATAGGTGCCGACTGCGCCGGAGATTTTGCCGACTGCAATGGACGATCGCAAGTTGACTAATCTTTCACGGTTGCGAAACACTTCCGCCAGCCATCCTGCTAGTTTAAAGCCAAAGGTGATGGGTTCGGCGTGAATTCCGTGCGATCGGCCAACCATCACAGTATTGCGGTGTTGTTGGGCCTGATAGCGAATAGCTTGGCTCAAATCTTCGACACGTTCTAACAAAATATCGACACTAGCGACTAATTGCAGCGCCAAAGCAGTATCGAGCACATCGGAACTGGTTAAACCGAGGTGAATGTAGCGGCCGGCATCGCCCACATATTCGTTGACATTTGTCAAGAAGGCGATCATGTCGTGGCGGACTTCGGCTTCAATTTCGAGGACTCGTTTCGGGTCAAAATTAGCCTTAGCTTTGATTTCTTCGACTGCGGCGGCGGGGATGTAGCCGAGTTCGGCTTGAGCTTCGCAGACAGCGATTTCTACTTGCAGCCAGCTTTTGAGTTTGGCGGTTTCAGTCCAGATGTTGCCCATTTCGGGCAAGGTGTAGCGCTCTATCACGGTTGGGAATTGGGGAATGCGATCCCACCATTGTACATCTGTGTGGCACTGGGGATAGGTCTGGTTGGCGGGGGCGAACTTCCCCGAAATGTGACACATCGTCCGTAGACGGATAGTCCGCAGAGACTGAAAATTGGCAAATGAGTCGATCGAAACGGAAAATTCTGCGTGCTTTAGGTGATCTCGTCAGGCAACGCAGAACAGTGTTAGGAATTTCGCAAGAGGAGCTCGGAATGCGCGCTAACTTAGACCGCACTTATATATCTGGAGTAGAACGCGGAGTCAGAAATCCGTCCATAACTGCAATTGTAAGTCTGGCTAGCGGCTTAGGCACAACAGTTTCCAATCTTCTCGAAAAACTAGAAATAGAAGCCGAAAATATAGAGTGAGCAATCAAGATTTAGCAACCACAATTAAAGCTCAATTAAAACAAGACTCAACGCAATTAAAAGTCTTGAATCTCCTTTCAGACCAACAATGGCACTGTCGGGAGTGCGAAGGAAAACAGATAGCATCAGGTCAATATGCTGGTGGCGGAGGGATTCAGGGATTGCAGCGCGGAACCAGGAAGCGCCCCGGTCTGGTTATTGAAAGAGAAAAGAGGTACTGTCAAACTTGTCAGGGAATGCGCTTGGGCGATCGCTGGACAGGAGAGATAAAATCAGCAAATTCTGCTGCTAACATACCCGATACTCTAGTAAAAAAAATACTCGAAGTTTCTGGTTATACAGATGTAATCGAACAGAGGAAACGAGCAGCCCATGAATTAGTAATTGACCATAGATTCCCGATGGAACGCTGGGGAGAAAATGAGCCGCCACACCTGACATCTATGAGCGAATCTCAAATAAATAAAAAATTTCAGTTGCTCAAGAAGGATGCTTCAGGCAATCACAATCTTCTAAAATCTCGAAGTTGCGAACGCTGCATCAAAACAGGAAAAAGGGGCGAACCTTTCGGTATCAGCTTTTGGTATGAAGGAGGGGAAGACTGGCCTTCCATACATCAGCGCGGTGCAGAAGCTGAGGAAGGCTGCGTGGGATGTGGCTGGTATGATTTTGAAACTTGGAGAAAAGTTCTCAATCAAAAACTAGCTGAATCTGCTTCCGATGGTTAAGAGTAATTTTGCTAGACTTGTTCAAAGCAATATCAGTCAAGTATGGAATAAGTGCAAAACCGATACACTCTGCTAAGCGCGGCGGCACGGCATTTCCAATTTGCCACATTGCCTTTTTCATCGAACCTTCAAAAATAAATGAATCCGGGAAAGTTTGCAATCTAGCCATTTCACGGGCTGAAATAACGCGATTCAGATAAGGATGAATATGAGTGCCGCCGTGATTTTCTTTCACAGTCATGCTCGGTTTTCCTGGATACTGTCGCTTGAAAGCATCTGCATAGCTTGCATACAAAGAACCTCCAGGCGGAACTTTAGCAAGTCTTTCCATATACTCAGCAGAATGACGAGTCCACTCGTGATTAATTTCTGGTATGCGAGTATACTCTGGCAAATCATCAATTGCTGACTCAATTGCTTTGTATTGTTCGGGCAAAAATTGCGGCTTCGGATAGGGATTTTGCATCCCAAATCTGTTAGCAATAAAAATAGCTCGCGGCCTGATTTGCGGAACTCCATAGGCGGCTGATTCCAGCACCGCAACGGAAACGTGGGGATAGCCAATTTCCTCAAAAGCCTCGCAAATCGCTTGCTTAACAGCTCCTTTTTGTATAGTCAATATTCCTGGTACGTTTTCCATGACAACATACCAAGGACGTATTTCAGAGACAACGCGGACAAACTCTCTAAATAAGCGATTTCGAGGGTCGTTGGGGTCGCGTTTCCCGGCTACTGAGAAGCCTTGACATGGCGGGCCACCTGCAACAACATGAACTTCTGGCGAACCAATTTCAGCGAGCAACTGTTGGGGATTTAAGTTTTTTATATCGTCGCACAAGTGATGGCAATCGGGAAAGTTTTTTGTATGAGTTGCCGAGGCGATGGGATTAATTTCAACACTTGCTACTGGTCGGAAACCTGCTTGCAATAAACCTTGGGTCATGCCGCCCGCACCGCAGAAAATATCGACAAATGTATAGTCTGATTTGGGCAGCGACTGAGATTCAATATCAATGAATATCTTGTACGGGTCGCAGTCATTGGCTTCTAGTTCGCGTTGGATGCGTTCGTAACGCCCTAATTTTGCTTTTTTCTGCTTTTTGGCAGGAATTAATTCTGACTCTTTTGAGAACAAAGACAGTTGTATTGCTTCCATTTTCTAGTTTTTTACTGAATTCTATCTGATGTTGCTTGTTTTGGATCGAGTGTATGGCTTTATTGTGGTTGTTAGTCAAGGGGTGCGATCCAACCATTGTACATCTGCGAGGGGATGCAAGACAATGATGCTAAACTATATTTAGATAAATTAGTCAACAAAACAATTGATGTGCTTAGGCAAATCGAAGCAGAGGAGACAGAACCATGAAATATACAGTTGTTATCCAATGGTCAGAAGGCGATCGGTGCTTTGTCGTGTTTTTGCCTGAATTTGAGGATGTAATGCAGCCGGTAACTCACGGAGCTTCTTATGAAGAAGCTATCTACAATGCGCGAGAGGTAATAGAGTTACTAATCGAAAGCTGTCAAGCTGAAGGTAAACCCTTGCCAGCAACTAAGAAGCTAGAACGATTATTTCAGGTGGCATGAATTTGTTTAAACTGAGATCTTGCACCATTCTCAATTAGCCATACTGCCAACCACTAACAGTGATGTCAAAACCTTGCTGACGAGCTAAACTCTGGGTGCGATCGATATTAATTAACAGCCCCAAAACTACTAGAGATGCCAACAAAGTTTCTTTCGCCAGTAGCGCCGCCTCTCCCCAATATGGCAAGGTAGTTTTTCCCGATGCTAGATATGCCCAGAAGGCGAGAAAG
>NZ_JAUBPP010000057.1:0-3867 GCF_036700765.1 Microcoleus sp. S1D4
CTATTGAATATGCTTTCATTGGTGTATTTTTTAATCTATTTTTATTGTACCTCATAACACCCGGAAGTGCTGTAGATTGTGTATGGCAATTGAGCGGGAGAGGGGGAGAAGGGGAGAGGGGGAGAGAATTTGACAATTTTTGATTGTCATCAAAATCTACAATTTAAATGCACAACAGCTTATCCGGCATAGGGCATATCTCACCACCATTGAGAACCGCTATATGCATTGGTAATAAGTTAAGCCTGTATGCCAGTTGTCAAGGGGATTTGAGAAGATGTATCAAAGAAAAATTGGTTTTTGCCTCGCTGTCGATCGGGGAAAGGTGCAACAATTAATTTAACATTGGGCTTTCGTTGAGATTTAACAATACCTAAATCTCGGTTTTCAGGCGCGGCGAAATACTGAATGGGGTCAGTTGCCTTACCTTTTTGATGAGCTACATAAAAATGGTAAAGACCCCGGTAAATCATTTCTAATGAAATCGAATCTATTGGTAAAGAGAGTTCGTCAGCAACGGCATCACCTAAATCGACCAAGAGCGCATAAAATATCCAAGTCCCCCAAATTTGGAGCTGAATGCCGTTAAGAGAACCAGTCCACAAATAACTTAAGCCCAAGAGCCTTTTGACAGTGTTAAAAGCATCTTCAATTCTCCAGCGCCTACGATATAAATCTGCGACGACGTAGGGAGGTAATACATGAGGATCTAGTACGCTTGTCAAATAGGAATGCCCATTTGTGACAAGTTAAGAAAAAGTGCAAATTGTCAAGGGGGTAGACAAAAACAGGTAAAATAGGATGAAACCTTTACCGGGCAAGCAGTTTAGCCATAATTGAACCAGTTATGACTCGCAAAAAACGAATCAACCGAGATCATGCAAAGAAAAAAAATCGTCCCCAAGTAGAAAATGAAGTGATCGCGAATCACCTGGAAGATTTATTAATTCCGGCAATGGCTGCCCAAAAAACTTTTTATCGACAACTAAATTTAAGAGATAGAATTCTGACACTACCATTAATGATGGCAGCAATCCGCCAGTTTATTATGGCGAGACGTAGCAGGAGTAACAGAGTTAACCAGATTATTAAATAGAGAAGGATTTTTATGGTGTCAGCCACAAGAAATTAGCCAACAAGCATTATCACTCAGATTTTTAACTTTTCCAGCAATTTTATTTGAAAAAGTATTTAAAGAATTACTACCTCATCTTCGACGAAAATGGTTAACAAGAAAATCGAGACCACTACCAGATAGCGTACAATTTGCCTTAAAAAACTTTGATAATATCTGGATAGCTGATGGCTCAACATTAGAAGCATTATTTAAGAAGCTACAAAGTTTATCAGATGTGCCAATTGGTCAATTAGCCGGAAAAATGGGAGTAATTATAGACCTAGTAACTCATCTTCCCGAAGAAATTTGGTTTGGGGAAAATCCGAAACAAGCAGATACTAATTGGGAAGAAGATTTACTAAAAACAGTTAAGCCAAAAACCTTGCTGTTATTGGATAGAGGATTCTATCACTTCGCTTTTTGGTCAAAACTAATCGAGCAAGAAATTGGATTTATCACTCGAATCAAGAAAGGTGCATCATATCAAATCGAGCGGGTATTAACCAATACTTATGATGTCAAAGACCAGATAATTAAAATAGGTGCAGGCACAAAACAGACACCAGCTTTGACTATAAGATTAGTACAGATTCGCTCTAAGACTTCCTGGCGTTCTTATCTGACAAGTGTCCGAGAACCTGAAATATTGCCCCCTTATGTAGTAGCAGATTTATATCAAAGACGCTGGCGAATTGAAGACGCATTTTGTACAGTAAAAAGATTATTAAATCTCAGCTATTTATGGACAGGTTCATTAAACGGAATCAAGCTCCAAATCTGGGCTAATTGGCTATTTTATGCGGTTTTAGTAGATTTAGGAGATGCGGTTGCAGATGAATTAGGAGTACCACTTGAACGTATTTCTTTAGAAATGATTTATCGGGGGATGTATCATTTTTCGGTTGCCTATCAAAAAGGAATAGCTTCTGACCTAGTTAAGTATTTTGCCGCCGACGAAAATCAAGATTTAGGGATTGTTAAGCGACGGCGAAAACCTCATGTCAGGCTAATTATTTCTCCTTTCCCTGGAACTCAAAGAAGTCCCGAACAATTTTTTTTCAATAATAAAGGAACAAATGGAGTCATATTTTAATTGGGTTAACAGGTAAAACATGAGTAATTTTACTCATTGACAATAGTGCTTTTAGCTTAACTTGTGAGTAATGGGAATGCCAAACCTTGTCTGAACGAACTTCAATCAGACGTAAGGTGATAAATGGAGTTTTTGCAGTTCCTGAACCCAGACGAATCCGACTATCTCGCAGGTCGTAACTATTGGTAAATACTTCTTCTAATTTAATTGATGCTCCTTTTTTTAATCGAGTTACTAAGTGAATATCTTGTTCAATTAGCTGTCGCCAAAAGTTAAAATGATAAAATCCTCTATCCAGTAAGAGCAAGGTATTTGCTGGCACTAATTCTCGGATTTTTTCTTCGAGCTTCACATCAGAAGCTCTCGGATTTTCCAGAAACCAAACTTCAACAGGAAGCCTAGTCATTAAATCTATAACTGTTGCCATTTTCCCTGCCAACTGCCCTCTTGGTATATCTTCCAAGCTTTTGAGCTTGCCAAACAATGCTTCGAGCGTTGAGCTATCTATGATCCAAATTCGGGAAAATTTAGTCAATGCAAATTGAATGCTTTCCGGTAGAGGTCGTTGGTTTCTCTTGTACCAAGCAGTTCTTAAACTTGGTAATAAATTTTTGAAGACTCCTTCAAATAAAGTGGCAGGAAAACTTAGAAACCTTTGAGACATTGCTTGTTGACTAACTGTCGTAGGCCGGCACCACAAAAAACCTTCTCTTGCCAGCATTCTTGTGAGTTCTGTCACTCCAGCCACGTCTCGCCACAGCAAGGTTAATACTGCTGCTACCATTAATGGTAAGTTGAGGATTCTCCCTCGTAAACCCAGTTGGCGGTAGTAATTTTCTTGTGAGGTGATGGCTGGTGTTAGTAATGCAGATAGTTGCGAAGCGATTACCTCTTCTTCCACCATTGGCCTGTGAGTTTTTTTGGCGTGGTCACGGTTGGTTTTTTGATTTTTGGCCATATTTGTTGACCTACACAATCGCTCAATTATTTGTCAATTCTATCATTTGATCATACCAACGCCCGCTATTATTACCGATCACCCGCAACGCCTGTCGAGGGAACAACTTATTAATAATGATAATCACTGCTGGTGAGAGAGTCCGCTAACGGCGGACTCTCTCACCCTTACCCTTGTTTGATTATCATTATTATTCAATTATATTTCTACACAAAGGGGTATTGACAAAATCTACTCCCTTCTAACTTGTTCCTAATGGCTATATGAGACAAAATTGCATACATCTGCGATCGATAGCGAGACTGCAGATGCAAGACTGATGCAGCGTAGAAGACAGCAGATGTATGCAATAGAATAGATAAGTATCGTGTCCGGTCGATTATCATAATAAAAACGGTTAGTAGTGCGGAATTAAGTCCGCAATACGAATCGGTATCAACTTAATTATTGCTTGCAGGAGGAGTTTTTAGGATCGATTTAGTTTCCTCAATACTTTGTCAAACCTATTTTTATGAATCTATAAGATCAATTTCGGTTGCACCGTCAGGTGATTGTTGACTGTTGACTATTGACTGTTGATTGCTGACTGTTGACTGGCGGGTGGAAAAACTGAATGGTTGAGTAAGTAGGTCGGCGCAAAAAAACCGAACTATGTTAAAATAAGTAAAGAAAGAGAAGACATTTACTGAGGTAACTCAA